>NZ_QHHZ01000009.1:0-469435 GCF_003947315.1 Nonomuraea sp. WAC 01424
CTCGTCCAGATGCGGCAAGATCGCCTCGAGCTTCGCCTCCAGCATCCCCACAGTCTCCACCGACACGGCCATACCAGCCCATCGGGCCAGAACGGCAGATGCTACGGGTTATTGATCGGCAAGCCCTTAGGGCTGGGGTAGCGGCGTCAAGGGCTGGCCGGGATCATGTTGATGCTGATAGTGGCTTTGTAGGTGGTCCGGTCAATGGCGGGTCCGCGGGCGTTGTATTTGGAGATCGCGCGTTTGACGATGCGGTCTTTGGTGCGGATCCGCCGGGCGGGCAGGAGATGGGCCAGGACGTGACGGCCGACGGTGCCGACCAGGTCGATGTTGGTGCCGGTGATGACGCCGGCGGCCAGGACGAGCTGGTCTCGGGCGGCGGCCAGGGCGGTGGTGAAGCCGGCCCGGTCCGGGTCGGTGCCCGGGACGCTGTCGGTGGCGTCGGTCATCGCGGTCCGCAGGACCTGGTAGGCGGTCAGCAGGGCCCAGACCTCCTGTTCGATGCCATCAGGCGTGCGTGCTCGCAGGACGTGCCCGCCGAGGATTGTGGACTTCAGCTCCGCATATGCGGTCTCGATCTCCCAGCGCTCGTGGTAGAGCCGGATGAGGTCGGCCGCCGGGTAGGCCAACGCGTCGGTGAGGGTGGTCAGCAGCCGGTAGTGGCCGGTCCGGGCGCCTTGGGCGGTGCGGATGGTGATCTCGGCGTCGATGACGCGAATGGTCAGCGCGCCGAGCCGGGCCAGGATCGAGCCGTCCCGGCAGCGGGCCAAGGCGGGCAGGTTGCGGCCGGACTTGCAGCGCACCAGCAGGTCGGCGCCGGTGGCGGCCAGCTGGTTGAGCAGGTCGGTGGCGGCGAAGTTCCGGTCGCCCAGCAGGAGCATCCCGGCCCGCAGATGCACGGCCAGACGGCGGGCGTAGTCCAGCTCACCGATCGTGGCGGGTCCGAAGACGGCCCCGATCACCGACCTGGTCCCGCAGGCCACCAGCGCGGTCAGACGCAGTTGTGGGTATCCCGAGGTCCCGTTGCCGAGTCGCTGCCGGGTGAAGACCGTGAGGTTGGCCGCACAGTCCGGGACTGGTAGCAGGGTGCCATCGACGGCGACCACCCGCAATCCCCGCCACCATCCTGCGCTGGCGGTCGTCACCGCAGGGCCGCTCACCAGGTCGAACAACGCTTTCATGGGGGCAGGCCCCAGCCGCTGGCGGGCCTGGCGAAGAGCGCTGCCGCTGGGCCGTACCGGCGCCAGATGCGCCAGCCCGGCGCACAACCGGTCGAAGACCTGCCGGTAGCCCAGCCCTGTGAACAATGCCGCGGCCAGCAGCAAGTAGACCGTGACCCGTGCCGGCACCAGCCGGACCCTGCGCTGGAGCGCACGGGTCTCCGCCAGCACCTCATCGACCATCTCGAACGGGACGATCCGGGTCAGTTCGCCCAGGTGCCCCGGCGCGAACACCCCAGCGGCTACCCCGGCCGTTCCTTCTATGGCAATCTGTTCCAACAGCGGAGCTCCTGTGGTGAGGATGTCTTGGAGTGACAGACCTCTTCTACAGCGGCTCCGCTGCTTTGTTCACCGGCTTTGACGAACAGCCCTCTCCCTTAACTGAACGGCGTTGCCTCTAGACCTCCGCCTCCTCAGGGCCCGCTGTCCGCTCACCCCGCGGGGCGCCCGCACGGCCCCCTGGAGCCCCCGAGACGGACAGCCCTCTCTCCGCGCCGACTCCCGCGAAAGACCCGGTCACCGCCGGGTCTTTCGTGTTTCCAGGGCCCACCCTTCAGACAAACAGAGTCGTCTTGACAACTGGATTTGTCGGTGGGAGGGTTGACCCACCTCAGGGAAATCAAGGAGAGCCACATCATGCGAAAGATCACCGCGGGCCTGTTCATCTCCCTCGACGGCGTCGTCGAGGCCCCCGACACCTGGCACTTCCCGTACTTCAACGACGAGATGGGCCAGTCGGTCGGCGAGCAGATGGAGGCCGCCGACGCCATGCTGCTGGGCCGCCACACCTACGAGGAGTTCGCCGCGCACTGGCCGCACCAGGATCCCGAGAAGGAGCCCCTGGCCGACGCGATGAACTCGGCCACCAAATACGTCGTCTCCACCACGCTCACCGCGCCCGCCTGGCAGAACACCGAGCTGGTCACCCTGGCCGGCCTGGCGGAGCTCAAGCAGCGCCCCGGCCGCAACATCTCCGTCGTCGGCAGCGGCACCCTGGTCGTCTCGCTGCTGCGCGAGGGCCTGCTCGACGAGCTCAACCTGCTGGTCCACCCGATCGTCGTGGGCTCGGGCAAGCGTCTGTTCGACGACGTCGGCACGCAGATCCCGCTGACCCTCACCACGTCTGCCACGTTCAGCACCGGCGTGCTGAACCTGATCTACACGCGGGCCTGACACGGCCCCCAAGGCCGTCACGGTGAGTGCGCATCGTGTCCGTACGGACGCCCGTGACCGCGACAGAACCCCCTCATGACCAGCGGTCCCGGGATTTTACTCGATCACCGGGCTTCACGGAGAGTGACATTGGGTAGTTCCGAGGCGGAGTCGCCGACCACAGAGAGGAGCAGCGAATGACAGGCCGGCCCTCAGCGACACCCCTGAACGGCCTGGCCGGCGACCGCTTCGGCCACGGCAGGCCGGACTACTGCGGGTTGTGATCCCGAGGTGCCGGTCCCGTCGCGCAGGCTGACTTCCCCAGTCCTCGGCCTCCGCGGCGGGGCCTTCTCACGCACCCAGCTCCGCCAGCCGCCGGGCCAGGTAGCGGCGGTCGGCCTCGGCGGTGGCCAGTTCGAGCGCCTGCCGGTAGGCGCCGGCGGCCTCGGCCCGGCGTTCCAGGCGGCGCAGCAGGTCGGCCCGGGTGGCGGGCAGCAGATGGTAGCCGGGCAGTGCGCCGGTCCCGGCCAGGCGGTCCACCAGTTCCAGCCCGGCCGCCGGACCGTCGGCCATGGCGACGGCCACGGCCCGGTTGAGCTCGACCACGGGGGAGGGCAGCAGGACGGCCAGGCGCGCGTACAGGACGGCGATCTGCGGCCAGTCGGTCGCGCCGGCGTCGGGAGCGGTGGCGTGGCAGGCGGCGATCGCGGCCTGCACCTGGTACGGCCCGGCGGCGCGGCGGCCCAGCGCCGCCTCCAGCACCCCGACCCCCTCCTCGATCCCGGCCCGGTCCCACACCATGCGGTCCTGCTCCTCCAGCGGCACCAGCGTGCCGTCGGCGGAGGTCCTGCCCGGCTGGCGGGCCTGGTGCAGCAGCATGAGGGCGAGCAGCCCGCCGGTCTCGGGCTCGCCGGGCAGCAGCGCGGCCAGCAGCCGGGCCAGCCGGATCGCCTCCCGGCGCACGGCCTCCCGCCCGGGGCTGGAGTAGCCCTCGTTGAACAGCAGGTACAGCACGCCGAGCACGGCTTGCAGGCGCTGGGGCAGCAGGTGCGGCGGCGGCACCCGGAACGGGATCGCGGCCTGGCGGATCTTGTGCTTGGCGCGGACCAGCCGCTGCGACATCGTCGCCTCCGGCACCAGGAACGCCCGCGCGATCTCGGCGGTGCCCAGCCCGGCCAGCGTACGCAGGGTGAGGGCGACCTGCGCCGGCAGGGACAGTGCCGGATGGCAGCAGGTGAACATCAGCCGCAGCCGGTCGTCGGGAAAGCCGTCGGCCGGCGGCGCCCCTGACGCCCCGGCCTGTCCGGTCTGCGCGAGCTGGGCGGCCTGGCGCATCTTGGCGGCCCCGGCCCGCTCGCGGCGCAGCCGGTCGAAGGCGCGGTTGCGGGCGGTCGTGGTCAGCCAGGCGCCCGGCCGTTCCGGTACGCCGTCGCGCGGCCAGCGTTCCAGGGCGGCGGCGAAGGCGTCCTGGGCGCATTCCTCGGCCAGGTCCCAGTCGCCGGTGAGCCGGATGAGGGTGGCCACGACCGTGCCCCACTCGGCCCGGAACACCGCCTCCAGGCCGGACAGCGCCTCCGGGTCGGACGGCGCCTCCGGGTCGGTCACGGCTCCAGCACGGGCCGGATCTCGATCGAGCCGTAGCGGGCCACGGGATGGGCGGCGGCGATCCGCACGGCCTCCTCGATGCCCTCGCACTCGATCAGGGTGAACCCGCCGATCTGGTCCTTGGTCTCGGCGAAGGGGCCGTCGGTCAGCAGCACGTCGCCGCCACGCACGCGTACGGTGGTGGCCTCGGCGGCGGGGCGCAGCCCGACCCCGCCCCTGACGACGTCGCGCCTGGTCATCTCCGCGCTCCAGCCGCCGCACCCGTGCAGCGCGATCTCCTCCGGCACGTCGGATTCGTCCAGCCCGATCATGAGCACGTACTTCATGTCCCCGAGGATAGCCAGGAGGTGCGGGATGAGGCCGGTGTACGCGGGTGCGGCCGTGGAGGTGGCGGCACCGCCGCAGGAGGTGTTCGCGCTGGTGACCGACTGGCCGCGGCATCGGGAGTGGATGTTCATGACGTCGGCCCGGCAGGTGGGCGCGGACCGGGTGGAGGCCTACACCGGCATCGCGCCGCTGGGGTTCCTGGACACGATGACGATCGTGCGCCGGGAGCCGCCGTCGTACGTGCTGATGGAGCACACCGGAGCTCTGGTGCGCGGGCGGGGCGCGATCCGGGTGCGGCCCTGGCGGGGCGGCAGCCGGGTGATCTGGGCCGAGGAGCTGCTGCTGCCGTTCGGGGTGGCCGGGCGGCTGGCGTGGCCGCTGGTACGCCCGGTGGTGGTCGCCCTGGCCCGCCTGTCGCTGCGCCGGCTGGCCCGCCTGGCCGCCCGGGAGGCCCGCTAGCCGGCGTCGTGGACGACCAGGGCCAGTTGCACCCGGTTGTCCAGGCCCGCCTTGGTCAGGATGCGGGAGATGTAGCCCTTGACCGTGCCCACGCTCATGTGCAGTTCGCCGGCGATGACGGCGTTGGGTTTGCCCTGGCCGACCGCGAGCGCCACCTCGCGTTCACGCCGGCTCAGGGCCGACAGGACGCGCCGGGCCTCGGCGCGGCGCCGGTCGTCCTCCTCGGGCATCAGGTGGGCGATCAGGCGCCGGGTGACGCTGGGCGACAGGCTGGGCTCGCCGGCCGCCACCCGCCTGATCGCCTCGACGATGCCCTCGGGCGGGGTGTCCTTCAGCAGGAACCCGCCGGCTCCGGCGCGCAGCGCGCGAAAGACGTGCTCGTCGGCGTCGAAGGTGGTCAGGATGATGACCTGCGGCGCGCCGGCCCGGCCGCGCAGCAGGCGGGTGGCCTCGATGCCGTCGAGTCCGGCCATGCGGATGTCCATCAGCACCACGTCGGGGGCGTGCTCGCCGACCGCGGCCTGGACCTGGCCGCCGTCGGCCACCGCGCCCACCACGCGCAGGTCGGGCGCGCCTTTGAGCATCAGCGTCAGTCCGGTGCGGACGAGCGCGTCGTCGTCGACGATCAGCACCCGGATCGGGGCGGCCTCACTCACGGGGCCATGGTAGCCGTGCGGCCAGCCGGAACCCGCCGTCGCCGGTGGCTCCCCGTTCCAGCCGGCCGCCCGCCAGCGTGACCCGTTCCTCCAGGCCGGCCAGCCCGGCGCCGGAGCCGGTCTCGGCCAGCGCCGCCCGCCTGGCCTCGCCTAGGGGCCCGGCCGGTGGCCGGTTGCGCACCTCGACGGTCAGCTCCGCGCCGGGTGTGCCCGACAGCTCGACGGTGACGGGACGGCCGGGGGCGTGCTTGCGGGCGTTGGTCAGGCCCTCCTGGACCACGCGGTAGGCGGTGCGCCGGGTCGTCTCGGGCAGGTCGGCCAGGCGTACGTCGTGCTCGCGCAGGTCGACGCGCGTCCCGGCCTGCCGCGACTCCTCCACCAGCGGCGCCAGCCCGGCCAGCGGCAGTTGCGCGGCGGGGCTGTGGCGCAGTACGGAGATGACGCCGCGCAGCTCCTGAAGGGCCTGGTGGGCGCTGGATCGGATGACCTCGGCCGCCTCGGCGACCTCGCCGGGTGTGGCGGCGGCGTTGAAGCGCAGTGCCCCGGCGTGCACGGCCAGCAGCGACAGGCGGTGGGCCAGTACGTCGTGCATCTCGCGGGCGATGCCCAGGCGTTCGGCGCGGCGGGCCTCCTCGGCGCGCTGCCGCTGGTCGGCCTCGGCGCGGCGGGCGCGTTCGGCCAGCGAGGCCAGCAGGTGGCGCCGGGTCCTGGCCACGATGCCCCAGCCGGTGACCGCGCCGCCGAACAGCACCGCCACCAGCGCCCACACCGCGTCCGGCGCCAGCCCCGGGGGCCGCCAGGCGAACCTGACGAGCGCGGCCGCCACCCATGCCGCCCCGACGGCCAGGGCCACGGGCGGCCGCCGGTACAGGGCGGTCAGGAGGGTGGCGATCCCGGCGGCGATCGAGGCCGCGGCGGCCGGCACCGACAGGGCGACGGCGGCCAGCGCAGGGCCGCCCGGCCACCGGCGGCACCACCACAGCGCCGCGCAGGCCGCCGCGCCGCCGGCCACGTCGGCCCACAGGTACCAGCCGGGTGTGGCGGGGGCCAGGTCGCCCCACACCACCGAGGCGGCCCCGGTCAGGGCGAGCACGACGCCGCCGGCGGTGGCGGCCCGCTCGCGCCGCGACCGCCCGCCCGCCTGTTCCCCGTCCGGATGTTCCCCACCGTCTCCGGTGGGCGTCTCCGGGCTCCGCGCCGCGCACACAGTCGCCGATCGTAGCCGCCGCCCCGCGCGCCGGGCAGCAACCCGCGTCACCCCCCGTGGCAACTCCCGTCACCTTCCGTGGCAACCGAAGTCACCTCCAGGGGCGACCGAAGTGGCCACGGTCCGGCCGCCGGGCAGCAGCGCCGCCGGACCGGCGGGGGAGAGCGTGGGGTCATGGTCTCCTTCCAGGCGCGCGGCCGGTGGGCCGCGCTGTTGCTGGCCGGGCTCACCCCGGTCCTGGCCGAGCTCTCGCTGGGCAATCCGCCGCTGCGCCAGGCGTGGCTGCTGCTGTTGTGGACGCCGATCTACGGCGCGGGCACGGTCCTCATCCGCGACCTGGTACGCCGTGCCGGGCGCGGGTGGGGGTCGGTCCTGCTGCTGGGCCTGGCGTACGGGATCGTGGAGGAGGGGCTGGCGCTGCAGGCGCTGACCAGCCCGGCCATGTACGGCGCCGCCGGGTGGGCGCCGCGCGTCCTGGGCCTCAACAGCGCCTACACCGAGCTGAACCTCCCCTACCACGCGGTCTTCAGCGTGGCGCTGCCGATCCTGCTGGCCGACCTGATCGTCCCTTCGCTGCGTCACCGCCCCTACCTGGGCCGGGCCGGGCTGGTGACGGCGGGCGCGGTGTTCGTGCTGGGCGCGCTGCTGCTGCGCTGGACGGCGTCGTTCGTCGACCCCGGCTACGTGCTGCCGGCAGCGGCGGCGGCGGTGTTCGTGGTGCTGGTGGCGGGGCTGGCGGTGCTCGCGCTGCGGGTCGTCCCCCGCCCGGCGGTGGCGGCGGGCGGGCCTGCGGGCGGGGCGGCGCGGGTGCCGGCGCCGCCGGTCGTGGCGGTCGCGGCGCTGGTGGCCGCGTTCGGGTATCTGGCGCTGCTGTTCCCCTTCGGCGGCGCCGATCATCCGGCCTTCACGCGGGGCGGCTGGGTGGCGGCGCCGATGGCGGGGGCGGTGCTGCTGGCGGTGGCGGCCGGGACGCTGCTGCGCCGGTGGACGGCGCACGGCGGCTGGCGGGACCGGCACAGCCTGGCGCTGGCCGGTGGCGCGCTGGTGGGTCACACCGCCTTCGGGGTGGCGGCCAACGGGGACACGGCCGCCGACCGGCTGTCGCTGGCCGGGCTCGGGCTGGTGATGATCGTCGCGCTGGCGTTGCTGGCCCGCCGGACCAGATGACCGCCGGCCCGCCTCAGCGGGCGGCGGCCCGCATCGCTGTGCGGGAGCGCGCGTGCTCACCCGCGGCGGCGGCGAACGCGGCGATCAGCGGGTGCGGCCGCCGTCCGTCGCCGGCCAGTTCGGGCTGGAAGAGCGTGCCGACGAAGAACGGGTGTCCCGGCAGCTCGGCCACGCGGACCATGCCGTCCTCGGCGTACCCGGAGAAGACCAGTCCGTGGTCGATGAGTGTCTGGCGGTAGGCGTCGTTGAGGCCGTAGGAGCAGCTGTAGGCCTCCACGGTCATGTCGCCGCCCATGATCTGCTCGATGCGCGAGCCGGGCGTCAGGCGGACGGCGCCCTCGTGCCCGGCCAGTGAGCACGCCAGCGGCTGCACCAGGAACGCCGCCTGGGCGCGCGGGTCGTTCTCGGCGTGGGCGACGTCCAGGCCGCACACGTGGCGGCCGTACTCCAGCAGCATGTGCTGGAAGCCGCCGCAGGTGCCCAGGAACGGGATGCGCCGCTCGCGGGCGGTGCGGGCGGCGCCGACCGCGCCGGCCTCGCTGGCGTACGGGCTGCCGGGCATGATCCAGATGCCGTCGAAGCCGTCGAGGTCGCCGGCCTCGGTGGTGGGGATCCAGTAGGGGTCGAGGGCGATGCCGTCGCGTTCGCGCAGGGCCTCGATGAGCATGGGGACCCGCGCGTGCGAGCGGACACTCGGCGAACGGTCTGCGACCAGGGCGATCTTCATGTCTCCCATCCTGGCCCCGCACACCGCTTAAGCGCCAACGATGATGTCTGCACCTGCTATAAGCATTACTGATGGACTCGAATTTGTTGCGTACCTTCGTCACCGTGGCCCGCCTGGGCTCCTTCTCGGCCGCCGCCCACGAGCTGGGCTACACCCAGTCGGCGATCTCGCAGCAGGTCGCCGCCCTGGAGGCCGATCTGGGGCTGCCGCTGCTGTCCCGCCGTCCGGTCGGGCCGACCCCGGCCGGCGAACGGCTGCTGGAGCATGCCGGGCCGCTGCTGCTGCGGCTGCGGGCGGCCCGTTCGGACGTGTTGCGGGCCGCGGCCGTTCCCGCCCACCGGTTGCGTCTGGCCGCCACGCCGCTGGCGGTCAACGGCGTGCTCGCGGCGCGCCTGGCCGCCGCGCGGGCCGCCCAGCCCCGGCTGCGGGTGTCCTTGCGTACGTGCGGGCGCGAACGGCTGGCCGAGCTGCTGGCCGAGGGTGAGGCGGATCTGGGGCTGGCCGACGGCATCGCCGCGCCCAGCGATCCGCTGCGCCTGCCGGAGTCGGGGCCGATGACGACGATCGGCGTGAGCGAGGAGGAACTGCTGGTGGCGCTGCCGCCGGACCATCCGCTGGCGGGCAGGGCGGCGTTGCGTCTGGCCGACCTCATCGACGCCCGCTGGCTGGACACGCCGCTGTGCCCGTTGCGGCGGCTGCGGGACCTGGCCAGCGACGGTTTCCCGGCCGCGCTGGCGTATGAGGGCGACGACGTGCACACGGTGCTCAACCTGGTCGCGGCCGGGCACGGGCTGACGTTGTTGCCGGCCTCGGCCGGGCGGGGTGTGCCGCTGGCCGCGCCGCGGCTGGTGCACCGGGTGGAGCTGCTGCACGGCGCGCTGCCGCCCGGCCCGGCCGCCGACCTGGCCCGCGCCCTGTCCGGCCCGCCGGGTTGAGGCCCGCCGGGTTGAGGCCCGTCCCTTGAGGCCCGTCCCTTGAGGCCCGTCCCGCCACGAGGGGGCGGGTCGGGCCGAGCGTGGGTCAGGCGTGCCAGCCGGTCACGCCGCCGGGTACCGGCGCGTCCGGGTCGTAGGGTTCGCGGGTGAAGACGAAGGTGTTGAGGTCGAGGTGGTCGGCCGCCACGCGCAGCCTCTCACCGGCGTAGTAGCCGTCCAGCCCGAGCCAGGTGCCGTCGTCCTGGGGCACGAACCGGGAGGCGCGGCCGCTGCCGTCCACGGGCGCCAGTGACAGTCCGCGTCCGGGCAGCAGCCGCAGCGCGTACGGCTTGGGCCCCCAGTGCCACAACCCGGTCAGGGCCAGCAGGGCGGGGTCGGCGGCGGCGGGCTGCCATTCCTCGGGCAGGCGCGGCTCGTGCTCGTCGAGGATGTCGAGCAGGTCGGTGGTCAGGGTGCCGGTCATACCGCTGGTGGTGTTGGCCATGAACAGCACGCCGACGCGTTCGGCCGGGTCGGCCCACACGGTGGCCAGGAACCCGGGCATGGAGCCGGTGTGTCCGGCCAGGCGGCGGCCGCCGACGCGGGCCAGTTGCAGGCCGAGCCCGTAGCCGGCGGTCCAGGAGTCGCCGTCGGCCACGCCCGCCGGTTCGCGCATCTCGGCCAGCGTGTCGGCCGACAACACGCCGCCGGTGTCGCCGCCGACGAAGGCGGCCCAGCGGGCCAGGTCGTGCGGGGTGGACCACAGCTGCCCGGCCGGCGCCATGGCCACGGCGTCGTGCTCGGGCTCGGCCAGCACGACGTCGGCCCACGGGTGGACGGCGTAGCCGGTGGCGTGGGGGGCGCGGGGGCGGGCGGTGGTGGCGTTCATCTCCAGCGGCGCCAGCACCTCCTGCCGTACGGCCTGCGCCCAGCCGGTGCCGCGCAGGCGGGCCACCAGCTCGCCCAGCAGCGCGAACCCGACGTTGGAGTAGTGGTAGAGGCGCCCGGGACGGTGTCTGACCTGGTCGGGCCCGACCCGCTTGAGCAGGTCGGGCATCTCCAGGCCGGGGGTGCGCTCCCACCAGTCGGTCGGGGGTTCGGCCGTCAGGCCGGAGGTGTGGGACAGCAGCTGGGCGATGGTCGCCTGCCCGGCGGAGGTGCCGGGCAGGTGGCGCTCCAGCGGGTCGGTCAGCGCGAGCCTGCCCTCGTCGCGCAGCCGCATGACGGCCACGGCCACGATCGACTTGGTGATCGATCCCAGCCGGTATTGGGTGGCCTGGGTCGGCGGGCCGTCGCCGACGCGGCCCCTGCCGCCGAACCATACCGTCCGCCCGTCGCGGACGATCGCCGCCGTCACCGACGGCACCCTGCACTCGGCCTGCTCGACGGCCAGCCTGCGCAGCAGCGCGCGGGCCGTCACCTGTCCCACCTGACTCATGGCCGAAAGACTAGCGGCGTCAGATGAGCACCAGGTGCGGACCTATCAGCTCGCCCTGGTGCGGCTGGGGGTGGGCCTGGTCGTGATGGTAGTGGCCGGCGTACCAGACGACGACGTCGGCGCCGTTGATGCTCTGGCCGTCCAGGAAGCGGCTGATGGCGGCACGGTCGCGGGGGCCGGGGTTGCCGTCGTCGAGCTCGCGCGGGTGGTGGCGCAGGAACCACAGGTCCGACACCCCGTAGGCGTCGGCGGTGCCGTCGGCCGCGCCGGGGTGGATCTGGTAGCCGCGGCCGGAGGACTTGTCGCGTACCTGCCAGTACTTGGCGGGGTGGCGGCGCCGGCGGGTGGTCTCGCGGATGATGGGCACCGGCTCGGGCACGATCGAGCCGGTGTCGTCGATCTGCTCGACGACGTCGCCGCCCGATCCGTCGATGCCGAAGTCGAGCCGCCAGTAGACGTGGTGGCGGTGGACCATGCACGTCATCGGGTTGGCGGTGGCGGCGAACCCGAAGCGCGGCATGATGTCGCCGTTGTCGGCCAGCCGCCAGTCGCTGGCGTAGCGGTACCAGCCGGCCTGCAGCTCGCTGACGATGCGCAGCTGCTCGCCGTCGTGGTGGATGGCCACCCCCTGGAAGGTGCCGGCGTCGCTGCCGGGACGTTCCAGGATCGTACGGGGCGGGCTGGTGCACAGCCGCCAGCCCCAGCCGACGGGGTCGGTGCCGGTGGCGCTGAAACGGGTCTCGGAGCTGGCCCAGTCGCGGAAGGTGGTGCCTTCCTCGTACTCGACGTTCAGGACGGGCACGTGGGCCTGGCGCAGCACCAGCCGCCCTCGGTAGCGCACCTGGCGCAGTTCGACGCCGCCGCCGTTGCCGGGGTTCTGCGGGGCCGAGGCGCGGGGGCGCACGACCAGCAGGTTCCACAGCTCGCTGTCCCCGTCCATGACGCGGACGCGTACCTGGTCGGGGCCGCCGTGGTCGGCCAGGGCGTCGACGCCCTCGGGCACGGTGTGCTCGCAGTCGTGGTGCATGCGCACGTTGATCCCGGCCGGCGTCCAGTCCACGACGCCGGCCGCCACGTCGACGGCGACGATGCGGTGGCGCAGCCCGGTCGCCTCGCCCGGGGTGTAGATGCCCAGGGTGGGGCGGCGCACGGTGGTCCCGTCGGGGTTGTCCAGGTCGGCCAGCGGCGGCATCGGCCGGTAGATCACCACGTCCTGACCGGTGGGGCAGCGCGGGTCGGCGCGCAGCACGGCCGCGGCGGCCTGAACCTCCTCCCGGCCGGGCCGGGGACGGAAGGAGGAGGGGCGCACGTCGGCGTGTTCGGGCCGGTCCAGGGTGCCGCGCAGTTCGACGGCGCGGTTGCCGGCCGGGTCGAACACGGTGGCCTGGAAGGGGGCGTCGCCGGCGGGGTCGTGGCCCAGGCCGGGGGCGAATCCGATGCTCAGCCGGCCGGGGTCGGCCACGTCCAGGGCCGTCAGCACCTCGGGGTGCTCGGCCACGGCCTGGCGCGGCTGTTCGGCGCTCAGCCCGGTGCGGGGGACCGCTTCGATCAAGACGCGTACGTCGGGCATCGCTGTACTCCCCGTTGTCGGCGCCCTCCCGGCGCCGGTGCGGGGGACCGGTCAGCGGGTGGGGGCGCGGTCGAAGGTGTCGAGGATGAGCTCGGTGGCGTCCAGGTCGCGGGCGGTGTCGCCGAGCCCGGGCACCTCGATGGGGCCGGGCCAGGTGTGGCCGCCGCCGTCGACCGTGTACAGGCGCAGTGTGGTCCGCCCCGGGCAGGTTTTCCAGAGGCGCAGGCGTACGCGCGGGCGGGGGCGGGTGGTGGCGGGGGCCGCGCAGCGCAGGGCGGCCGCCCAGGCGTCCATGGTCTGCCCGACGGGCGGCAGCACGACGAGTTCGGCCAGTTTCTGCAGGTCGCCGCCGGGCCGGGGGTGGCCGCCGCGGTAGGGGACCAGGTGGTCGGCGGTGCCGTGGAAGGCGATGATCGTGGTGGGGGCGGGGTGCGGGCAGGGCTGGGCGATGGGGATGCCGGCGACGGCGGCCACGCCGCTCAGGCGGCCGTCCAGGGCGCAGACGAGGGAGGCGGCCAGGCCGGCGCCGTAGGACAGGCCGGCGGCGAACTCCCGGCCGGTCTGTACGCATTGGCGGCGTTCGAGCTGGTCGAGCAGCGCGGCGAGGTAGCCGGTGTCGTCGGGGCCGGCGGTGTGGGGGAGTGTCCAGGCCAGCCGGCCGGGGGCGGCCTGCGGGGTGAGGACGAGGTAGCCGCGGCGGGGGCCGGCCTGGGACAGGCGGCTGTAGGCGGCCTGTTCGGCGGCGTCGGAGCCGAGGCCGTGGAGGTTGAGCAGCACGGGGTGGGGGCCGGGGCCGGCGGGGACGGCCAGCAGGTAGCGGCGGGTCAGGCCGCCGTAGGTCAGCTGGTGCGCGCCGGAGGCGAGCCGGCCGCCCCGCGCCGCGCACCCGCTGCTGGCCACCCCCCGCGCCCGGCCCCGCACCGTCCCTCGCGCCGACGCCCCCGCCGTTGCCCCCGCTGACGCCTGTGCCGATGCCTGCGCTGATCGCGGGGCTGCTTGCGGGGCTGTTCGCGCCGCCGGGCCGGAGGTGGCCGCCGGGGCGCAGGCGGTCGCCGGGAGCAGCAGGGCGAGCAGCAGTGCCGTTGCCGCCGTGGCCGGGTTCCCGCTCATCTCGCCCCCCGCGCGTGCCGATGGTCGTGATGGCAGTGTGCCCCGCCCGGCCCCCGGGTGCGCACACGCGACGGGGCCGGCCGCCCCCGGGTGTTCGCCCAGGGGGGCGGCCGGCCCCGTGCGGTGTCAGGTCAGCAGACGATGAAGATGCTCTTCCAGCCCACCGGGGTGCGCTGTTCGGCGTTGCGGTTGGAGGCCAGCTCGAAGTGTGTCACGCCGGTGGCGTTGGGCTGGTTGTACATGCGGCCGCTCTGGCCGTCGCCGTACCACTTGTAGGAGCCGTGGTAGGGGATGTTGGACACGCCGCAGGCGTCCAGGACGACCGAGCGGCCCGTGAAGCCGGGGCCCTCGTAGGCGACGTACTGGGAGGCGTAGGCGGCGCCCGCGGAGGCGAGGACGATTCCGGCGGCGATCGCGGGGACGAGAAGGACCTTCTTCATGGTGTTCTCCTTCGGGGTTTCCTGACAAGAAATGCCCACGAGGAGTAATCGTATGGCAACGGATTGTGCCCGTCGAGACGTTTTCGCTGATGGCGGGCCCCGGACGGGCGGCGCGGCGGCCCGCCCACCCCACACACGAAAGCCGCACACCGCCGCAAGACGGGCGGCGGTGTGCGGCTGTTCGAAAACCGGGGGAGCGAGGGTCAGGCCTTGGCGTTCAGGGCGCTGCCCTTCTTCCACTGGGAGTAGGGCATCTGCCAGAAGCCCCAGCCGTTGTTCCACTCCAGCTCGCGGTCGGTGCCGGTGATGTCGACGACGTCGCCGCGCTGGAAGTTGTCGTAGAACCACTTGGCCTGGTCGGGGCGGGAGTTGATGCAGCCGTGGCTGACGTTGCGCACGCCCTGGGCCCACGTGTTGTCCTTGGCGTGGACGTACTCACCGGAGTTGGAGATGCGCACGGCGTGGTCGATCATCACGTCGTAGTAGCCGGGGTCGCCCTTCTTGCGGCCGGGGGAGATCATCCGCACCGGGCTGCCACGCTCCATCGTCAGGTGGACGCCGGAGGTCGTGGTGTACTCGCGGGTGGTGGCCATGCCGGCGCTGATGCGCATCGTCTGCACGCGCTTGCCGTCGCGGTAGACGTACATCATGTGGGTCTTGGTGTCGACCTTGCTGATGACCTTGGCGCCGATCTTCAGGTCGGCGGTGTAGTCCTTCACGCCGTACAGGCCCTTGCCGGCCTTGACGCCGGTGATGCGGGCGTTGAGGGTGACCTTCTGGTGGGCGGGCCAGTACTTGGCGGTGCGGTAGATCACGGTGGTGTCGTTGATCCACCGCCAGGCGCCGGTGACGGGCTTTTCGGCCTCGACCTCCAGGGCGCGCTCGACGGCCGCCTTGCCGGTGACCGGCTGGTTGAAGGTGACGATGATCGGCGCGCCGACGCCGAGCGTCTCGCCCTTGGCGTTGGGGGTGACGTCGGCGACCTGCAGCTCACGTTCGGGCTTGAGCGTGGTGAAGGCGCTGGTGGCGGCGGTGACGCCGGCCTTGGCCGCGACGCTGTAGTTGGTGGAGGGCTTCAACGGCGTCCGGGAGACCCACTTGGTCTTGTCGGCGTTGAACCTGCCCTCGACCTGCTGGCCGGCGCCGTCGACGGTCACCTCCTCCAGCGCGCCCCCGGCCGAGGTGACCACGACCTTCTTGTCGGGGCTGACCTTCGCGCTGCCCTCGGCGGGGCTGATGGTGATGGTGGGCGCCTGGGGGGTCGCCACGGTGGTGCCCTCGGGCGCCTCCGGCCCGCGCGAGGCGGCGTTCCCGCTCGAGCAGGAGGCCGTCAGGGCCGCCACCGCCAGCCCCGCGAGGCCGGCGGCGGATTTCGTCCAAGCGGGCGCAACGTTCAAGACTTTCCTCTCCCCCAGGGCGGCAAACCCACCCCAAAGACTTTAATGCTCCTGCATGTATGACGCAGAATCATTTAGGAGAGTTCGGTCACATTTGCATCACTAATTGCTGTCAACGCCCAGGTCAACGCCCGGTCAGGAGCGTGATCAGCGCCGCTCCAGGCGGTGGGTCAGGCTCGTGTGCCGCCGCCCGGCCCCCCTGGTCCGTACGGCCTGGGCCAGCGCCCGCCGCGACCCGACGATCACCACCAGCTTCTTGGCCCGCGTGATCGCGGTGTAGAGCAGGTTGCGCTGCAACATCATCCACGCGCTGGTGGCCAGCGGGATCACCACCGCCGGGTACTCGCTGCCCTGACTGCGATGGATGGACACCGCATAGGCGTGGGCCAGCTCGTCCAGTTCGTCGAAGGCGTAGTCGACCTCCTCCTCCTCATCCGTACGCACGGTCAGGCTGTGGTCGTCGGGACGGATGCCGGTCACGATGCCGACCGTCCCGTTGAACACCCCGGCCGCACCCTTGTCATAGTTGTTGCGCAACTGGGTGACCTTGTCGCCCACCCGGAAGACCCGCCCGCCGTACCGACGCTCCGGCATCCCCTCACGAGCAGGGGTCAGCGCCTCCTGCAACGCGATGTTGAGCGCCCCCGCACCCGCCGCGCCCCGATGCATCGGCGCCAGCACCTGCACCTCACGCCGCGCGTCGAGCCCGAACCTGGACGGGATGCGCCGGGCGACCACGTCCACCGTCATCGCCGCGATCTCCTCCGGCTCCTCGCACGGGAACAGGAAGAAGTCCCGCATCCCCGCCAGGATCGGATGATGCCCGGTGTTCACCCGGTGGGCGTTGGTGACCACGCCCGACTCCTGCGCCTGACGGAAGATCTGCGTCAACCGCACCCGGGGCACGTCGGCGGCGGCCAGCAGATCCTTCAGCACCTCACCCGCCCCCACCGACGGAAGCTGGTCCACATCACCCACCAGCAGCAGATGCGTACCGGGCGCCACGGCCTTGAGCAGCTTGTTGGCCAGCAGCAGATCCAGCATCGACGCCTCGTCCACCACGACCAGATCGGCGTCCAGCGGATTGTCACGGTCGAACGTGGCCTCCCCGCCCGGCCGCAACTGCAGCAACCGGTGAACGGTCGTCGCCTCGTGCCCGGTCAGCTCCGACAACCTCTTGGCCGCCCGGCCCGTGGGCGCGGCCAGGATCACCCTGGCCCGCCTGGCCCGCGCCAGCGTCACGATCGAACGGACGGTGAAACTCTTGCCGCACCCCGGCCCGCCGGTCAGCACCGCGACCTTGCACGTCAACGCCAGCCGTACGGCCTGGCGCTGCTCGGGCGCCAGCTCGGCGCCGGTCTGGGCGGCCAGCCACCGCTCGGCCCGCTCCCAGTCGACGTCGGCGAACGCCTTGAGCCGGTCATGGCCACTGTGCAACAACGACAACAACCCGCCCGCCAGCGACAACTCCGCCCGGTGGAAGGGCGGCAGATAGACCGCGGGCACGGTGTTGTCCCCGGCCGGCACCTGCTCGCCCACCACCCCCTCCTCCTCACCCGCCAGCTCCTCCAGACAGCGCGTGGCCAGCTCGGCCGGCACCTCCAGGATCTTGACCGCGTCGGCCACCAGATTGGGCGCCGGAAGGTAGCAGTGGCCGTCGTCGGCGGCCTGCGACAACGTGTAACGCAGCCCGGCCTTGACCCGCTCCGGGCTGTCATGGGGGATGCCGACGGCCTGGGCGATGGTGTCGGCCGTCTTGAACCCGATGCCCCACACCTCATCGGCCAGCCGGTACGGCTGCCCGCGCACCACCGAGATCGACGTGTCCCCGTACTGCTTGAAGATCCGCACCGCGATCGAGGTGGACACCCCCACCCCCTGCAGAAAGATCATCACCTCCTTGATGACCTTCTGCTCCTCCCACGCCGCCGCGATCATCTTCGTCCGCTTGGGCCCCAGCCCCGGCACCTCCACCAGCCGGCCGGGCTCCTGCTCGATGACCTCCAGCGTGCCGGTGCCGAAATGATCGACGATCCGCTCGGCCATCTTGGGCCCGATCCCCTTGATCAGCCCCGACCCCAGGTAACGGCGGATGCCCTGAACGGTCGCCGGCAACACCGTGGTGTAGGACCACACCTCGAACTGACGCCCGTAGCGCGGATGGGACGTCCAGCGTCCGCGCAGCCGCAGCGACTCACCCACCTGCGCGCCCAGCAACGGCCCCACCACCGTCAGCAGCTCCGCCCCCGACCGCTCGGTGGCCACCCGGGCGATCGTGTACCCGGTCTCCTCATTGGCGTAGGTGATCCGTTCCAACACCGCCGAAAGCTCGGCCGCGGGGGCGCCAGCCTCGCCTTGGCTCACCGTTCATCGCCTCCTGTCACCGCATTCCGGGGCCAGCGTAGAGGAACGCCGCACACCCACGCGCCCCGGCGCGAGCCCCTCCCACAGGCCGGGCACCCGGGGGAGAGGCCTCACCCGTTCCCCCGCCAAAACAACAGGTATACGGTGAAAACGCCGCCCCTCGTCCAGGAGGCACACGATGACACGCCGGCAACGCCTCACCCTGATCCTCACCATCACGATCTTCGCCCTCGCCACAGCGACATCAGCCGCCATCGCCGGCATCCAAGGCAGCGGCTGACACCCCACCCGTCATCACCGAAACACCCCACCACCCCTTACAGTGTCACCGGTGAAGATCCGCCACGGCCGCCCCGGCGACGACGCCACCGTCCTGACCATGTTCGACAGCGCCATCCAATGGCTCGTCACCCAGAACCGCACCGGCCAATGGGGCACCCGCCCCTTCACCGGCGACCCCAAACGCACCCAGCAAGCCGCCGACTGGCTCGCCGGCGGCGGCATGCGCATCGCCGAGATCGACGACCAACCCGCCGGCTGCATCGTCGTCGGCGACGCCATGCCCTACGTCACCCCCGCCACCGAACCCGAGCTCTACGTCCAGGTCCTCGTCATCGACCAGAACCACGCCGGCCACGCCATCGGCCGCCGCCTGCTCGACTGGGCCATCGACGAAGCCCGCACCCGCGACCTCGGCCTCGTACGCGTCGACTGCTACGCCGGCGACGACGGCCGCCTCGTCGCCTACTACGAAAGCTGCGGATTCACCCGCGACCAGCCCTTCACCGTGGGGGAGTGGCCCGGCATGATCCTCCACCGCCGCCCCTGAACCACCCTCACACCAGCGCCAACTGCGCCGCCCGCGGCCCCCGCCCCTCAGGCTCCGGCGCACCGCACCGCATCCCGTACACCCGGCACAACTGCTCGATCTGCCCCGTGATGCGCTGCTCATAGCCAGGGGAGGGGAGCCCCGCCCGATCGTAGAGCTCCTCATAACGCTCCACCAGATGCGGATGCGCACCCGCCAGCCACCGCAAATACCACTCCCGCGTCCCCGGCGGCAACCGCAACACCACCGGCTCCACCGCCACCGCCCCAGCACCCGCGATCCGCCGCACCGTCGCCGTCAACTGATCGGCCGCATCACTCAGCAACGGCAACACCGGGGACATCAACACCCGGCACTCCACCCCGGCCTCCACCAACGCCGACACCAGCTCCAACCGCGCCTGCGCCCCCACCGCCCCAGGCTCCACCGCACGCCTGATCCGCTCGTCCACGAACGCGATCGACACCGCCACCCGCGCCCCCGCGGCAGCCAGCACCCCCGCATCACGCAACACCAACGCACTCTTCGTGTACACCGTGAACGGCACCCCCGCCGCCCCCAGCGCGGCCACCACCCCCGGCATCAACCGATACCGCTCCTCAGCAGGCTGATAACAGTCACCACTGACCCCCACCGCCAGCGGCTCACCCGCCCACCGGCCCAACTCCACCCGCAACCGCTCCACCACATTCGGCTTCACCACGATCCGCGAGTCGAAATCACCCCCCGCGTCCAACCCCAACCGGCGATGACCACCCCGCGCCCCACACCCCAGACACGCATGAGCACACCCCCGAAACGGCGAGACCGCCCACCGCTCCACGATCCCCGCACTCGAGGGCACCCGCTCGATCACCGTACGGGCCTGCGTCTCGAAGAACCCGTCACGCTCCACCGCCCGCGGCACGACCGGCGGCCGGTCATCGACCGCCTCGACAAGCGCAAGCGCATCCCAACCCACCCCACCAATGGAACACGCATTCGACTGCCTTTTCAAGCGGAACCCCACCACTAAACTGGCACACCCGTACCACTTCCACGCCCCCGAGGAACACCCATGGCCTGGATCCTGCTCGCCTTCGCCATCGCCTCCGAAGTCCTGGCCACCACCGCACTCAAACTCAGCAACGGCCTCACCCACATCGGCTGGACCATCGCCGTCGCCACCGGCTACATCACCTCCTTCGTCCTGCTCGCCCGCGCCCTCAAACTCCAACTCGAGATGGGCACCGCCTACGCCATCTGGTCCGGCGCCGGCACCGCCGCCATCGCCCTCATCGGCGCCACCCTCATGGGCGAAACCCTCACCCCACTCAAAATCACCGGCATCCTCCTCATCATCGGCGGCGTCATCGTCCTCAACCTCGCAGGTGGCCATTGACCCCCCACCCCACCCAAGAACCCGCCCAAGAACGCGGCCGCCGACGACGCGCCACCCTCCTCGACGCCGCCGTCACCCTCCTCACCCAAAACGGCTTCACCGCCCTCACCCACCGCGCCGTCGCCCAACACGCCCACCTGCCCCTGGCCGCCACCACCTACTACTTCACCTCACGCGACCACCTCCAAGCCGAAGCCTTCGCCCAACTCATCCACAACGAACTCCACACCACCCGCACCTGGCTCACCCCCCACGGCATCACCGCACTACCCGACCACCTCGCCACCACCGACCGCGCCCGCCAACTCAGCCTCTGGGAGCTCTACACCCACGCCGGACGCCACCCCACCCTCCAGCACATCGCCCGCCGCTGGACCGACGGCTGCCGCCACCTCATCGCCACCGCCCACCACCTCACCCCCGACGACCCCCGCACCCACCTCCTCCACACCACCATGACCACCCTCTGGCTCCAGCACACCGTCGAACAACGCCCCCTCGACGACCTCCGCACCCTCCTGCACACCGCCCTGAAAAACACGTTGAACACCCCCCACCCCCTCCCTACACTGCCCCCGTGATCACACCCACCTACCCCCTCACCACCCCCCGCCTCCACCTACGCCCCTTCACCCCCGACGACCTCGACGCCCTCCACGCCTACGAATCCCGCCCCGACGTCGCCCGCTACCTCTACTGGCAACCCCGCGACCGCGACACCACCCGCACCTTCCTCGACAAAAAAATCACCCGCCACACCATCCACGACGAAGGCGACGCCATCGACCTCGCCATCACCCTGCGCACCACCGGCGAACTCATCGGCAACACCCTGCTCATCTGGACCAGCAAACAACACCGCCAAGGCGAGATCGGCTACGTCCTGCACCCCGACCACCACGGACACGGCTACGCCCCCGAAGCCGCCCGCCAAATGCTCCACATCGGCTTCACCCACCTCCACCTCCACCGCATCACCGGCCGCCTCGACGCCCGCAACAAAGCCTCCGCCCGCGTCCTGGAAAAACTCGGCATGCGCCACGAAGCCACCCTCGTCGACAACGAGATCGTCAAGGACGAATGGAGCAGCGAAACCATCTACGCCATCCTCGAAAACGAATGGACCCCATGACCGTCCACCACCTGGCCCTGCAGACCGACTGGGAAAACGCCCAACCCACGGGGGAGTACCGCATCTCCACCCTCGGCCACACCCTCGACGACATCGGCTACATCCACCTCAGCCGCGACCACACCCAGCTCCGCACCGTCCACGACACCTACTACGCCACCGTCACCCAGCCCCTGCTCGTCCTCGACATCGACCCCACCGGCCTCGACATCCGCACCGAGAACGACTACCCCCACCTCTACGGCCCCCTGCCCACCAGCGCCGTCACCGCCACCCACCCCTACACCCCCTGACCACCGGCCCACCCCATCGCCCGGAACAACCGCACCACATGCGGCGGCGTCCCCACCAACCGCGTACGACCCGCCCGGCACAACACCACCAGCATCCGCGCCCCCTCCACCCCCAAAAACTCCAGCTCACTCACGTCCAGCACCAGCCACTCGTCGATCCGCCGGGCCCGGCCCAGCGTCTCGGCCAGCGCCTGCTGATTCGTCGCGTCCACCTCGCCGACCAGCCGGATGATCGACGGCCCCGGCATCGGGCAACACGTGATGCGCAACTGGTGATCGACGTACAGCAGGTGGGGGAGGGACGCACACCCGCGGGGATCCGGGCTGTTCACGACAAAGCCGCCATTCCCGGGCTCACACACGCCCGGTCTCGAAACAGGGGAGTGGACCGTGACCGTGCGGCAGGTGACGCGCGCCGGACCCGCCGACCCCCGCGCACCAGCGGTTCCGCTGCGGCGAGGGCGTTCACGCCCCCTGTTCACACACCCGCACATCCGACAGCATAGAGCAGCGGCTCGAACGCCGTGCGTAATCACGGCGAACGCCCGAACCCGCCAACGCGCACTTATGCGAACAAATTACCCATACCCAACAGAATCCACGTTCTGTACGGTTTGACTAGTTCGTCCGCCTATAGGCGATTCACGAAGCGGGCGGCGGCGCGCTGGCTCATGCCGGTCTCGCCGCGTACCAGGAAGACGGCTTCCTGGATCTGGCCGAGGGCCTTCAGCTCACGAGCCTGGTCCACCAGGTCGACGCTGGGATTGGGACGGTTGCGCGGGCTTTTGGTGAGACGGACGGCCACGATGATCAGCCAGATGACGCCGGCGACGATGACGGCGCTGAGCGCGACGAGGCCGGCCGTCGAGGCGAGCAGGGTCGGGCTGGACATGGGTGTGCATCTGCCCGGCGCGTGACTGTTTATGCGGGAGCTTTTGACCGTGTCGTGGCGTGTGGCTGGTTGCTCGATAATGAACATTATGTCAAGTAGCCCGGATCGCGGGCTCCCCTCCGCCTTCCTCGGCCGGTCTCGGGGCGGGGGCGGCGAGGCGTTGTTCGTGGGGCTGCCGGGAAAATTCTCGCGGGGTCCGTGCCGCCGCCGGGGTTGGGGCGGCCGAATTGGCGGTGTGGTGGTGAGCTGGGGTTTCGGTGGTTCCCGGGGCGCTGCGAGGGCTCTCCCCTGTGGGTTGACGGGGGGTTTGACGTTCTGTGGATTCGCTGTCCCTGTCGGGTGGGGCCGATTTAGGGTAGAGGTCCTGCCATTCGCGTTGCGAGAGGAGCAGCACGTGGGGATTCAGTCGGTTTTATGTCCGGTGTGTCAGGGGGTTCTGCCTGCTTCGGGGAAGGAGGCCTACACCTCGTTGCGGGGGCGGTTGATCGTGACGAACGGGTATTGCGCGGGTGGGTGCGCCGAGCGGCGTGCCGAGGCCGAGCAGGCGCAGCAGCAGACGCAGCAGGTTGCGCGTCCGGTGGCGCCGCAGGCCGCTCCGGTGGCGCCGATGCCGGTGTCGATGGTGCGTCGCTGAGGTTGGTTGGTTGTCGGGGGTTTTCCGGTCATTGGTGGCCGTCTGTGGTGTGCCAGTAGTCGCGGGTCTGTACGGCTAGGCCGTCGGGGTTGAAGCGGGCGAAGACGCAGCCTGCGAGGGTGATGGGCCGGCCGTTGTCGAGGGCGTGGACGCGGAATTCGATGGCGGCCTGGTCGCCGTCGACGATGGGGGTGGCGAAGGTGACGTGGGGGTCGCTTTCGCCGGTGAAGGACCATCGGATGTAGTCGGCGATGGCGTGTTTTCCGTGGTGTGGGGGGCGGAAGGGCATGCTGGTGTGGGTGGCGTCGTCGCTGTAGAGGGCGATGATGGCGGTGGGGTCGTGGTGGGTCCAGCCGTGTTGCCAGGTGTCAGCGAAGTGCTGGGCGGCTGTTCTGGTGTCCATGGTGACCATTGTGGGTGGGTTGTCGTTGTCGCCGTCTCGCGTGGGCTTCCCGTTTTTGTTGGGGTTTCGGTTGGGGCTCCTGGTGGGTGTGGGGGTGTCTCCCCTGCCGGGATTTTTCTGGGCAAACCGGGTCAATTTGGGCTGCTCATCGTAGGTCTCTGCGGTGATTTGTCAGCATCGGTGGAAGATCCGTGTCAACATCTAGGGATGCCTGGGCCATATGGGACTGCCGTTAATGACGGCACCGGCGGTGTTCGCCCGCCTCTCCCCTGCCCCGCCCTCTGCCCCACCGTCTGACGTCCCCGCGAAGGAAGTTCCGCGTTGCGTATCCTGCTCCTTTGTTCCTCGTTCAACGGCCTGACCCAGCGTGCCTGGCTGGAGTTGCGGCGGGCCGGCCATGACGTGAGCGTCGAGCTGGCGGTCTCGGAGCACGTCATGGTGGAGGCGGCCGAGCTGGCCAAACCGGATCTGGTCATCTGCCCGTTCCTGAAGGAGCGGGTGCCGGAGGCGTTGTGGCGCGGGCATCGTACGGTGATCATCCATCCGGGGCCTCCCGGTGACCGCGGGCCGTCGTCGCTGGACTGGGCGATCGCCGAAGGCGAGCGCGAGTGGGGGGTGACGGCGCTGCAGGCGGTGGAGGAGATGGACGCCGGCCCCATCTGGGGGTGGCGGGCCTTCCCGATGCCGGCCGAGCCGCCGCGCAAGTCGGCGCTGTACAACGGGCTGGTGGCCGACGCGGCGGTGGAGCTGGTGGCGGAGGTGGCGGCCAAGGCGGCCGATCCGTCGTTCGTGCCGGTGCCGCTGGACTACCGCTCCCCCGCGGTGTCGGGCCGGTTGCGGCGGGCGATGCGGCATGCCGATCGGGAGTTCTCCTTCGAGCAGCCGGCCGAGGAGATCGTGCGGGTGGTGCGGGCGGCCGACGGCGCGCCGGGCGGGCGGGCGCGGTTGTGCGATCTGCCGGTGCGGGTCTTCGACGTGCATCACGGTCCTGATCTGGCGGGGGTGCCGGGTGCGGGGGGGGGGCGGCGGGAGGGCGCGGTGCTGGTGCACACAGGTCAGGGGACGGTGTGGGTGGGTCATCTGCGCCTGGAGGAGGAGGGCGCTCTGAAGCTGCCGGCGGCGATGGTGCTGGGTGAGCGGGTGGCGGGCGTGGGTGAGCGGGCCGGCTACAGCGAGATCACCTACGACCGCGGCGAGGAGGTGGGGGTGGTGAGCTTCGACTTCTACAACGGGGCGATGTCGACCGATCAGTGCCGGCGGCTGGCGGCGGCGTTGCGGTACGCGGCGGCGCAGGACACGCGGGTGCTGGTGGTGCGGGGTGGTGAGGTGTTCTCCAACGGCATCCATCTGAACGTGATCGAGGCGGCGCGTCATCCGGAGCTGGAGGCGTGGATGAACATCAACGCGATCAACGCGGTGTGCCGGGAGATCGTCGGATGCACCTCGCAGCTGGTGGTGACGTCGATCGCGGGGAACGCGGGCGCGGGCGGGGTGATGATGGGGCTGGGCGCCGACCGGGTGATCGTACGGGAGCCGGTGGTGCTCAATCCGCACTACCGGACGATGGGGTTGTTCGGCAGCGAGTACTGGACGTACGTGTTGCCGCGCCGGGTGGGGGCCGAGCGGGCGGCGGCGCTGACGGGGCGGGCGTTGCCGATCGGGGCGGCGGAGGCGGTGGAGCTGGGGCTGGCCGACCGGGTGGCGGGCGGGTCGCGGCAGGAGTTCGAGCGGCGGGTGCTGGACTTCGCGCAGCGGCTGGCCGGGGATGCCTCCTATGACGGGTTGCTGGCGGCGCGGCGGCCGGCGCGGGAGGCCGATGAGCGGCGTAAGCCGCTGGACGCCTATCGGGCCGAGGAGCTGGCGGAGATGAGCCGGGACATGTTCGATGATCGGGCGGGGTTCCGGGAGGCGCGGCGGGCGTTCGTGGGCAAGGCGCGGGCGGTGGCCACTCCCCCGCATCTGGCGCGGCATCGGGAGTTGTCCGGCGCGTCGGGGGCCGTGGTCCCGGCCGCATCTCATATGTGAGATATGGTCTGGTGCTGTGGCAGATGATTATCTTGTGCGGATCGGCCGGCTGATCCGGGATGCGCGGCAGCATCGCGGATGGACGCAGCTTCAGCTGGCCGATGCGCTGGCGACGAGTCAGAGCGCGGTCAACCGGATCGAGCGCGGCAACCAGAACATCAGTCTTGAGATGATCGCCCGGATCGGGGAGGCGCTCGACAGCGAGATCGTGTCGCTGGGGTATGCCGGGCCGATGCATCTGCGGGTGGTGGGCGGCCGGCGCCTGTCGGGCAGCATCGACGTCAAGACGTCCAAGAACGCGTGTGTGGCGTTGTTGTGCGCGTCGCTGCTGAACAACGGCCGGACGATCCTGCGCAAGGTGGCGCGGATCGAGGAGGTCTACCGGATCCTGGAGGTGCTGGCCTCGATCGGGGTGCGGGCGCGGTGGATCAACGAGGGCAACGACCTGGAGATCGTGCCGCCGGCTCGGCTGGAGCTGGAGTCGATGGACACCGAGGCGGCTCGCCGTACCCGTAGTGTGATCATGTTCCTGGGTCCGCTGATGCATCTGACGGAGCAGTTCCAGATCCCGTACGCGGGTGGGTGCGATCTGGGGACGCGTACGGTGCAGCCGCACATGTCGGCGCTGCGGCACTTCGGGCTGGACATCACCGCGACGGGTGGTTTCTACCACGCGCGGGTGGACGGCGGGGCGGCTCCGGCGCGGCCGATCGTGCTGACCGAGCGCGGTGACACCGTGACGGAGAACGCGCTGCTGGCCGCGGCCCGTCATCCGGGGGTGACGGTGATCCGCAACGCCTCCTCCAACTACATGGTGCAGGATCTGTGCTTCTTCCTGGAGCAACTGGGTGTGCGGGTGGAGGGCATCGGCACCACGACGCTGACGGTGCACGGGCTGGCCACGATCGAGCGGGACGTCGACTACTCCCCCTCCGAGGACCCGGTCGAGGCGATGAGCCTGCTGGCGGCGGCGGTGGTGACCAGTTCGGAGCTGACGATCTGCCGGGTGCCGGTGGAGTTCCTGGAGATCGAGCTGGCGGTGCTGGAGGAGATGGGGCTCGACTGCGACCGTACGGGTGAGTATCCGGCGGCCAACGGGCGTACCCGGCTGGTGGACCTGACGGTGCGGCCCTCCAAGCTGGTCTCCCCCATCGACAAGATCCATCCGATGCCGTTCCCCGGGCTGAACATCGACAACGTGCCGTTCTTCGCGGCGATCGCGGCCGCGGCGCAGGGGTCGACGCTGATCCACGACTGGGTCTACGACAACCGCGCGATCTATCTGACGGAGCTGACCCGGCTGGGCGCCTCGGTCAAGCTGCTGGATCCGCACCGGGTGCTGGTGGAGGGTCCGACGCGGTGGCGCAGCGCGGAGATGATGTGCCCGCCGGCGTTGCGTCCGGCCGTGGTGGTGCTGCTGGCGATGATGGCCGCCGAGGGCACGTCGGTGCTGCGCAACGTGTACGTGATCAATCGGGGTTACGAGGACCTGGCCGAGCGGCTGAACGCGCTGGGCGCGCGGATCGAGACCTTCCGCGACATCTGAGTTTTCGTCGGTGGCGGCCGCTACCGTCTCCTCTGCAAGCAGCATCTCCGGGATGTGAGGAGGGGAGCCGGTGCGGCCCGCGGAGCTCGACAGGTTGACGGTGCAACAGGCGGCTGACCGCTATGTGGAGCTGGTGGTGGCCAGGACGTCCACGGGGGCGTTGTCGCCGGCCACGGCGGAGGTCTACGCGCGTGACGTGGCCACGCTGGTGGCGCTGGCCGGCGCCGAGGTGGTGCTCGACGATCTGACCGGTGAGGACGTCGATGCGATCTTGCTGGCGTTCGCGCGCAAGCCGGACGCCCGGCAGGCGGGCGGGTCGGGGGCGGGGCAGTCGCCGTCCTCGCAGGCGCGTTTCCGGCGGTCGATCTCGGCGTTGTTCAAGCACGCGACGCTGGCCGGGTGGGTGCAGATCAATCCGATGACGGCGGCGACGGTGACGGCCAAGCAGCGGGGCGGGTTGCGTCCGGAGCGGCGGGCGTTGACGCGGGAGCAGGCCCAGGGGTTGATCGGGGCGGCGCGGGCGTTGCGGGAGGCTCCGGAGCAGGAGAGCAAGCGGCGTGATCAGCGTACGCAGTTGCGTGACGCGGTGATCGTGTTGCTGTTGTCGACGGTGGGGCCTCGGGTGTCGGAGCTGGTGCGCGCCAATGTGGAGGATTTCTTCACCAACGACGGGGTGCGCTACTGGCGGATCTTCGGCAAGGGCGGCCGTACTCGGGATGTGCCGCTGCCCGATGACGTGGCCGAGGTGTTGCAGGCGTATCTGGCGCGGGGGCGGGGTCAGGTGGCCGGGGCCGACGGTGACAAGGCGCTGTTGTTGTCGTGGCGGGGGCGGCGGCTGGCGCGGGGTGACGTGCAGGCGGTGATCGACCGGGTGCAGCGGCATGTCGATCCCGACCAGCGGCGTTCGGTGACGCCGCACGGGTTGCGGCACACCACGGCCACGCATCTGCTGGCCGACGCGGTCGACATGGATGCGGTGCGGCGGGTGCTGGGGCACAGTGATCTGTCGACGCTGGGGCGTTACCGCGATGAGCTGCCCGGGGAGCTGGAGGTGGCGATGCGGTCGCATCCGCTGCTGCGGGACAAGCCTTCCCGCTGATCCGGCCGCCGGGGCTGGCATCTTTCTGGTGATGGCGGTCATCGCCCTGGTGATTGGCCGGGGCCGGCAGGGGGTGGTTAGCCTCGGCGGCATGAATGGACGGATCACCACCGGATGGGTGGACATCGCGGGCATGACGGCCTACACGGCGCTGCCCGTTGGAGTGCGGCGGCCTGTGGGGGTGCTGGTCGCGGGTGAGATCTTCGGGGTGAGCGGGTACGTGCGGCGGATGGCCGATCGGCTGGCCGGTCTCGGGCACGCGGTCGTCGTGCCTGACTTCAACCACCGCCATGGCCTCCGGGCGGGGGTGACGGGCGGGCCGAAGGGGCGGGTGGTGGAGTTGCCGGCCGATGCGGCCGGGCGGGAGCGGGGGCTGGAGCTGGCCTGGCTGCTGCGGCGGGAGCAGGTGTTGTCGGACGCCGGTGCGGCGCTGGAGCATCTGCGGCAGGTGGGGGCGGATCCGGCGGCGGCGGTCGGGTTCAGCCTGGGCGGCCACGTGGTGTGCTCGGTGGCGGGCGAGCTGGGCCTGCGGGCTGCGGTGGCGTTGTACCCGGGCTGGCTGACGGGCACGCAGCTGCCGCTGAGCCGGCCGGTTCCGACGCTGGAGCTGGCCGCGCGGGCGGCGGGGCGGCTGGTGGTGCTGCTGGGCGCCGACGATCCGATCATCGACGCCGGGCAGCAGCGGGCCATCGCCGAGCGTCTGGAGACGGTGGTGTTCGCGGGGGCCGGTCACGGGTTCGCGGCCGACGAGCGTGACAGTTTCCACGCGGACTCGGCGCGGGAGGCGTGGAAGCTGATCGAGGAGGTGCTGGGCCGGGCCGGCGAGTGATCCCCTGATCCGTGACTGCGGTGTGAGGGTCAGGTGGGGGCGGGGGTGGTGCGGACGGCCAGGAGTTCCAGGGAGATGCCCAGCACGTCGGCCAGGCTGGCGATGGTGAAGAACGCCGGCGTCGCGATGCGGCCCGTCTCGATCTTGCGGAGGGTCTCGGCGGACATGCCGGCGGCGGCGGCGACCTCGACGATGCTGCGTTCGCCCCGGGCCTGGCGCAACATGTGGCCGAGCTGCTCGCCGCGCAGCCGCTCCTCGGGAGTCAGCGGGGATCGCACCATGCCCCCACCCTACACCTCGGGATACAAATACCGGTATTTCTATCGGAGCCGTTTCGGGGGCCTCTGGGCCGGTGGGGCGCCGGGGGCGTTCTCAAGCGTCCTCAGGCGTTGTCGCGCTCGGCGCGGTGGACCAGTGCGGCGATCCTGGCGCTGACCTCGGGCCATGTCCGTGGCGGGAAGTTGTGTCCCATGCCTTCGACCAGTACGAACTGCGCTCCCGGGATCGCCTCGGCCGTGGCCCGCCCTTTGGCCGGGTCGGCGGAGGTGTCGGCGGCGCCGTGGATCACCAGCGCGGGCACCGCCAGGCCACGCAGTCCTGGCGTACGGTCCCCCGATCCGATCACCGAGGCCGCTTGCCGCAGCATGCCCGGCAGGGACCAGCCGCGATCCCACGCCCGTCCCGCCGTGGCCCGTACCGTCTCCAGGTCGGTGACGGCTCCGCCCGCCGCGGCGGCGGCCACGATGCGCTCGACGTACAGCTCCCGGGTGGTCGGCGGCGGGCCGGTCACGGGTGGCGCGCCGCCGGGACGCGGCGGGGGTGTCATGCGGTCGCCGGGGGTGGACATGATCGACGTGAGCGATCTGACCCGCCGCGGCCAGGTGATGGCCACCGTTTGGGCGATCATGCCGCCGAGCGAGGCGCCCACGAGGTGGACGCTGTCCAGGCCGAGCGCGTCCAGCAGGCCGACGGTGTCCTCGGCCAGGTCGGACAGGCGGTAGGCGACCGTGGACAGGTCACCCGCCAGCGCCGCGCCGATGTCGGGCTCGGGCGCGTCGTCGAAGTGGGTGGAGCGGCCGCTGTCGCGGTTGTCGAAGCGGATCAGCCGCAGGCCGCGGGCCACCAGGGCGGCGCACAGCCCGTCCGGCCAGTTGATGAGCTGTCCGCCCGCGCCCATGATCAGCAGGACGGGCGGGGCGGCCGGGTCTCCCAGCCGCTCGTAGACGATCTCGATGCCCGCGGGCCCGACCCCGGACACCCTCTCCTCGGCCATGCCCTCCACCATCCCCTCTCGTCCGGGGGAACGGAAGGTGGAGCGGCGCCTTCGTCCGCGCCAGGCCGGCCCAGGAGCTCCCCCGGCGTCTGCCTGGCGCGTGAGCCGCAGATGCGCTGTTCGCCCGGTGCGGCGGTGCGCGTGGTTCCGGACCGGGCGAACAGCGCTGCTGTTTTGCGGCTCCTGGTCTGTCTTGCCGGGGCGGGCCCCTACGGGAGCGGGCGGACGTCCATGCCGTAGCTCTGGCGGTCGATCCACCAGGGGCCGCAGCTGGCCACGCTCCACTGGCCGCTGTTGGTGGTCACCCAGCCGCCGTCCCTGCGGCCGTTGACGCACTGGACCCATGCGCGGAACTCGTAGGCGGGGCCGCTGGTCGCGCATCGGGCGGAGAAGGAGTTCTGGCCGATGCCGTACTCGCAGTCGCCGGCTCTCGCCGACGCCGGGCTCAGCATGCTCGACCCGACGGTGACGGCTCCTGCCGCGAGCACGGTCGCGGCCAGGACGCGCAGGGTTGTTGTCATACCCTCTCCTTGTACTGGGTGACGGATGGCCGTTCGACGTTCCGTACGCCCCGGTTCGGGTCCGGCTCCCGGGGATGTGCCACAGAGGGAACTCTTAGGAAACTTTCCTAAGCGAAAGATACGTGCCATCCGCGGCGCGTCAACCCCGCGCGTACCGGCAACCTCACGCGCCCGCCTCGGCCGCCCGGTTCAGGCGGAGATAGGGGCACCTGCGACGCGGCGCTCGCCGCCGTTGCGCTCCTGCCAGAACCGGTACACCTCGACGGCGTCCTCGCGCGGCTCGTGGCGCATCGGGCAGGGGTGGGCGAGCACGTAGATGGTGGCGTCGGTCAGGTGCTCGGTGCCGAGCTTGGTGCAGGCCTCGCGGATGGCGAGGATCTCCGCGTGGGCGGTGGGGTCGCCCGTCTGGGCGACCATGTTGGGGCTCTCGGCCACGATCTCGCCGTCCTTGACGATGACGGTGGCGAACGGGCGGCCGCCCTCGGCGACGTTCTGGAGGGCGATGTCGATGGTGCGCTGGACGAAGTCCATGAAGGTCCTCCGGAGGTCGGCGGGACAGGACGGTCGGTGTCGGACGCTCAGGGTCGGACGGTCAGAAGGGCTTGGTCGGCAGGTACTTGCCGTCCAGGGTGATGACGGCGCGCTCGCCGCCCTCGGGGTCGGCGACCTTCTTCACGTCGAGCCTGAAGTTGATCGCGGAGATGATGCCGTCGCCGAACTGCTCGTGGACCAGCGCCTTGAGCGTCGTGCCGTAGACCTGGAGCATCTCGTAGAAGCGGTAGATGGTCGGGTCGGTCGGGATCCGATCCGGGATCGAGCCGCGCAGCGGGATGGTCTGCAGCAGGATCGCCGCGTCCTCGTCCAGGCCCAGCAGTTCGGCCACGGCCTTGGCGGACCTCTCCGGCAGCGGGTGCTGGCCCAGGACGGCGGCGGTGGTGAAGGCCACCGACAGGCCGGCGGCGTCGGCGATCTGCTGCCAGGACAGGTTCCTGCGGGTCTTGGCCTCGACGGCGGCGGCGGCCAGGGCCTCGCGGGCGGTGGGGTCGAACTGTGCGTGCACCATGATCGGTACGTCCTTCTCTCAGGTGTAGTGATGGTGGATACCGGGTTCCCGGCGGTCTCCGGGCGGGAGGCTCAGGCCGCCAGCGCCGGGCCGGCGGCGGTCAGGTCCTCGACGCGACCGGTCGGGATGTCATAGACCCAGCCGTGCAGGGCGACCTTCCCTCCCGCCAGGGCGCGGGCGACCGAGGGGTGGGTGGCCAGGCTCGCCAGCTGGGCGAGGACGTTCTGCCGCACCAGGGCGGGAACGTCGCCGTCGGCGGCGGTGCGGGCCCGGGAGGCGTCCGCGTGCCGCAGCCAGGCGGCGACCGACGCCATCACCCACGACCACCCCCACCTCACGCCCGTACCCCTCGACCCGCCCCTGCCCATCCGTACGGTCGCCCTCCTGCACCGCGAAGGCGCCTACCGCAGCGCCGCCACCCGCGCCTTCACCGACCTCACCCACGACTTCGTCCGCACCCGCGACTACGCCCCACCGACGTGAACCACCCGCGCTACACCGAAGACAGTCCGTCCAGAACGGCGGCCACCTCCGCCGCCCTGAACACGAACCCCGCGTGCGTCGTGTCCAGCGTGTGCACGTCGTAGGGATTGCCCGGCGTCAGCGCGTCCGCCTCGGCGATCAGCCGGTCCTGCATCGCGATCGGCAGCGACCGGTCACCGGTGAGACGGATGTAGCTGCGGGCGATCGTCCCCCAGGTTCCCGCCTGAACGCGGGCATCGGCCATCATCACCGCGATGGACTCATCCGGCTGCAGGATGTTGAGAAACGCCCGGAACCGCTCGTCGCTGACATCGGCCATGGTCGCCGCCTTGAGACCGGCCAGCAGGGCCGGGTCGGCGGTACGGTAGTTGGCCCGGCCGACACCGAGTCGAGCCGGATCCCCGACGTTCAGCGCGGCCAGGGCCGGCAGCAGGCTGGCCCCGAACTCGGGCGCCTGCATGTACTCGACGGGGTTGGCCAGCTCCACACACGACCACGCGGAGATGTACACGAGCCGATCGACCAGATCGGGCGCCGCGTTGCCCACACCGCTGATGGTCACCCCTCCGAGGCTGGCACCCACCAGCACCACCGGCCCGTACCCGGCCACACGGCGGACGACGTCGAGCACCACCTCGACGTTGTCCCGCAGGGTGACCCCGGCCAGCGTCGACGGCTCCTCCGCCCACGCAGACAGGTCCTGGGGAGCCTGATAGGCCACGGGGTACTGCGCGTCGAGGCCGTGCCCCGGCAGGTCGACCGCGAAGCTGCGGTGGCCGAGCAGCGCCAGTTCACGCTGAACCGAGGCCCACATGAACGAACTGGTGCCGGAACCGTGGACCAGCACGAACGTGGGAGCGGCGCCGGATGCGGGTCGAGCGCTCATGGATGACATGTGAACCAGTCCGATCGCATGGAGGTACGGCGAACACGCTGAGGCAGAGATACCCATCGGCGAGGCCAACGCTCCATGGCCGAACCGCTTCAGACAGCAGGAGCCCCAGATGTCAGGGGTGGGCGAAGAGGGTGAGAGCGCAACGGGAAGCAACGGCCAGAGTGCGGCCCGTCGGTGAGAAGCCTGCCGCGCGGAGCTCGCAGCCGTCCTCCCGGTGAATGTGCCACCAGGTCGACCCGGCCGCGTCGCGGAAGGGATCGCCGTCCTTGGACAGCAGGACACTCTCGTTGGGCCAGTCCGGCGCGACGACGCCGAGGGACCATCCGTCACAGGTGAGAGCGTCATTATCCGGCCAGGCCGGGTCTGGATCGAGATCGCGTGCCAGGCGCCGGCCGGTGACACAGTCGACGACGCCGCGTCCTTGGTGAGAGGTGACGAGGATGAGGTCTTCGCCCGAGCCCGGGTGCACGCCGAACCCGGCGCCGGTCAGCCCGCCGACCGCCAATGGGGACAAGGAACGCCACGGCGGGGGCGGCGCGGAGCGCTTCGAACGTTGTGCGCCTTGGCGGCCGCCGCCCGCCCCGGCGCGGAGAGCGTATCGGCGAGCTGACCGCCGGGCCGACACGCGCCCGCACTGGTACGGCCCCATCGGTGCTGCGCCCCGCGCCCTTCGCGTCAGCTGGGATCGCTGACGCCGCCGGCCGTTCGGCTGCCGGCGGGCGATCAGGGCTGGTGTGCCCGCCTTCGGGGGTCAGGAGGACTGGACGTCGTCGAAGAGGGCGAGGGCTTCGGCGGGGTCCGGGCTGACCAGGCGCTCCAGGCCGACCGCCGTGAACTCGGCCCACTTCGCGGCCCGGGGCCACATGCGCTCCTCGAAAGCGCGGACGATCTCGTCCAGATCGCCGGAGCCGGCGGCGATGGACTCGGCCAGTTCGGCGCCCTCCAGCATCGCGAGGTTCGCCCCCACCCCCAGCGGAGGCATCAGGTGGGCGGCGTCGCCCAGCAACGTCACCCCGGGAACGGGGGCCCAGGTGTGGGACACGGGCATGACGTACAGAGGACGGTGGGCGAATGCGGCGCCGTGGCGCAGGAGGTCGAGGACGGGAGCGGCCCAGCCGTCGAACAGGGCCAGCAAACTGGACCGCACGGCCTCGACGTCGGCCAGGTCCAGGCCCGCGCTCAAGCCTGTGCCCGAGCCTTCGTCCACGCCTTCATCCATGCCCTCGTCTACGCCCGCGTTCGAGCTCGCCTGCCGGTTCAGGCCCAGATGGCGCTCCACGTTCGTGTGCCAGTCCAGCGGTGCGCGGAACTGGGCGTACACCTTGACGTGGCCGCCGCTGTTGCGCTGGGCGACGAGGGAGCGGTTCACGCCGTACACCGCCATCGCACCGTCGCCGACCAGCCGGGCCAGATCGGGGTGACGGGCATCGACGTCGTCCAGGGACGTCTCCACCGCCGTGATGCCGGTGTAGTGCGGCCTCACCGGCGAGAGCGCCGTACGGACCCGCGACCAGGCGCCGTCCGCGCCGACCACCAGGTCGAACGTCTCCCGCCGCCCGTCGGCGAACCCGACCGACACCCCGTCCCCGGCCCCCGGCGTCACCTCCCTTACGCCCTGCCCCCACCGGACCTCCAGCGGGCCGAGCAGCAGGTCACGCAGCTGCCCGCGATCGATCTCCGGATGGGCCTGCTCATCCGGACCGGGCCCCCAGTCGCGCAGCACGGTCCCGGCCGTGTCCAGGATGCGCATGGCCTGCCCCTCCGGACGCGACAGCGCCCGGAACTGCGCCAGCAGCCCCGCCTTGTCCAGCGCGAGCTGCCCCAGATTCTCGTGCAGGTCCAGCGTGCCGCCCGGAGGACGGGCCTCAGGGGAGGGATCGCGCTCCAGGACGGTGACACGATGCCCGTGCCGGTGCAGGACGCGCGCGAAGGTCAGACCGGCGGGACCGGCACCCACCACAGCAATACGATGTCTCATGTCGATACACTGTATTTGGCCGAGACAACGTATCGCAACAGTACGATGTACCCATGACTGTGTGGGACCGGCCCGAACCGCCGACACGCCCCGCGCCACTCGACCGGGAGCGCATCGTCACCGCCGCCATCGCCCTGGCCGACGAAGGCGGACTCGAAGCGGTCTCCTTCCGCAAAGTCGCCGCCCGCCTCGACGCCGGCCCCATGCGCCTGTACGGCTACATCACCACCAAAGAAGAACTCTTCGACCTCATGGTCGACGAAGTCCACGCCGAAATACTCCCCACCCCCACAGACCAGCCCGCCGACTGGCGCCAAGCACTACGCACCCACGCCCAACGCACCAGGCAGGCCACCCTCCGCCACGAATGGCTCGCCGACCTGCTCGGCGGCCGACCCACCCTGGGCCCCAACGCCCTGGCCGCCACCGAAACCACCCTGGCCGCCCTCGACGGCCTCGCCGACCTCGACACCCTCATGCGCGCCGTACAGACCGTCAGCGCCTACACCATCGGCGCCATCAGACGCGAGATCGCCAACCTGCGAGCCGAACGCACCACCGGCCTGTCCAAACTCGACTGGCAGCGCACCCACGGCCCCCACGTCACCAGAATGCTCGCCACCGGCCGCTTCCCCACCCTGGCCAAAGTCGTCCACGACGGCACCGAGACCGACGCCGAGACATCCTTCACCACCGGCCTCGACTGGGTCCTCGACGCCGTCGCCGCCAAACTCACCCACCCACCGGCCTGACCCTCACAACTCCTCATCCACCGGTACAAGCACATGCGTCACCAACTCACCAGGCGACGTACGCGCCGGATCCGACACATACACCTCCCGCACCGCACCACGCACCACGAACCGCCGCTCAGCACACCACGCCAGAACCGCATGCACCGTCAACGAAATCTGGTCATAAGGCCCCACATGCGTGGCCCGCGCGAACACCCCACCCGGCAACACCCCCACCTCGACACCCTCATCAACGACCCAACCACCATCCCCCTCCAACACCAACGCCACCCGTACATCAACCACCTCACCCACATCAACCGGAAACAACCCCACCAACCGCACCGCCCCCGAAACCCCACCAACCCCCGCCAACACCCCCCCCACCACCCCCAACGGCGCCCCCACCACCCCCCACGCCCCCCGCCAACACCCCCCCCACCCGCACCAGCACCCCCCCCCCCCCCTCCACCTCCGCCACCACCCACACCCGCACCGCCCCCAACGCCCCCCTCTCCCCCCCCAACACCCGCCCCACCACCGGCAACGGCACCTCCAACGACCGCAACAACGCGATCGACAACGCCTCCCGCGCCTGCTCAGCCCGGTAATACCGGTAACCCGTCCCCGCATCCACATACGCCGGACGCAACAACCCCAACTCGTCGTAATGCCGCAACTGCTTCACACTCAACCGGCCCAGCCGCGCGAACTGACCGATCGGCAACAAATCCCCGTCCACCCCACCAGCATGGACCCTCCCATCACAGGAGAGTCCACCCTCACGTAACGTCAGACCCATGACCCTGTCCATCGGCCAGGTCGCCAAACTGGCCGGCATCACCGTACGAACCCTCCACCACTACGACGAGATCGCCCTCCTCACCCCCAGCGAACGCACCACCGCCGGCTACCGCCACTACACCGACCACGACCTCCTCCGCCTCCAGCAGATCCTCCTCTACCGCGAACTCGGCTTCCCCCTCGACGACATCGCCGGCATCCTCGACCACCCCCACACCGACGAACTCACCCACCTCCAACGCCAGCACGACCTCCTCACCCGCAAAGCCGAACGCCTCCACCAGGTCATCACCAACGTCGAACGCGCCATCCAAGCCCAAACCCTGCACATCCCCCTCACCCCCGAAGAACGCCTCGCGATCTTCGGCGACTTCCGCCCCGAAGACCACCAGGCCGAAGTCCAACGCCGCTGGGGCCACACCGACGCCTACGCCCAGAGCCAAAGCCGCGTCGCCACCTACACCGAAGCCGACTGGCGCCGGCTCACCGCCGACGTCGCGGCCATCAACGACGACCTCCTCGCCGCCCGCCGAGCCGGCCGTCCCGCCGACAGCCCCGAGGTCATGGACATCGCAGAACGCCACCGCGCCCACATCACCCGCTGGTTCTACGACTGCACCCCGGAGATCCACCGCTGCCTCGGCGACCTGTACGCCACCGACCCCCGCTTCACCGCCACCTACGACGCCCTGGCCCCCGGCCTGGCCGCGTACTACCGCCAGGCCATCCACGCCAACGCGCGCCGCTGACGTCGCAGAGGGTTTGAATGATCGAAGAAGGTGATCTTCATCGATCCCATCACCTTTACAACGTAGATTTCTAAGCGCCGAGATCCAGAACCGCGGCCGTCAGCGCCCGAGCCCGCCGCGGCGAGGTCACCAGCTCCACCGTGTCCGACAACTGATCCACGCACCCCGCCACCGGCAGCCCCCTGACCACCGGATCCGTCACCGACGCCATCAACGCCCGCGCGAACCGCTCCCCGCCGATCACCCGGAACGGCCGGTCGAAGAACCCCCGCAGCTCCTCCTCCTGCCGTTCGGCCAGCGCCGTGCGGTTCTGCAGCGCCGCCAGCCGCCCGTAGGCCGCCGACAGCCCCTCCTCGCGCTCACGCCACGACCGCGCCGCCATCGCCGACCCCAGCGCCTCGCCCAGCTCGGCCGAGCCCGGCAGCCGCGCCAGCGCGCTGCCCAGCCATTTGGCGTACGGCGGATAGCGGCGCCGCAGCAACAACGCCAGCCGCATCACCTCGCGCGCCAGCCGCGCCCCGACCACCGCCGACCCCAGCTCGTCGCCCACCTCCGCGCACCGGCCGGGGAACGGCTCCTCCTGGCCGATGCGCTGCCATTGGCAGGCCAGCACGTAACGCCACACGTCCTGCGGGTACCAGCGCAACGCCTGCCGGGCCGTCTCCAGCCCGGCGCCGGGCAGCTCGTCACGAAACACCTCGCCCTGCGTCACCTCGGCCAGGCTCTGCCACGGCACCGACAACCAGTCCAGCAGCGACACCCCTTCACGAGGGTCGAACCCGAGCCGATCCACCAGCCACTCCCCCAGCTCGGCGACCACGACGCCCGGCTGCCGCACACCGTGGTAGTCGAACACGGTGTCGAACCCGCCGAACCGCTCGGGCAACCCGGCCGCGACCCGCTCGCGTACCGGCTCCACCTGCGCGGGGGGCACGAACAGCAGGACCCGCGGCCCCCAGTCGTGGTCGGCCGAACGGGCCGTGTCGAACGCGAGCACCTCCGACCCCGGGCCGATCAGCGCCGCACTGTGGCGCACCCCGGGCAACAGCGGCGCCACCACTTCGCCATAGAAGGCGCGAGAAAGCTCAATACCAGGCACAAAGTCGCACATCACGCCGTCAACTCTGCACGAGCCCCGCCCGAACCTCACCCGGTTTTCCCGGGTGGCCGTCACGTGGCCGTCACGTGACGGCCGGGGGCGGCAACGTGGCAGGCCAGGACGGGGAGCCGGCGGTACCCGATGCGCTCGTAGACCTTGATCGCCGCGGTGTTGACGTCGTCCACCATCAGCGCGGCCCGTCCGTGGGCGGCCACGAGCTGGGACGACATCCAGCCGCACACCCTTTCGGCCAGCCCCCGCCCGCGGAAGCGGGCCGCCGTGGCGACACCGGCCAGCAACCCCACCGACGGCGCCGACCACGCGTCGGCGGCCACCGCCGCGAGCTCGTCACCCACCCGCACGCCGGCCCACCGCCGCACCCCGGACGCGCCCGGCACCGCGTACGACGAGGGCGCGTCCCCGGCCAGCAGGGCCTTGATCTCCGGCTCGGCGTCGCCGTCCAGCCAGCCGACCTCCGAAGGCGGCACCGTGCTGGGCGCTGTGCCGGGAGCTGTGCCGGGCGTGGCCGCGAGGCTCATCCAGGTGAACTCGGCGCTGTCGCGTAAGCCCTCCAGCATGGCGATCACCTGCCGCATCAGCTCGCGCTCGCCGAGCGGCCGGTAGGTGGGGCCCAGCTCGGCCAGCGCGTGCCCGACCAGCGTCACCGCGTCGCGCGGGTCGCCCCACACGGCCAGGCGGTCGTGGCGCGCGATGTCCGGCGCCGCGGCCACCACCGCGTTGCCGCCCGCCCAGGCGCGAGCCGGGCCGCGCAGGTCCTGCGCGGCCCACACGATCAGGTCGTCGTCGCCGCACGCGGCCCGCAGGCCGTCCAGATCGCGCAGCTCGTGAATCACAAGATCTCGCCCGGCCGGTACGCGGCGGCCTCCGGGTACTCGGCCACGACCTGCCCGACCTGCCGCGCCACCTCGGCGACCTGCGCGGCCGCCGCTCCCGTGAACGACACCCGGTCGGCCAGCAGGGCCTCCAGCTCCTGGCGGTCCAGCGGGAAACGTTCGTCGGCGCCGAGCAGGTCGAGCAGCTCGTTGGCGGCGCCGCGCGAGCGCATCGCCAGCGCCGCCGCCACCGCGTGCTCCTTGATCAGCTCGTGGGCCTGCTCGCGGCCCACGGCGGCGCGCACCGCGGCCATCAGCATCTTCGTCGTGCCCAGGAACGGCAGGTAGCGGCCCAGCTCGGCGGAGATCACCGCCGGGAACGCCCCGAACTCGTCCAGCACGGTCAGCATCGTCTCCACCAACCCGTCGAAGGCGAAGAACGCGTCCGGCAGCGCGACCCGGCGCACCACCGAGCAGGACACGTCGCCCTCGTTCCACTGGTCGCCGGCCAGCTCGCCCACCATGGAGGCGTAGCCGCGCAGCACCACGGTCAGGCCGTTGACGCGTTCGCAGGAGCGGGTGTTCATCTTGTGGGGCATCGCCGAGGAGCCGACCTGGCCCTCCTTGAAGCCCTCGGTGACCAGCTCGTGCCCGGCCATCAGCCGGATCGTCTTGGCCAGCGAGGACGGCGCCGCGGCCAGCTGCACCAGCGCCGTGACCACCTCGAAGTCCAGCGAACGGGGATAGACCTGGCCGACGCTCGTCAGCCGCCGTGAGAACCCCAGGTGGGCGGTGACCTTCTCCTCCAGCTCGGCCAGCCGGTCCTCCTGGCCGCCGAGCAGGTCGAGCATGTCCTGGGAGGTGCCGACCGGGCCCTTGACGCCGCGCAGCGGATAACGTCCGATGAGCTCCTCCAGCCGCCGGTAGGCCACCAGCAGTTCGTCGGCGGCCGAGGCGAAGCGCTTGCCCAGCGTCGTCGCCTGCGCCGCCACGTTGTGCGAACGCCCCGCCATGACCGTGGCCGTGTGCTCCTCGGCCAGGGACGTCAGGCGCGCCAGCAGTGCCACCACCCGGTCGCGTACCAGCAGCAGGCTGTCGCGGATCTGCAGCTGCTCGACGTTCTCGGTCAGGTCGCGCGAGGTCATGCCCTTGTGCACCTGCTCGTGCCCGGCCAGCGCGTTGAACTCCTCGATCCGGGCCTTGACGTCGTGCCGGGTGACCCGCTCGCGCGCCGCGATGGACTCCAGGTCGACCTGCTCGACCACCTTCTCGTAGTCGGCGACCGCGCCCTCGGGCACCGCGATCCCGAGCTCGGCCTGGGCACGCAGCACCGCCAGCCACAACCGCCGCTCGGCGATGATCTTGTACTCGGGGGACCACAGGCGGGCCAGCCCAGGTGAGGCGTAACGGGCGGCCAGGACGTTCGGGATGCGCGGCTTTGAAGTCACGTTGGACAAGTCTATTCACACGCCCCCACTCGCTCGGCACCCAGCGGGCGGCGAGGGCCGCGCCGGGCATCGGCCCGACCGGAACCAGGTTTCCGCCCCTGCCGGCTGGACAGTACAAGAGGTCGCGACAATTCGACCAGAAAGGCATGAACATGGGCAGCAAGGACAAGATCCGCAACAAGGCGCAGGAGCTCAAGGGACGCGCCAAGGAGAACGTCGGCGAGGCCACCGGTGACCGGCGCATGCAGTCCGAGGGGCGCTCCGATCAGACCAAGGGCGGCCTGAAGCAGGCCGGCGAGAAGGTCAAGGACGCCGGCAAGAAGGTCAAGGACACCTTCAAGAAGTGACGGCCGCCGTTGGCTCGGGTGTGTTAGCCGCTCGCCCGCCGCCGTACCGGCCCGGGTGGTTCGGTACGGCGGGTCGTCCCCGAAACCCCGCGACCCGGTGGACGAGGGGTCGGCGGACGGCGGGCGCGCACCCGCCCGCGAAAGCGGGGAGACGGCGGGGGGACGGCACGGCGGGTCACGTCGACTCGCCGCCGCGCCGCCTCCCGTCGCTCACCGACCGCCGGAGCCCGTTGGACCCTCCGAACCCTCCGAACCCTCTGAGCCCTTTGAGGCCTTTGAGTCGGGCGGAACCGTCACGAGCGCGTACCGGATGTCAGCTGTTGCACTCCCGGGAAAGGACCTTCCCGGTCTTGGTGTCCGTGCACGTCTTGCACGTACGGTCCGGAGCCGTCGGGAGCGGTTCCTTCGTGGTCTTGCATTCGCGCTCCGTCGACTCCTGCTGCTTGGGCTTGCTCTCGCAGTACTGCTTCTTGTACCCACTGCCCTTCTTGCCGCGGCAGTAGTAGCACCTCTTGTTGCCTTCCTCCAGCCATTTGCACGGAGCGTTCCGGGCGTGCCCGGCGTTCGTGGCGGCGCAGTCGTCCGGCGCGGCGGAGGTGGCGGACGTGGCGGTGGTGTGGACTGTCTCCGCCAGCGCCTGCGAAGCCATCGAAGGGACAAGGGCGGCAGCGACAAGGGCGCTGACAGCGCATGCTTCCTTGAGCACGTTTCCTCCCACTGTTCGCGTCTTCCTTTGGCCCCTCCATGGTGACCCGCCATCACCGGGAAACGTCAATACGGGCGGCCTGAATTTCTTTCCCGCCCACCGGACGCATTTTCACGACAGAAACTCTCGGACACATCGTCCTGGCGATAAGAAAGCCACCGCCAAAGGCGTGCTTTACCTTTGCGTGCTCTTCTTTTACGGCTGCCGCCACGTCGCCGCACATCCGGAGACCACATTCAACCCGAGCGCTGCTCGCGTTGTGGCCTCTTCGAGGCTCCGCCTCAGCGGATTCGGTCGCAGAGCACGACACCCGCAGCCCGGGGCTGGACACCCTCGCTTCTCAGTGGCAGCGCCAATCGCGACCAGGCTCGTGGAATCCGTCCAAGAACTCGACGATGACGCTCTTGTATCCGGCCCGCCACGACCCACTCGGGTTGACGAACACGCTGCCGGCGACCCTGCGCCCTTCAACCCCTTCGACGGTCAGCGACTCGTAGTAGCGCGCGATCTCGGCGTCCGGCAGCTTGGTGAGCAGGGACAGGCGGACCGCGAAGTCACAGTGATTGCTGTTGCCGGACTGAAGGCCCACGACCCCCTGCACAGGGCGATCCCCTGGTTCCGTATCAGGCGGATACGGAGCCATACTCACCCGCTCCTCGAACCGGGCCAGCTTCTCATCGTTCCGCCACTCGGGAACCTTGAACGCCAGGACGTAGGCGACGACGACAGCAAGAAGCACCAGCCCCACGAAGAACGGCCATCCCCTCCGCCGCTGCCTCGATAAGTTGACCGGAACCGCCTCGGTCAGCACCATACGTGCCGCCCTCCAGAACACTCGCCGGATAATGACCTATTCAACAACCCAGCACGGCAACCGCATGACCCCCACCACCAGATCCGACAGCAGGGAGATGCCGCCAGGCGGGAAGAATCGACGACAGACCCCGAGCCCCCGCCGCCGCATGCCTTGCCAGAGACGCCATCCTTCCTGAAGGTTGCCACCCGCGCCGCCTGCACGCCGGGTCCCCCTTCCTCTGGCGCCCTTGCCACGACACTTCCAGCCAGTCACTCCGACCGCCTTTCGTAGGCGCCTTGGACAGGCGTCGGCGAAGGTGAGCGTTATGGAACAGTGGAATGAGCCTCCCGCTTGTCTGCCACCTTCGCCTGTCGCTGAATGGAGACGACCAGGTCCTCATGGAGGGGGAGACCCATGTTCAAGGTGCTCGCTCATGTCGGCACGGTCCTGGCACTCACCGCTGCCGCCCTGGCCCCGTCAGCGGCTCATGCAGCAGACTCCTGCTGGCCCATCCCGGACAACACGAAGACCTTCTATCCACCGGGACGTGGCCCGGTGCTGGTCGCGGTGAAGGTGTGTGTCGGCAAATCCGGCACCAAGCATCAGGCTCAGGTCAACGTCGCGTGGAGTCGCCCGAACGGCGGACCGCTCAACGCCTTCGACAATTTCCTGGTCCACACACGCCTTGAGCGCAACGACGTCGCCAAGGACCAGGCCCACGTCGGGCTCACGTACCTGATCAACTCTAAATCCGGAGGCCAGCAGGAGGCGAACGGCAAGTGGTACGACAGCCCGCTCACGGGGGGGTTGGACCGCTGACCTGACCATCGATTATGACCTCGACAACGACGGCAAGGGCGAATTCGTCTGGAACCTCCACGGCTCGCACGAAGTTTCCCTCGACGGCGTGGAGTGATTCCCCGCGACGTGCCGGTCGGGCGGCCGTGAGCGTCGTGGTCTTCCTGGGCAAGTCGGTGAGCTTGACACCGACACCGTGCACAGGCGGAGCGAGCCGGTAGCGGCAAGCGCTGCGCGCTCGGCCGCACGCCGCTGCGTCGTTGAGCGGCATGCCTGTCGTGATCACTTGCAACGATGAAGCGCCTTTGTTCGTTGGCGTTGTGATGAGGGATTTGTTGCCGACCGGATCAGCACCCTCGGGACGAGACGCACCCCCTCGAAAGGTCGCAAGGGCCACCGAAAGGCGTCCGACATGAGCAGCCGGCCAGAAAGACCAGCACAGAGGTTGATCAACCGGAAGCGATCCAGCTACTGGTGGCCCAGAGTCTTCCTTGCAGCCATGACAGCAAATTTGCTCTGGGAGATCACGAAGAAGAACATCCCTCTCAGTTCCGCCAACTCGTGGCCGTGGAAGCTGACCGTGCTCGACGTCACGACGAGCGCCACTTTGGCGAGCGCCGCTCTGGCCCTCCTGTTGGCACGATCCCAACTATCCCGGACCAGCCGCCCAGTGATCAGCTACACGTCAATACTGGACAAGAGCCGCTTCATCAGGAAGCCCTATCGTGTCATCCACGCACGCAACGCCGGAGCCGGCCACGCCATTGTCCTCCTGCTCAAATACCGATACCGGATAGCCGATCCGAGAAGCGGAACCGCAAAGGGACCCCTGACTGACTGGATGGACTGGCACGACGTCCTCGACAAGCTGGAAAGCCACAACATGCGCGACCGGGTCGACTTCGCGCTGCCCAACATCGCCAACGGGGCGGGGCTGCCACTTGGCCGCGCGACCGACGCAGATCTGGAGCTGGTCGCGTTCACCGAGAAGGCAACGGTGATGCTGGTGGAGTTCGACATATTGTTGCGCATCGAAGACACCTTGGGCGACCAGCATGAACGAGTCCTGATATGCATGTCGCAGCGCCACAGGAAAGAATTGCTGGACAAGCTGGACAAGAAAAGGTTGCGCTTCTGGAGATGACTTCTCCTCGGGCGGCGGGGCTTCCGTCATGTCACGCTGTCGTTCCGGCCGGCCGCGCCGGCTGCGGCGGGCCGCTCTGTGGCACCTGCACGCAGGGAGGATGTCGGGAAGCCGGTTGCGGTGCCTGGTGAATGACGAACCCGGCCACGTGGTCGCGCGCTGTCCCGGACGCGGGACAGCGCAGCCTGGGTCGGTAATCGCGACCGCAGGAAAATGGATCGAGGTTCGATCGTTGATCCGCTAGCGTCTGTCTCGCAAGTCCCCCTCAGATCCCGTCGGGTCTGGTGCGAGTACGGGGCGAAGGGCATCGGTTATCTCTTTCTGCAACAAAGATCACATCCGGTGCCGTTTCTCACCTCCGTGCTCGTTCCCGATCCGATGGTTGCCCGGCGCGGTCCGGTGAGGGCACGGGTCGAAGTTCGTCGGTTACCACTTCTAATGGGGCGGTCGCAGGTTCGAGTCCTGCCCGGGGCCAAACGCTCCGGTAGCTCAGTCGGCAGAGCACCTGAACGCCGGTGAACGTCCCACATCCGTGTCTTCTCCGGACCTCGCCGGTCCGTCGTCAGCCCTGCCGTCGGCACGGGTCGAATCCGGTCGGTTACCACAGGGTAGAGGTTCGATTCCTTCCGGCCCCTCCTCGTGGGGCCGGTCGCCCAGGTCGGCTGGGCACCCGGCCGGTGCCCCACATCCGTGCCTTCGGCAGAGCTGACGACCGATAGACGGCGGGTCGAAGTCGTTCGGTTATCTCCCGGCACCGGCGGTCGCGGGGTTCGAGTCCCCGCTGCGCGGCTTGTCGCGCACAGCTCAGCGGTGGAGCTCCGGTCTTGATCCGGTCGACACACCCATATCCGCCGTCCCTCACATCCGCCGTCCGGCGGGTCGAACACCCCTATGGAGGCACTTCCATGGCCCGCAACCGTGACCCTCTCGCCGGCGTCTCCGCCATCGCGACGCCGCAGACACGGCCGCTGCCCGGTCGTCCCGACCAGGTGCAGAACGCGGCAGGTGGCTACGTCTTCGCCAAGGACGTGTGGCGCAAGCTGGAGGACTTCCTGATCCTCGGCACGACGGGCGGCACCTACTACGTGAGCGAGGACAAGCTGACCGCCGAGAACGCCGGCGTGTTGTTCCAGGCGATCGCCGAGGACGGCCCGCGTGTCGTCGAACTGCTGACCACGATCTCCACGGCACGTCCACCGCGCGCGCCGAAGCAGCGTCCCGCTCTGTTCGCGCTGGCCGCCTGCTACGCGAACGGCGACGCCGACACCCGCCAGGCCGCCAAGGTGGCTCTTTCCAAGGTCGCTCGCACGACGGACCATCTGGCCCAGTTCTTCGGCTACTACAAGAACCTGGGCGGTAAGCCGACCGCCCGCGGTGTCGCGCCGACGATGGGCCGGTCGCTGCGGACCGCGCTCGGCTCCTGGTTCCTGAACGGGACGCCCGACGCCGTGGCGTTCAAGGCGTGCAAGGCCCGCCAGCGCAAGACCCCGCAAGGGGAGGCGTTCGACCTGCGCGACGTTCTCCGGATCGCGCACCCGACAGCGGACGGAGACCAGCGCAGGACCCTGTTCGGGTGGATCGCCGGCAACGTCGGCGACGAGCAGGCACGCCAGGCGCTGCCCGCGGTGGACCGGTTCCTGACCGCGAAGGCCGTCACGAGTCCGTCCGAGGCGGTACGAGTCGTGACCACGACGAAGGTGCCGTGGGAGTTCCTGCCGGACGCCATGCTGCGCGAGCCTGCCGTATGGGAGGCCCTGATCGAGACGGTCGGCATGACGGCGCTCATCCGTAACCTGGCACGGATGACCCGGCTGGGCACGCTCACGCCGACGTCGGCGGCGACCTCGCGTGCGGTGCTGCGACTCACCGACCGCGAGGCGATCCACCGGGCCCGCATCCACCCGATGGACGCATGGCTCGCCATGCGCGTCTACGCCTCCGGGCGGGCACAGCCGAACCCGCGCGCCGACCGCCAGACCTGGCATCCCGTCCCGGCCATCCTGGACGCGCTGGAGGAGACGTACGAGGCGGCTTTCGGCACGGTCGAACCGTCCGGGAAGAGGTTGCTGGTCGCGGTGGACTCGTCCGGGTCGATGAGCTGGGGCGGCGGTGTCCAGGTGGGCGGTTCGCCGATCGGGTCGCCGTACGAGGTCGGCAACGCGATGGCGGTCATGCTCGCCCGCATCGAGCGCGGCAACGTCCACGTCATCGATGTCGACACCAGCGTCCACGCCTCGAAGGTGACCCCGCGCACCAACCTGCGTGAGATCGCCTCCTGGCAACCGTCCGGCGGTGGCACCGACCTGTCCCTGCCGTTCCGGTGGGCGCGCGAGCAGCGCATGCGGGCGGACGGCATCGTGATCTTCACCGACAACGAGACGTGGGCCGGCCGGGCACACCCGTCGCAGGAACTCGACACCTACCGCCGTACTGTCGCCCCCGGGGCCCGCGTGGTCGTGGCCGCGATGACGGCAGCTGGACACTCGATCGGCGATCCTCGGGACGAGGGCGTCCTCAACGTGGCGGGTCTGGACGCCTCACTGCCACTGATCGTCAACGGCTTCATCCGAGACTGAACCCAGCCGTCGGCTCCGCCGGAGGCGCCTTCGAGGCGGATCCCGCCTCGAAGGCGCCAGGAGCTCGAACAGCCTGATCTGCTGCGCCGGCCCGGCATGGTGCCCCGCTTGGGCGTCGGGCGTTTCCTGCCTGTCACTCACAGGCATGGAAGTACGTCTGGACCAGCCCGGGAACCTGGGCCTGCCCAAGCTCAGGCCGTTCTCGACCCGAAAGACCTCGCCGCTCGCGCCCCCTGACGTCCGGGCGGCTTGAGCAATAGTGAGGTCCCGCGCCGGGCGGAGAGCCGCAGCTCACGGCCTGGCTTGTCTTGCTGCAAGCAACGGTGAACTCATGCCTTGCCCCGGTAGCCCGGTGGGATGAACGGGCTCTGCGCCCACCAGTACCGCGATCAAGTTCGTCTGGCGTGGCGAATTGGCGGCGCGGGCAAGGGCCGCGGACTGGCCGACGTTCAGCTGGTGGTCCTGGGCGTAGCGGTCGGTCAGTCGCGCGATGACGGTGTCCTCGTAGGGGTGCGGGCCGGTGGCCCGGTTGACGCCGGTGGCGTACATGGACGCCGTGTCGTGGTCGACGACCGCGACCGGCCGCAGGTCGCCGACCAGGTCCTTGACGACGGTGCCACCACAGACCGTGGCTGTCTGATCGGTTGCGGGCGTCCTGCCCGGCAGGCCGGTTGACGACGACAAGGACGAGGTCGAACTGGGCAGCGATCACCGCGAGCGCGCGGATGCGTGCATGAGCGAGGGCGGGCAGGTCGTATCCGTGTCCTCCGGGCGCTCTGTGAGGAAGCGGCATGCGGCTGGCCCGGTTCGCGCGGATGGTGAGGATGCGGCCCCCCAGGACGAACCCCGCCTGCCGAGTAGGCGGCGGTGACCTGCTGGGCCCCGCTGCTTGGCTGGCCCGTGTCGGGCGCTGGTGCACAGAGGGCAGGGCGCGCCGCCCGGGTCGGGCCGGTCGCGTCCGCGGACCAGTACATGCAAGCCCGGAGCCCACTCGCCTCACCTGGGATCACTTTGCCCAAATATGCACGCCCAGCCCTATTTGCTGCTTAACACATGAAATAGCTGCTTTTTATTTGTCTTTCGACACTCCTTACCTTCCATAGAAAATTCGCACGCTTTATCGCTTCATCGAAGGGGTATCTCAAATTTGCAACCATTTAGGGGCAGCTATTGGCCCCTTTCGTTCGAATCTGGCATCAACAGGGGAAACACGTGGCTCAACACCAGAGCGGGCGCGCTTCGCACCCACTCGGCATCACACGCACGCTGGCGTTTGCTCTAGCCGCAACGGCAACCAGCGCACTCACGGCTCTTTCAATTCCAGCGCCAGCCTTTGCCGGCGTTCACACGACATCGGTCGCCAGCGTTCACGGCCTCGCGGATGCCAAGGTCGCGAACGCGAACAATCGCTCCTTCCCCATCGGGATGGACGACGACAACGCTGTCGCGATCGACTCGGCCTTCCAGGGGGACCCGGAGGACGAGGAGAGGCTGCCGACCAAGTTCGTAGGGGTCATTCGGGAGCACAAGGTACTGATCAGGGACCCGCGGACGACGCCACGATGGCACGACCTGTCCTCGCGGCTGCCCAGGAACTTCGGCCGCCTGGTCGACATCACCCTGGCTGCGCCCGACGAGGGGACGACAGTGCACGTCACCGTCCTCAACGCACACTCCCGCATAGCGCAGAGCACGTGCACCGTCTTCCCGCCTCCGGGCACCATGACGACGCGGCCCTGGCCTGCCAACTGCAGCCCCTTCATCGACATCACGCCGCCCGCCTGAGTCGACCGGGTCTGATCCGCTGACGCCGCTTGCCGTGCCCTGAAATCTCCGGGCACGGCATTCGCGTTGATCTCGACCGTTTCGGCCCGTGCCGGGCCAACGGTCAGGGGCATCGTGCTGTGTCGCCGTCCAGGCAGGACTCGTAATCGCGAATGACCGGTATGTCGCCGAGGAGCTCAGGGGAACCGCCGTTGTACGCAAGCTCTTGCTGTCGGCGCATGAAGCGGCCGCCGCCGAGGGCGGCGTGTCTCCAGCCAGAAACGCAGGGACAAACCAGAAGTAGAAGAGTCGCGATCTGCCGCGGCAAGAGAGGCAGGTTGCGCTCCGGCGATCTCTCTAGAGGGAGTAGGGGCGCGCGGCGCAGCCAGTCACATGCTAGCCAGAGCGCGCGCCACAAGGGGCGCCCCCCGAAGCCGCCACTCGCGGAGCTGATCCACGAACAGCGGGCCTTGGCCGTCGATGTGGTTGTTGCAGCTTGAGTTATCGATCAAGAACTAGCCACCACCTTTACAATGTAGATCATAATCGTGCCCTCATGCTGCCGCGCCCTTGCCGGGGCCTGCCCAGCCGGTCAACGTGACGACCTGTCGCTGTATCCAGCGGCCCACCCAACCAGGCCTGGATGTCGTGCTCAGATCCCTCGCGACGGCGTCGCTGCTCGGCCGGCAACTCCGCGTACTCGGCCGCTCGTTGTTTACATGGGCCACGGAGCGGCGAGCCACCAAGGCGGCGCCGGAACGAGATTAAGAGCCACCGCGACGGCTACTCCACCTCGTGCCCCGGTGACGAACTGTATGCGTGGGTGAAGGCAGGTGCTCCCCGGCCGGACGAGCCGCCAGGGCAACGACGTCGAGATCTGGCAGTACAAGCTCCGCAAGCGGGGCTGGAAGATCGACGTTGACGGCATCTATGGTCCGAGTCGAAGGCAGTGTGCGCCAGCTACCAGGACAAGGTCCACGCGAAGCCGACCGGCGTGATCGATGAGGAGACCTGAGATTCGACTTGGTCGTCGAGACCTGCGTAGCTGCCCGCTCGACTCTCGATGTCCCCTCGGAGAGGCCTAAAAGAGCACGACCCCCGTGTACGTGGCCAATGTCGCAGTCCAAAGCAACCAGCCTGCGAAGAAGTCCTTGTACTGACTTCGCAGTAGGCCCACCAGTCCCGCGCTAAGAAGAATCACGCAAACAAGCAAGAACCCGACGGGCACGCCGATGGCCAGGCTACTGAACGTCAGCAATATCAGCGAGCCAACTCCGGTCAGGAATAACCCGGCTGCGACGTGTACTGCCTTGCTGATCGTCACGACGGTACTCCTTGATTCACGAGTAAGACGAAATCGCGATGAGAAGCTCAGCGGCGACGGATATCTGCGCCTCGCCGATCAAGAGCCTACGGATCGCGCCGTCGCCAGTGAACGGGGCCCTCCTTGTTGGAGGGAACGCCATGCACGGAGAACCTGTCACCTACGGCAGGCCGGTCGAGCGGAAGGTCAGCGCCGCCTCGCACAGGTATTCGATCGCGTCCCGCAGAGCGTGGAGCAGGGCGTTGTTCGGCTTCGTGAACCCGGATAGGGCGTGTCTCAAAGTCCGCCTCCGGGAGGGCATGGCGGGAGTCTCTGGTGTGACTGTGCATGGGAATCAGCGTGCTGGCGTGGACCTTCTCTGGCGACGTGGAGGGCCAATCGCTGCATCTCCCCCGAAGGCTGGTCGACCCGGCCGATCCGCACCCCCGCCGACATCTTTCCTGGCCAACGCTGCCAGAACGGCCAACTCCGCGACTACTACTGAGCGCCCACTGAAAGATCGCCACTGATACATGAAGCCCCGCGTCGAACGACGCGGGGCTTCGCTCATGCAGCAGATCGGCAGGTTCACGACAAGGAGCCCGCTGAGGGCTGGTTGTCCATCAGACAAGGGAGACGGCCCTGCCACCCCCATCACCGGCCTGCCCGGCCGTGCCGGCCCGCTACGCCCGAGTGTCCACCGAGGTGCTCGCCCGCTGCCTGAACAGCCGGGATCCGGCAACGCGGCACCGGATGCGCATACAGCGCATCAGGGCAGGGCCATATCCGCCCAACGTTCCGCAAGTACTACGACGACCCCTATCAAGCCGGACCTGCGCAGTCGCCTGGCACCGAGCAGAGAGATCAGGATGCCCCTGGAACGAAACCGTACCCCCGCCCAATTGGCAAGGACGCAGAGATCGGACCAATGGGACTGGTGGAGTGGCGTCAGTCGACGACAATGTCGAAGGGGACGTCGAAGTAGTTGCCCGTCGTCTTGCCGGTTGCGACCAAGATGTTCCGGGCGGTGTCTCCGCACTTGGATGTGTTGTTGTCGATGAAGATCGCGGCCTCCCAGATGGATGGCGAGCGCGGGGTGGCGACGGGCACGGTCTTGGCGGCGTTGATGTCCGGGTCGAGCTCGATGCAGTACTCGCCCGTGCCGATCTTGCGGACGTTGGTGACGCCGGTGGAGCGCACGACGGTTCCGTCGGCGTTGACCATGGCGGCGGCGCGCGCCCCAGGGGTGTGCGCACCACCGATGGCGGCCAATGCGGGAATGGCGGCCGCGAGCATGGCTCCTGCGACCAGCGCCGATGAGGCGATTACTGTGGTGGAGGCGGCGGAAGGCATGGTGTCTCCTACATGATCGGTTCGTGCGAAGGATGACTCCCCTCGCACGTTTAGTAGCTGCATGATCACATTGGGTTGGAGTCAGAGGGAGGACCGACACGGTATCTTCCGCTATGGCCGCCGTAGGTTGTGCCCTGCGGTGAAGCTGCTCGTTGCACTGGGGCGTGTGACGCCCTTCTTGCCAGTGGGCCTACATGAGGGCGCGGACCTGCCACCCCTCGTCAGCCAGGCGCTCCAGGAGACGGGTCTGCTCTTCCTCGTTGTCGCAGGTGACGATGATGCCCCACACCTCGGGGCGGACGTCCTCGTCGGCGTCGCGGACGTCGGCCAGGACCTCGGCGAGCATCCGCTCTTCCCAGCCGCCCTTCTCGCTGCTGCGGTTGTTCGCGATCAAGTACGCCTCGGCGTCCGCATCGCTGCGGCTCGACCAGCCGCGCACGATCGGCACCAGCCACGTCCCGTCGTCGTCGATCAGGATCCCCTCGGGCGAGGCCGTGCTCCTTGGGGTTGCGGACGGCACGCGGGATCGTGTGCAGGCGCATGTGCTCGATGCGACGCATCAGCCCTCCACGTTCTACGCGCGGTAGCCGTACTGGACTCGCTCGTCGCTGAGCTTGCGGGCGGTGATCGCGCACGCGAGCACGTCCCACGACCGGGTTTCCGACGGCCTCATCAGGGACGCTCGCGGCCGACCTAGTGATCCGGTTCCGGCCGTCCGCCTTCCAGCGGATCGCCCACTCGCCGACGGACAGGTTGATGACGCGGGACTCATACCCCTCCGGGATGACGCGGCGCTGCAACCACGCGCCGAACGCCTCGGTGTGGAGGTAGAGCGCGCCGAGCGGCCATACTCGCAGGTGCCCGGACACGGGGCGCTCGGCCCCGGCCGCGCCGATCGTGATCTGGGCGGAGAAGACGCCGAAAGTCTTGCCGAGGACGAACTCGCCGCTGAGGGTGCCGGTCGGGTGGTCGGGCCACGGGCCGGCCCCCACGTTGTGGAGCCGAGAGCCTCCATGGCCTGGGTGAACTCGGGCGGGTACACCTTGCCGGTGCGCCTTCAAGCTCACCGACTCGATCATCAGCTGAACCACGCTCGAACACAACATGCCACCAAGACGGCAAGGCCGCCCCCCGGCCAAGGTCGCCGACGACGTGCTCGCCGCCGTGCGGGCCCGGCGCACGCGGCCAGCCTGGATCGCCCGCGAGCCTCGCGTGGTTCGGTCGACGCTGTACCGGATCCTAGGTTGGCGCCGACGTTTCCGGCAGCACCGGTGACCAGGATCATGATTGATCGCCTTCTCGCTCGGGCTGCCGGATCGCGGCGATCTCGAGCGGCTCACCATCACGGCGAAGGCCCCTGTCTCCCCCGGCGTCCTCCTGTCGTCGGCGGCCCGGGCCGCGGGTGGCGGGTTCATGCCACGGCATGAACCCGCCTTGGGTAGATCTTGAAACGTTTACCGCATTTCTATCAAGCTGCTGGGGTGCGTTATGTTCTGGCCGTAATTGCCATGCTGCTCGCTCTGGCCGTACCCGCTCCGGCGCAGGCGTCCACCGGCGATTTCTGGGTCGAGTTCAAGGCCCAGGCGAACCTGAAGTCCGCGCCCGCCATCAAGGACTGGTCGGCTCGGGGAGCCGCGGTGGTGGACGAGCTCCGCTCCACCGCCGCGTCCAGCCAGGCGGGCGTCGTCGGGCTGCTGAAGGATGCCGGGGCCTCCTACACCTCCCTCTACATCAACAACTCGATCTACGTCCGGGGCGGCTCCGCCGTACTGATGGAGAAGATCGGGAAGGATCCGGCGGTGGCGCGCGTCCGCGCGCCGCGGGTCTACGAACTGCCGCAGCCGTCGCTGGGGGCGGCAGGGACGCCGGAGTGGGGCGTGAGCGCCATCCAGGCCGACAAGGTGTGGGACGCGTACAAGACCACCGGGACCGGGATCGTCGTCGGGAACATCGACTCGGGGGTGGACTTCCAGCACCCGGCGCTCGTCTCGACATATCGCGGCAACAACGGCGACGGCACGTTCACGCACGACTACAACTGGTACGACCCGACCCAGATCTGCGCGGGGACGCAGCCGTGCGACAACTTCGGGCACGGCACGCACACCATGGGCACGATGGTCGGCCAGGGCGGGATCGGGGTCGCGCCCGGCTCCAGGTGGATCGCGGCCAAGGGCTGCCCCAACTTCCAGTGCACCGACGTGACACTGGCGCTGGCGGCGCAGTGGATGCTCGCCCCGACCGCCGCCGACGGTTCCGCGCCCGACCCGGCCAAACGCCCGAACATCCTCAACAACTCGTGGTCGTCCGCGCCCGGTGACGAGTGGTACCGGGACTACGTGCGGCAGTGGGTGGCTGCCGGGATATTTCCCGCTTTCGCGGTCGGCAACGACGGGCCCTCCTGCGGGACGCAGCACTCCCCCGGCGAGTACCCCGAGTCCTACGCGATCGGGGCCGTGGACCAGAACGGGCTGATCGCGAGCTTCTCCTCCCGGGGCACGGACGGGATGCCGGACAGCAAGCCGGACATCGTCGCGCCCGGTCAGGGGATCCGCTCCAGCGTTCCAGGCGGCGGCTACCAGGTGCAGAACGGCACCTCGATGGCCACCCCGCACGTGAGCGGCGCCGTGGCGCTGCTGTGGTCGGCCGCGCCCGCGCTGGTCGGCGACATCGCCGCCACCCGAGCCGTGCTCTCCGCGACCGCGCGCGATCACGACGACACCTCATGCGGCGGCACGCCCGAGGACAACAACGTCTACGGCGAGGGGATGCTCGACGTCTACCGCGCCGTCGGAGCCTCCCCGCGCGCCGGGACGGGGACCCTCACCGGGACGATCAACGACAAGAGCAGCGGGAAGCCGCTGGCCGGCGTCCGGGTCACCGCCACCGGGCCCCGCACGCTCGACACCGTGACGGGCTCGGACGGAGCCTTCCGCCTCTACCTGGACCCGGGCGACTACTCCGTCAGCACCGCGCTGTTCGGGTTCGACGCCTCCGTCGTCGACGGCGTACGGCTGGCCACCGGAGCATCGGTCACGCGGGACCTCGCCCTCACCGCCACCCCCACGGCGAAGGTCCAGGTCAAGGTCACGGACGCATCCGGGCACGGATGGCCGCTCCCCGCCACGATCGCCATCGGAGGAAAGACCTGGTCCACCGAACCCGGCGACGGCTCGGCGACGCTCGACCTGCCGAAGGGCGGCCCGTACGAGGTCCGGGTGACACCCCGCTACCCGGGCTACCAGGCGGTCACCGGCCAGATCACGGTCAGCGGGGACGCGACGCAGAAGTTCAAGGCCGTGCTCGACCCGGCGGCGTGCGCCGCAGCGCCCGGCTACGACGCGGCCTGCAAGGCACTGGCCGGCGGGCTCGTGTACGGCAACGTCACCGACGCCAACACCCGCAAGCCGGTCGTCACCGCCTCGGTGTCGGCCGACGGCGGCGCCCCGAACGCCTCTCAGGCCCCCGACGGGTTCTACTGGGTGTTCGTCCCCGCGTCCGGGAAGCCGGTCGTCGCCGCCGAGCAGCGCGGCTACCAGCCGGCCTCCGCCCGGGTCCGCTCCGGCGCCGACCAGGTGTCCAGGATCGACTTCGCGCTCAAGGCCGGACTGCTCTCCGTGGCGTCCGACGACGACATCTCCCGATCCGTACGGCTCGGCGGCAAGCAGCAGGAGCGGATCACCCTGACGAACCGGGGCACTGCCCCGCTGACGTACTCGCTGGCCGAGTCGCGGCAGCAGGCACCGGCGCTCGGCGCGGGCGCTCCGGTGCGGCGGGTCGCCGTACCCGGGTTGAGCCCCGGCGTGAACCCGCCCGCGGGGAACGCCGCCGTCGCGGACGGGCCGTCCTCGGACGCCTGGGGCGCGGTCGCCGACTACCCGACGACCATCAGGGACAACGCGGCCGCCTACCACGACGGGAAGGTGTACTCGTTCGGCGGTTCGCTGCTCGGCGAGGGCGGGACTCCTGCCTCCTACGCGTACGACCCGGTGGAAGGCGGCTGGACGCGGCTGGCGGACATGCCGCAGGCGCGGCAGAAGCCCGCGTCCGGGTTCGTGGACGGGAAGTTCTACGTGGTCGCCGGGTGGGGGCCGCAGGGCGAGCCGGGTGCCACCACGCTCGTCTACGATCCCGCCGCCGATCGCTGGACGAAGGGGGCCGACAACCCGCGGCCCTGGGGGGCGGTGGGCTCTGCCGTACTGGAGGGGAAGATCTACTCGGTCGGCGGGTGCACCGGCGAGTGCCAGACGGCTACCGACCAGGTCACCGTCTATGACGTGGCCGGTGACCGGTTCCGCGAAGCCGCGCCGTACCCGGAGCCGATCTCGTGGGCGGCCTGCGCCGGGATCGACGGGAAGGTGGTCTGCGCCGGCGGGCTGGCCGCCGGTCCGGAGGGCACACGGCGCGCCTACGCCTACGACCCGGCGGCCAACCGGTGGAGCAAGGTCGCCGAGCTGCCGACCGACCTGTGGGCCAGCAGCTACTCGGCGGCCAACGGGCAGCTCGTCGTCGCAGGCGGTGTCACGCAGGGTGGCAGCGTACTGACCAACGAGGCGTTCGCCTACAACCCGGACGCCGACACCTGGAGCGCGATCGCCAACTCCCGCTACGCCCTCTTCCGCGGTGCGGGGGCGTGCGGTTTCTACAAGATCGGCGGCGCCAACGGGCCGCGCGTCACTCCCTTCAGCGAACTGCTCCCCGGGTACGACGGCTGCGATCCCGCAGGGACCGACGCTCCCTGGCTGTCCGAGAGCCCCACCCGGGGCACCCTCTCCCCCGGCGCGACCGCGCGCGTCACGCTGACTCTCGACGCCCGGCGGCTCACCCAGCCGGGCATCCGGTCCGCCCGCCTGACGATCAACGAGAACACGCCGTACCCGGCTCCGCACCTCGACGTCACCCTCAAGGCCACCCCGCCGAAGCACTGGGCGATCCTGTCCGGTCAGATCCTCTCCAGGTCCTGCGACGGCACGACCGCGCCGCTGCCCGGAGCCACGCTGACCACTCGCGGCCAGACCCTGGGAACCACGGTGGACGGGCGGTACTCCGGCTGGTTCAAGCCCGGCCTCCACACCTTCACCGTCACCGCCGAGGGCCACAGACCGGCCGATTTCACCGCCCGCACCCTCCCCGCCACCGAAACCCGCCACAACCTGACCCTCACCCGTACCCCTTGCACCGGCTAGACGATGCACCCGATTTCGGTTGTCAGACAACGACCCCTTCATGTCTGGGTGCCGGATGATGGAAGATCGCTAGCGCCACCTCCTCCGCGCGCGGGGGCGGCGGCGCCCCGGGGTCGATCCCGCCGGCCGTGGCGAAGGCCAGTGCCGGTGGGTCCCGGAACAGCGGCTGCTCGCGTGCAGCGCGAGTCTGCGGGCATGGGCGAGAGCCGGTGAGCACCCTGGTGGGTGACGACATGACCGGCCGTAGGCGGTGCGAAGCGCGCCATGGATCTGGGGTTGGTCAGTGTCGCCTGACCTGGGAGTCCTCATGGACCTGATCTTCCGCTGGAAGCCGATCATCGACTTCCGCTCCCTGTGCGTGAGCCCGCTCTGGGAGCAGGCGCGGCCGTGGGTCGCGGAGGCTCGTGTCACCGTGCTGCTCGTGCTCCGGCAGATGCCGCCGGTGTACGCGATCCGCATCCACCTCTAGCGCCTGCCAGCGCCGCCGAGCAACCCATCCCCTACCACACGAGGCGAGTGGCCCCGCATCTCAGGGTGCGGGGCCACTCGCATGCGGGCGTCGCCTCACGGCGCAGCGGCACGGCGTATCCGCTCCTCCCGGTCGTCGGCGAGCAGGTCGTACACGGTCACCGGCAGATGGAACGTCACCTCGGCCAGGGTGTCCGGCCCGAGCCGCGCCCACGCCCGGCGTTCCCGCAGGCCTGCCATCGCGCGCGTCCACTTCTCTGCCGCCGGCAGTTCGTACCAGCCGTCCCACACCGGCTCGTCATCGCGCTCCCGCAGCAGGGCCAGCACGTCCTTCCAGCCCAGCTCGACCGTCCGCTCCGGCCCGTCCGGGCCGACGCGGGAGGTGAGCTGCTTCCGGTACAGCCCGGCCGCCAGGCCCTGCTCGATGATGTCGGCCGCCCATGCCCGGTCCGGCCCCTCGATGAAGGCGTGCTGCGAACCCCACGCGGCGATCTTCGCCGCGAGCCGCATCGGGTCGTTGCCGACGGCCAGTGTTGTGTTCAGGTCCACGTTGCCGGTGTTCAGCCGGACCCCGGCCACTTCCAGGTCCAGCCCGGACAGGCGCATCCGGACCTGTAGCGTCTGCACCAGGCGGTGCCGCAGGGTGGCATCGGCGGGTGATTCTTCGCCTCGGTCAGCAGCTTGCGCAGGTCGGCGATACCGTCCCCATCGACCGCTCTCACCCAGCCGAGGATCAGCTGTGCCCGGTCCAACGAGTCGGCCCGGTCCAACGCCCACGCCGCTTCGGCAGGCTTTCCGGCCAAGTTGTGCAGCCACGCGTACTCCGACCCCAGCAGTTCGGCGGTCCGGGTCGGGTGTGCCAGTACAGACGGCTCACCGGCGCCTCCATTCACGCGCGGACAGGGCTTGTCCCGGCCGCTGACGTCCGGGACAAACTACGCCGATCCCAGCCTCTCTATTCGATCGAGGCGGCCGGTTCGCCTCGCGGACCAGGTAGTGGACGGCGTCATGCCAGAGGGGATGGCCGGGCGCGACGATGTGCCCGGCCAGGACCGGGCGGGCCACTCCCCCGCCAGTCGCGAGCTAGCCGCTTGGCGGCCCGCTAGGGTCGCTCCAAGCGTCACGGTTTTGGCGCGCGAAAGGCCCTCGCAACGGCCGGGCGGCCGCGTGAGAGCACCGTCAAGCGCGTTGTGATGTTGTGGAGGCCGGAACGGCGACTCGGCTGCTCAGCTCGCGTAGGTTGACCGCCTGGAGCTGAGCGATCTGGTCGCGGGTCTCGACCTCGGGAAGGCCGCGCACTGCGCGGCTTTTCTCATTTCCGGGCCCGCTCCCCCCGCCGGACAGGCAGCCGGGCGTGGCGGCGGCAGGCCGAGACGAGTCTCTTCGGCGCGCGGGCACATCGCGCAAACCTCGCGACCTCGCCCACCAACGCCCCCCATCCGCAACACCTCACCACCAGACGGGCCGAAAAGTCGTAGCCCCCAGGCCCACTCGCCCTCGAACGAGCGTCTGCGACGTACACAGGCCCATACACGCAGCACGAGGGGTGTCTGCAGCAGCGCGAGCATCGCGACCTTGGGCAAGGGGGCCGTCGCAACGGCTGTGGCCAGACGTCAGGAAGAACGTGATGCACCGAGGTTGTCCGGGAAGGCGCCCCCCCGTGCCACGGCGGCCTATGACGGGAGCTCGCCAACCAGTGGCCCGCGGCCGATCGGGGATAGTGCGGTCGAGGTCGGTGACGTGGCTGGTGGACAAGCACGCCTGGTGCTCGCCCTCGACGGCACACGGTCGTCTCCACCCCAAGAACGACAAGCGTCGGGTGGAGCTAGGCCAATTGCGTACCACCTCACCTGGGGATACGCAGGCGGCCACCACGTCAGCGAGGCAGGGGCGATGGACATGGTGGTCATAGAGGCGAACGCCTGACATAGGCCAAAAGCGAAGCCGTAGAGAAATTAAAGCGCGACTGGCGGCCGCCAGGATCGAAGCTGCGCAGTGATGACCGTTGACCTGCGTGTTCCTGCTCAGGCTGGAACTAGGGGACGATCCCGGCCCCGACGGGATGAACTGGCTCTGTCGCACCGGTAGCGCGATCAAGTTTTGTCCAGGCGGCGAATCGGGGTTCCAGACAATCCCGCAGTCGCCCAGGCTGAGAGCCGCCGCCGTGATGCTGTGCGATGTCACCGGTATTCACCACTCGAACGAAGGAGAGATCCGTGCGGAAATCAAAAACACTCCGGCCGAGGAGGGGAAGCATGACTCGCATGCTGGCCAGCGTCCTCGCGGTCGTCGGGCTCACGATTGTCGGGCTGTCGAGCAGCCCCGCCCAAGCCTCCGCCGATCCAACCGTCAGAATCTTCAGCCGGGGAACCGGCGACTGCATAGACGCTGGTACGGGCGACGTCCACACCAGGGCGTGCAACAAAGAGGCAGGAAAGCCGGAAGAGGGGTGGCAGCTCTGGAGAATCCACTCCTGGGCTCTCGACGTCTACTCGCTGGAGAGCGTCAGGTTCCCTGGCCGTTGTCTGGCTGGAAGAAGCGAAGCCAGCAATGGGGTGGTGCTTGCCGGGTGCTCGGCGGCCGACTCCTCGCAGCTATGGTTCACGACGGCTTATCGCTTCCCAGAAGTATTCACAAATATTACTAACTACTTCCATAAGTGCGACCTCTACGACGAAGCGGGCACACTCGACCTCCGTATGCACTGTGGGCCTATAGACCCGGTAAAGAACGCACAGTGGACGATCCAAGTCTGGCGCTGACCCGCTCGCGCACAGCCCAGAGACTCCAGTCGGCAGGCTGGCCTTTCGCCGACCTGGGCCGGCTCAGGCAACTAATGAGGAGATCTCATGCTGAGAGAATTCATCCCGGCCGCTGTCGCTGCCGTCTCCCTCGCAGGGCTGGCGTTCGCGCCGTCTGCGAGCGCGGACAGCCTTTCCTCTTCCACCCTCTACGGCTGCGCGGCCGGAGACTTCTGCATGTATTCGACAGAGGTCATCTCCGCGGGAACGAAGATCGGCATCGGCCGGGGCGAAACCTGGCCGGACGGCGGGTTCTCCAGTGTGGAGGCCAGCCCGTACAAGAACGTCCGGTCCCTCTTCAACAACGGCTTGGTCGATCCCAAGGACCACGTCCGCGTCGTCTACGTCTACGGGAACGGCGGTGTCGAGTGGCAGTGCATTGGCCGCGCCACCGACAGCAACCCTGCGGCGGGACATGTGTGGCCCAAGCTCCGAGCCCCCGTGACCGTCATCCAGATCAAGTGGACGGCGAAGGGCTGTCCCACGTAGTCCACATCCGCCGGTGATCCGGCGGTCCGGTCCGACGCCACCGGGGCCGTCGGGCCGGACCGCCGGGGCGTGCGTCCGGGACCGGTTGGGCCGATCTCGGCTCCCTTGAGTCTGCGACCGAAGGCACGGGGACGACCTGACTGTTGGGCCGGTCAGCTGCCGGAAGTCTTCTCACAATCTTCGCCTCGCACCCACAACACGCCTCCGGCCTGGCCGGTTCGACAGCTGTAGACGCTCCGGGTCGCGGCGTCGATGATGCGGAGCTGCGTCACAGGCCCCCGCTTGATGGTCATGCAGGTGAAACCCATGACGATGGGCATCTGTGATGCATCCACCGTTTCGCACGCTATGACTTCCTCAGCGTGGGCCGCAGCGAGAGGGGCCGCCGCCATCGCGGTAGCAGCGGCGACGGCAGCCAGCGCCGACAGAACGAGTCGCATGATCGATTCCCTTCCGAGGTGCGGGCGTGGCATATGCCACCCCAACCGATCATCAACACTATGTGATCAGACAACTACTATCTGTGCCGTAAGGGTGTCATGCCAAGCAATCACAACGGCCCGGCGAACCCCAGCCGTCTCCTCCTCGTCAAACACTTCAACTTCCACCTCGCGCGATCAGGTATCCAGCTCCTGGCCCAGCCGCCCCAGCTCGTCTGCAGCCGCACGCGGCACCACATCATCCCGGCGCCGGGACTCCTCCACATCCGCCCGCGCCACCCGCACCTCGCCCCCGGCCACCCGGGCAGAGATCACGCCGTCCTCCAACAGCTTCACCAGGAACTCCGACGACACGTTCAACACGTCCGCCGCCTGCTGCACCGACAGCTCGCCACGCACATCCGCCACCACAACACCCCCTCCCCCGCAGCGTCCCCCAAGAGACGAGACAAACGCACCCAACCTGACCACAGCCGCTCGGAAGCGCCGGCAGCCAAACCCCCGACTGCCCCCGCCCGCCATCCGAACGTGGCAGACTAGACAGCACAGCACCACACACCAAGGGCCAACGCCGTCCCTTCCAGAACCTGGAAGGGACCAGCATGCCCTCCGCTGTTCAGGCCACCCGCGAAACCATCGACCAGCTCATGCTGCTCATCATCGCCATCGGCGGCCTCATCGCACTCACCCTCGTCATCGCCCACCTGACGATCGGCACCTACCGCGCCCTCTTCCCCACCGGCCGCGCACCCCGATTGCACCGCCGAGCCCGCACCGCACGTTCCACCAGCAACGGCGATCAAGACGCATCAGGCGCCAACGGCCGCCACGCCAAGACCTCGTTTCGCTATTCGATCGCCGCAGCGACCAGGTCAGACGGGTCGTCCTCCAGCCGCCGGGCGGCCGACAGGTAGATGTCCATGGTCGAGGACTGCGCGTGATCCAGCGCCTCCTGGATCTTCTTCACCCTGACGCCCGCCTCCTCGGCCACCGTCGCGAACGTATGCCGCAGCTTGTGCGGGTGCAGCCCCTCGATCCCGGCCTGACGGCCGACGCGCCGGACCAGCTCGTACACGTCCTTGCGGTCGAGCCGCCGCCCCGTGGCGGACGCGAAACAGCGGGCCGGTCAGCTCCGCCACCGCCCCCACCCCCGGCCCGCCCCGCGTGGTCGGCCAGGTACACGTCGATCGCGTGCGCCGCAGCCGGCGGGATTTTGCGCGTCTTCGGCTTGTCGCCCTTGCCGACGATCCCCGCAGGGTGCGGTGACCGCGCTCGTACCCGAGGTCGTCGATCTGGGCGGCCAGGCCTCGGTCGCGGTGCGCAGGCGTTCCCGGCCGTGGTCGTTGTCGGCCGCGTGGAGCACGTCGCGGGCTTCGGCACGGGTGAGGCCGAGGTGCTGCCGGTTGCCCCTCGGCCGCTTCACCCGGTCGTACGGGTTGAAGTCGGCTGCCTCCTCCTCGACCAGGTAGCGGTACCAGCACGACACGGAGGCGAGCCGCCGCGCGAGTGTCTTCGCGGGCAGGTGCTCGTCAGCTTGCAGGTCGAGCCACCGCTGTAGACATCGCCGTGCGGGCGCCGCACCTCGGCGATGTCGAGGTCGTGTTCGGTGAGGAAGTCGAACCACATCTCGATGTCGCGCCTGTAGGCGTCGCGGGTGTTCGCGGAGTTGTAGCTGAGGCCGCGGGCCAGACGGTTGCGGGAAGCCTCGGCCCACTGCTCACCAGACCGGTCGCAGTCGCCGGCACCAGCTCGCCACCGGCGGTTCCACCCTGGCGAGGTTGAGCTGATCGCCGGTCCGGTTCCGGCCGAAACGCGAGTACTTCCAGACGAGGATCGCCTTGGCCATCCCCGATTCGACGTGGGAGAAGGCCTCCAGGATTGTCCACTGGAAGCCTTTTGCCGGACGTCTCCCGGCCCGGGGGCCGGGTTGACCGAACCGCCCCGGCGCCGCATGAGGTCGGCGCCGGGGAGTCATGTTCACGGCGTCGGCGTGAGCACCTTCGCCTCGTGCTTGGGAGCCGACGGCTTGCGCCGCATCCGCTCCTTCGTCCGCTCCACCACCGTGTACAACGTGGGAACCAGCACCAGCGTCAGCAGCGTCGAGGTCACCAGACCGCCGATCACCACGATCGCCAGCGGCTGCGAGATGAACCCGCCCGATCCGGTCACCCCCAGCGCCATCGGCGTCAGCGCGCAGATCGTGGCCACCGCCGTCATCAGGATCGGCCGCAACCTGCGCCGGCCGCCCTCGATCACCGCCTCGACCACCCCCAGCCCCTGCTCCCGGTACTGGTTGATCAGGTCGATCAGCACGATCGCGTTCGTCACCACGATGCCGATCAGCATCAGCATGCCGATCAGCGCCGGCACGCCCATCGCGGTGTCGGTCGCCACCAGCAGCCCCACCGCGCCGGTCGCCGCGAACGGGATCGACACCAGCAGGATCAGCGGCTGCACGAAACTCCGGAACGTCGCCACCATGATCATGAACACGATCGCGATCGCCGCCAGCATCGCGATGCCCAGGTCGGAGAACGCGTCGGCCTGGTCGGCCGAGGCGCCGCCGATCTCGTAGCGGGCACCCGAGGCCAGCGTCACCGACTCCATCTTCGTCGTCAGCTCCTGCGTCACAGTGCCCAGGTCAGCCGCCTCGACCTTGCCCGACACCGTCGCCGAACGCTCACCGTCGATCCTGGTCACCTGCGTCGGACCGGCCACCTGCTCCACCTCGGCCACCGACGACAACTTCACCAGCCCCGCCGCGGTCGGCAGCTTCAGGTTCTCGATCGCCTTGATGTCCTCGGGAGCATCGGCACCGCGCAGCACCAGGTCGCTGCTGCGCCCGTCGAGGGTGATCTGGCCCAGCGGCGCGCCGCGGAAGGCCTGCGCCACCGCCTGACCCACCTGCGCCTCCGACAGCCCCTTGGCCGCCGCCTTCTCCCGGTCCACCGCGACCTCGATACGCGGAGCGCTGGCCTCCAGGTTGGACGACAGGTCCCGCAGGCCCTTCACCCCGCCCATCGCGCTCTTGACCGAGTCGGTCGCCGTACGCAGCGTCTCGGCGTCGGGCGCCTGGACGATCACGCTGACGGTGTCGGAGGAGAACCCGCCGCCACCCGAGCCGCCCACGGTCACCTCACCGACCCCGGACAGGCCCGTGATCTTCTCCCGGAGCTGCTGCTCCACCTTCGCCGGGTCGGCGCCGTCCTTGACCGTCACCGAGAACGACGCCCGGTCCGCGCCGCCGCCCACGCCACCCTGCATGGCGTTGCCGCCACCCACGTTCACCTGGTACGTCTCCACCCCCGACACACCCGACAGCACGCCCTCCACCTTCGCGGCGGCCTTGTCCGTCGTGGCCAGGTCGGTGCCCACCGGCATCTTCTGCGTCAGCGAGATCGTGTTCTGGCCGGAGGAGTCCAGGAAGTTCGTCCGCAGCCCGCCGGCCAGGCCCATCGTCCCGATGAACACCGCCACGCCGATCAGCACCGTCACCAGCTTGAACCGCGTGGCGAACCGCAGCACCGGCAGGTACGCCCGCTGCAACGGACTGCGCAGCTCCTTGGCCTCGGCCGCCTCGCGCTGGGCCCGCGCCTCCTCCGGCGACAACGCCGGAGCCTTGAGGAACCAGTACGCCAGCACCGGCACCACCGTCAGCGACACCACCAGCGAGGCCAGCAACGCCACCGCCACCGTCACCGCGAACGGCCGGAACAGCTCGCCCACCATGCCGCCCACGATCGCGATCGGCGCGAACACCGCCACCGTCGTCAGCGTCGAGGCCGTCACCGCCCCCGACACCTCACGCACCGCCGTGAGGATCGCCTGCAACTTGGCCTCGCCGTAAGCGAGATGGCGCTTGATGTTCTCCAGCACCACGATCGAGTCGTCGACCACCCGGCCCACCGCGATCGTCAGCGCGCCCAGCGTCAGCATGTTGAGCGAGTAGTCGCCCGCCCACAACACGATCAGCGCGATCACCACCGACAGCGGGATCGACACCGCCGTCACCAGCGTCGAACGCACCGACAGCAGGAACACCAGGATGACCAGCACCGCGAACGCCAGACCCAGCAGGCCCTCGGTGGTCAGGTTCTCGATCGACTCCTCAACGTAGGGCGCCTGGTCGAACACCACCGACACCTGCGTGTCGGAGGAGTCGCCCAGCGACCGCGTCAGCTCCGGCAGCTTCTCGCGGATCTCGTGGGAGATCGTCACCGCGTTGCCGTCGGGCGTCATCGTCACCGACAGGCCGAGGCTCGTCTTGCCGTCGGTACGGGTGATCGTCGAGGCGTCGGCCAGCCCGCGCTTGATCTCGGCCACGTCACCGAGCTTGACCGGCTTGAGCGGCTTGGGCCTGACCGGCTGCTGCGGCACGGCCGTCCGGCCCGTCTGAGCCGGCTGCCCGGCCTGCGGGCGGCCCTGAGGCTGGGAGGGCTGCTGAGGCTGCGAGGGCTGGGCGGCCTGCGGCTGGACGGGGGTCAGGTAGAGGTTCTTCAGCTTCTCCAGCGAGTCGACCCGCGCCCCCACCTGGACGGTCAGCGACCTGCCATCGGCGGTCAGCGACCCCGCCGGGATCGGCGTGCCGTTGGCCTTGAGCACCTCGGGGATCTGCGCCGCCGACACCCCGGCCAGCGCCATCTTCTTGACGTCCGGCTCGATCGTGACGACCTCGTCGCGGGTGCCGGTGACCGTGGCCTCGCGCACCCCCTCCACGCTCTGCAACTCCGGCACCATGATCCGGCGCAGCTTGTCGGCCATCGCCCGCTCGTCGCCGCCGTCGCCCACCGCCAGCACCAGCACCGGGATGTCGTCGGTGTTGCCCGCCACCACCTGCGGATCGACACCCTGCGGGAGCGCGATCCGGCTGACGGCCTGCTGCATCTTGTTCAGCGAGGCCTCGATGTCGGTGCCGTACTCGAAGGCCACCTGGATCTGGGCCATGCCCTCCTTCGACGTGGAGGTCATCTGCTCCATGCCGGGAATCCCCTGGAAGGAGTCCTCGATCGGCTTCGTCACCTGGTCTTCGACGATCTCCGGCGAGGCGCCGGGGAAGGGCGCGATGACGAACGCGCCCGGAAACGCCAAGGACGGCAGAAGTTGCTGCTTCAACTGCGGGATCGTGAACGCGCCGAAGGCCGTGATCACCACCGCGATCATGATCACAAGACTGCGGTTGACCAGACTCAACCGGGCGAAAGCGGTCATAGGCTCCCCTCCAAAGTTCGCCCCAGACTAACACTTTGCCTTGCACGAATATTTAGCGTGATGCGACTTTCCTGATAACCTTCTCAGGAAGCGAGAGGTGAGCGTGAACGACGAACGCGAAGACCTGATCCGCCGGATCAACGACACACAACACGACCTGGGACGACTGTTCACACAGCACCAGTCGCCCCTGTTCAGCTCCAACCTCACCATCCGCCAGCTCCGCGTCGTCATGCGGCTCTCGACGAACGGCTCGGCCTCAGGCCAGGATCTCGCCCACACCCTCGGCGTCGGCCTCGGCACCGTCACCGGCATCGTCGACCGCCTGGTCGCCCAGGGCCTGGTCAGCCGGCACGAAGATCCCAGCGACCGCCGCGTGCGCCGGGTCGAGCTCACCCCCGCCGGCGCCACACTGATCGCCGAGATCAACGACGCCGGCCTCAGACACTACAAGCGCATCATGTCCCACCTCGACACCGAGACCCTGCGTGCCCTCGACCTCGTCACGCGCCGCATGCGCGAGGTCGCCGACAAGCTCTACAACGACTGACCCGGCCGGCGTTCTCCCGGCCGGGGCTGCCTTTTTGGTGAATTACCGGGAAATTTCCCGGTCCGAGCGGCTTTACATTGTAGATTTCAAGCGGGACAACATCGGCGGAAGATCGTCCTCGTGCGCCACCGTCAGCCGCCGGGTGGCGCGCGTCACCGCCACGTACAGGTCGTGGCCGCCCATGGGCGACTGCTCCAGGATGCCCGCCGGCTCGACCACCACCACCCCGTCGAACTCCAGCCCCTTGGCCTGGTTCACCGTCAGCACCACCACTGGCGCGTCCAGGTCCTCCGCCCCCGGGAACAGCTCCGCCACGCCCGCGTGCAGCGCGTCGGGCGTGATGATCCCCAACCGGCCCTCGCCCAGTTCGGCCTGCTCCGCCGCGACCAGCCCCGGCAGCTCCCCGACCGGCAGCCGCACCGCGCGCGGCTCGTCGCCGCCGTCCCGCACCGACTCCGGCGGCTCCTGCCACGGCGCCACCGCCGCCAGCACGTCGGCCGCCACCAGCATGATCTCCACCGGCGTACGGTAGTTGACCAGCAACCGCTCCTCCCGCCAGCGCCCCTCCAGGTACGGGTCGAGCACCTCGCCCCACGACCGCGCCCCCGCCGCCGACCCCGTCTGGGCCAGATCGCCCACCACGGTCAGCGACCGCGCCGGAACCCGCCTGATCACCGTCCGCCAGGCCATCGGCGACAACTCCTGCGCCTCGTCCACGATCACATGCCCGTACGCCCACGTGCGGTCGGCCGCCGCCCGCTCGGCCGTCGTCAGGCCCCCGCCGTCGTCGGCCTGCCGCTCGGCCAGCACGTCGGCCTTGTCGAAGACGCCGCCCTCCAGCAGGCCGGTGGTCTCCAGCACCTCACGGGCGTACAGCTCCTGCTCGGCCCACTCCTCCCCCGCGCGGCGCGCCGCCACCCGGTCGGCCGAGTCGTCCCGGCCCAGCAGCTCGGCCGCCTCGTCCAGCAGCGGCACGTCGCCCACCGTCCACGGAGACTCGCGCGGACGCACCAGCGGCGTCCAGTCGAGACCCGGCGGGCACACCGCCCACAACGTCTCCGGCGAGGACAGCAGGCCGGCGACCAGCTCCTGCGGCGTCAGCTCCGGCCACAACTCCGACACCGCCCGCCGTACCGGCTCCTCCCCCCACAGCCGCTCGGCCGCCAGCGCGATGTCCACCTCGTCCAGGTCGCCCTCCAGGTCCAGCGGCTCGGCCAGCTCCGGGTCGTCGACCGCCAGCTCCTCCAGGTGCAGCGACTCCTCCAGCGCCCGCGCCTCGGCCCTGGCCAGCTCCTTCAGCAGCTCCGTCACGTACAGCTTGCGTGCCATGTTGTGCGGCAGCCGCACCGCGCGCGCCCGCTCGCGCAGCCGGGCGCACACGCCATGCGGCACCCGCAGCCGCAGGCCGTCGAGCTCGACCTCCAGATCACCCGCCGGCACCCGCTGCCGGTCGGCCACCGCGGCGGCCACCACCTCGGCCATCCGCAGGTCGCCCTTGACCACCGCGGTCACCGGCGGATCGGCGGCCACCGCCCGCACGCCCGGGAACAGCTCACCCACCGTGGCCATCACCACCTGCGTCTCCCCCAGCGCCGGCAGCACCTGCCCGATGTAGCGCAGGAACATCGGATTGGGCCCCACCACCAGCACGCCGCGCCGCTCCAGCGTGTCGCGGTGGGTGTAGAGCAGGTAGGCGGCCCGGTGCAGCGCCGCGACCGTCTTGCCGGTGCCCGGCCCGCCCTGCACCACCAGCGCCCCCTGCAGCCCGGACCTGATCACCCGGTCCTGCTCGATCTGGATGGTGGCCACCACGTCGGCCATCCGGCCGGTACGGCCCCGCCGCAGCGCGGCCAGCAGCGCCGCCTCCCCCACCAGCGTGCGCCGGTCGCCGTCGGACATGCCCTCCAGGTCGAACACCTCGTCGTCGATGCCGACCACCGCACGGTCCTTCAGGTGCAGGTGCCGGCGGCGGACCAGGCCGCCGGGGTCGGTGGCGGTGGCCACGTAGAACGGGCGCGCCGCCGGGGCCCGCCAGTCGATCAGCACCGACTCGTGATCCTCGTCGCGCAGCCCGATCCTGCCGACGTACGTGCTCGCGCCGCCGGAGTCGTCGATCCGGCCGAAGCACAGGCCGCGCTCGACGGCGTTGAGCTGGGCCAGCCGCCGCGCCTGCTCCGAGGCCGCCACCTCGCGCTCGACCATCGCCTGCCGGCTGCCGCCCAGCGCGCCGCCCCCGGCGTAGACCTGGCGCAGGGCCGCCTGCGCGCGTTCCCTTGCCGCGTCGAGCCTGGCGTACAGGCGCTGGACCGTGCGCTGCTCGTTGTCAAGGGCTTCCGCGAGACCATCTTGACGATTCGCCATTCCGTGCTATACTCCTAACGGGATGCTTGTGGAATCGACGTTCTGCGTGTCGAGCCTACGAGCTTAGCCCTCCTTCGGTGTCCCGGCAACCGACTCCCCGCGCCCGCGTGCTAGCTTGAGCGGTCATGCCGGACTATCTACGCGACCTGTTCTCCCTCCACGGCCGGCGCGCGCTCGTCACCGGCGGCAGCTCCGGGATCGGGCTCGCCATGGCCGAGGCGATCGGCCGCGCCGGAGCCGAGGTCGTGCTCGCGGCCCGCCGGCCCGCCCAGCTCGAACAGGCCACCGACCGGCTGCACGCCCACGGCGTCACCGTCACCGGCATCGCCGCCGACCTGCACGACCGCGACGACCTGGCCCGCCTCTGCGCCACCGCCGGAGAGATCGACATCCTGGTCAACGCAGCCGGCAACAACATCCGCAAACCCATGGCCGAGCTCACCCCCGGCGACTACGAGCAGACCGTCGCCGTGCACCTGACCGCCCCCTACCTGCTTGGCCAGCACCACGGCCCCAGGATGGCCGCCCGCGGCTGGGGACGCATCATCAACATCGGCTCCCAGCAGACCATCAGCGCCTTCGGCGACAGCGGCGTGTACGGCGCCGCCAAGGCCGCCGTCGCCGGCCTCACCCGCTCCCAGGCCGAGGCCTGGTCGGCCCGCGGCGTCTGCGTCAACACGATCATCCCCGGGTTCGTGCTCACCCCGCTCACCGAGCCCGCCCAGGCGGTGCCCGGCCGCGTCGAGGAGCTCGCCGCCCGCCACATGACCGGCCGCAACGGCCTGCCCGGCGACTTCGCGGGCGCGGCGGTGTTCCTGGCCGGGGAGGCGAGCGCGTTCGTCACCGGCCAGATGCTCTTCGTCGACGGCGGTTTCTCCGTGCACTGACAGCCCGCTTTCGTGCCGGCCCGACGCCTTTACGTTGTAGATCACTTACGGCGGAACCGGCGTACACCCACGCCCTCGCGCCACGATTCGATGACCAGCTCGTCGCCCTCGACCCACGTGCGCACCACCTCCGTCAGCTCCAGCCGGAACAGGTGGGACCCGCCGTCGGGCAGCTCGAAGGCGGCCAGCACCGCCGGGTCGAGGACCTCCACCGCCCGCCCGGCCAGCTTCACGTCGCCCTCCCACGACGACGGATCACCCTCGTCGGGATCGTCGGCGCTCACGTGGATCGCCATGCGCGGATCGCGCCGCAGGTCGAGGGCCTTGACCGCGCCCGGCATCGAGCCCGACCACAACTCCCCGTCCTTGAACTGCGTCTCCACGCCGCTCACCCGCGGCGAGCCGTCCCTGCGCAGCGTCGCCAGCACCTTGTGCCTGCGCCGGTCCATCAGCCGGCGCGCCGCCGCGGCCAGCGCGGGCGCCTGCTGCTCGAACTCCTGCCATGAACCCATGCCCTCATCCTGCCCGCCGCCACCGACAGAACCCGGCCGGTCCCCCGGGCCCAAAGGTCAGGCACGGCGGCGGGCGCGGTAGGCGCTGGCCTTGGCGCGATTCTGGCAGGACAGGCCGCAGAACCGGCGCGAGGCGTTGCGGGTGACGTCGAAGAAGACCAGCTCGCACGCCGCCGCCTCGCACGAGCGCAGCCGTACTCCCTGGCCGACCCCGATCACCATGGCCAGTGCCGTGGCGGTGTCGGCCGCCCAGGCGTCCACCAGGTCGGCGCCGGGGCCGTGGAAGGCCAGGACGGGTGGGTCGCCGTGCAGGTTGGGCACCGCGCCGTGCCGTACCAGGGCCTGGTTCAGCGCGGCGGTCGCGTCGGGACCGGCGGTGAAGGCGGGGTGCAGCTCGGCGGCCACCCCGGCCAGGCGGTCGGCGTCGGAACCGGTCAGCGCCCGGCTCGGCGTCCAGCCGCGCTCGGCGAAGGCGGCGTCGAGCGCGGCCCGCCGGTCCTCGGGCACGCCGGTGGTACGGCCGCGCGCCCGCGTGACGGCCAGTTCGTTGACCAGCAGCACCGCCAGATCCACCCACCTCCCAACATAACTGTCTATTTGAGATTGACCAGTGATGTGCCACGCGTCTATCGTCACTGCCGAAGCTTATCTAGACAGTGAGGTGTTCGTCGTGAGCGCATCGTCGAGACTTTCCCGCCGCATGTGGCACCAGCTTGAGCCCCTGCACGCCGTGCTGTACTTCGCACCCGAGGCGTTCGCCGAGGCCGCGGCCCTCGGCTACGACGTGGAGTCACGCTGGCCGAGCTACTTCGCCTACCGCACCGCGCCGCTCGGCCGCGCGGGCGCGCATCTGGCGACCGCGGCGTACTACAGCTTCAGCCCGCGCACGGTCGGCGAGCACGTGCCGGGCGTGTGGGAGGTCGCCGCGCCCGAGCGGGTGCTGGAGGCCCGGCTGACGGCGGTCGACCGTACCTACCGCGCGCTGCTCGCCGCCGGGGTGGGCGGGCCGGAGCTCGCCGAGGCAGCCGGGCTGGCCCGGCGGGCCGCCGAGAGCGCGGAGGTCGCGGGGCGGCCGTTCACCGCGGCCAACCTCGACCTGCCCTGGCCCGACGAACCGCACCTGGTGTTGTGGCACGCCGCGACCGTGCTGCGCGAGCACCGCGGCGACGGGCACGTGGCGGCGCTGCTGACGGCCGGGCTGGACCCGTGCGAGTCGCTGGTGTCCTTCGCCGCGATCGGCGCCGCGCCACCGGAGAACTTCGCCGGACGCGGCTGGAACGACCAGGAGTGGGCCGAGGCCGCCGAACGACTGGCCGCGCGCGGCCTGGTCGACGCCGACGGCCAGGCCACCGAACGCGGCCGGGCGCTGCGCGACCAGGTGGAACGCCTGACCGACGAGCTGGCCGCCCAGCCCTGGCGGGAGCTCGGCGAGGAACACGCGGACCGGCTGGCCGGGCTCGGCGCGCCGCTGCTGGGCGCGATCTTCAAGGCCGGGCTGCTGCCCATGACCAGCACGTTGGGCATCACCACGGTCAAGGCCCCCGACTGAGCCGGACGGCTGCGATCAGCCGAAACCGGGATCAGTCGAAGCCGGGGGCGGGCTGCCACAGGCTGATCTCGGTGCCCTGGTCGTCGGTGCAGGTGCAGCCGCGGCCGGACTTGCTCTCGTACACCTCGCCGGTCGTGCCGCCGAGCTCGCGCACCTGCTCGACCGCGGCGTCGATGTCCTGTACGTGGTAGTAGAGGTTCGGCTGCGAGGATGGGCCGCCGGCGCGCAGGCCCATCGGCACGGCAGTGTTGGTGACGTGCAGGTAGGTCTCGTGCTCGCGCCTGAACTCCCAGCCGAACAGCGGCCCGTAGAAGGCCGCCGCCAGCTCCAGGTCCCGTACGGACAGGGTGTAGTAACCCAGCTCGACACTCATGTACGGCCCTCCGCAATAATTGCCTTCAACGTTAAGGACTCACACCATAACGGAAGTGGGCAATAATTAACAGCAACGTTAACGACTTGGACGCGACCCTGGCCGCCCTCGCCGACCCCACCAGGCGCAAGGTGATCGACCTGCTGCGCGACGGGCCGCGCCCGGCCGGCGAACTGGCCCAGGCCGTACAGATGAGCGCCCCCGCGCTCAGCAGGCACCTGCGCGTGTTGCGGGCCGGCGGGCTGGTCCGCGCCGAGGCCGGGGGCGCCGACGCCCGGCTGCGGCTCTACACCCTGCGCCAGGAGCCGTTCACCGCCTTGCAGGCGTGGCTGGACCAGGTGCAGGCGTTCTGGGCCGAGCAGCTCGGCTCGTTCAAGGAGCACGTGGAGCGCGGGCGGTGAACGCGGTCAGGGCGACCGTCACCGTGCCCGTCGATCCCGCCACGGCCTTCCGGCTGTTCACCGACGAGATCGACCAGTGGTACGTACGCGGCCGCCACAGCTGGATCGACCCCGATCGCGCGGTGGCCATCCGTTTCGAGGACGGCCACCTGCGCGAACTGTGGGACGACGGCGGGCACGTGGACATGGGCCGGATCGTCCGCTGGGAGCCGCCCCACCGCGTGGTCTGGGCCGACCTGCTCAACCCGGACGGCCGGATGGAGATCGAGGTGGCCTTCACCGCGGTCGAGGACGGCACCGAGGTCCTGCTCGAACACCGCGGCCTGGACACCCTGCCGCCCGACGTGGCCGGGCGCATCCGCCGCGGCTACTCCTGGAACATCGTCCTGAGCTGGTTCGCCGCGCGGTGGCCCGAGGCGTGAGTCAGCGGCGGCCGTACTTCTTGTGCACGGCCTGCTTGCTGACGCCGATCGCGTCGGCGATCAGCGCCCAGGCCAGGCCCGCCACCCTGGCCCGCCGCACCTGGACGGCCTCCAGGCGCTCGACCTCGCGGCGCAGCGCCGTGGTGGCGCGCAGGGCCAGCAGCGGATCGTCGTCCTGCGCCTGCCGCATCAGGGACGCCAGGTCGTTCGTCATGCCCTAAAGGTAGTCCAGGAGCCTCTAAAGGTGATCCAGGAGCAGGTCGGCGATCTCCTTCGGACGTTCCATGGCCGGCAGGTGACCGGCCCAGTCCAGCTCGACCAGCCGCGCCTGGGGCAGCGTGGCCGCCAGGTGGCGGGCGCCCTCGCGGAAGAAGGTGAGGTCGAGCACGCCGGAGACGACCAGCGCGGGCACGTCGATGCGGGCCAGGTCGACCTCGTGCTCGATCTGCTCCGGGCCGGGGTGGGCGGCGAGCTGCACCTCAAGGGCGTGGCGCTGCATCTCCAGCAGCCGTCCGCGCGCCTCGTCGTCCGCGTCGGGCCCGAGCAGGGTGCGCACGTTCAGCTCGGCCGCGCCCGCCACGTCGCCGGCCTCCAGCAGGCGGTTCTCCTCGTCCCAGAACGCCCGCAGGTCGGGCGTGGGCGTCAGCGGAGCCAGGGAGTTGAGCAGCACCAGGCGCGTGGCCCGCCCGGCGGCGGCCAGCTCCAGTGCCGCCATCCCGCCGCCGGAGGCGGCGACCAGCGCCGCGCGCTCGACGCCCAGCTCGGCCATCAGGTCCGCCACGTCCCCCGAGTCGCTGTACGGGCCGTCCGCGCGCAGCGGGGTGCGGCCGTAGCCGCGGAAGTCCACCCTGATCACCCGGTGCCGGGCGGTCAGTTCCTGCCAGACGCCGTCCCACATGCCGGAGTCGGCCGCCGTCGAGTGCAGCAGCACGACGGGGTCGCCGGTGCCGGCCTCTTCGTACCAGATGGTCATCGTGCCTCCACAACCAGTCGCACGCCGAGTGCGATGAGGACGACGCCGGAGATCTGCTCCAGGCGCCGCTTGACGGACGGGCGGCCGAGGAAGGCCTTGGCCTTGGCGACCGTCCAGATGAGCAGGCCGTACCAGACGGTGTCCACCAGGACCCACACGACGGCGAGCGTCACCAGGGTCAGGGGCACGTTCTGCCCGGCGGGCACGAACTGCGGCAGGAACGACATCGCGAACACCGCCGCCTTGGGGTTGGCCATGCAGGTGCCGAGCCCGGCCAGGTACGCCCCGCGCACCCCGGCCACCGCCTCCACCTCCACGGGGGGCGAGCCCTTGCGCGCCTGCCACAGTGCCTGGACGCCCATCACGACCAGCACCACGGCGCCCGTGACGCGCATCACGTCATAGGCGACCTGCGAGGCCACCAGCAACGCAGACAGTCCGAACGCGGCGGCCAGCCCCCACAGCAGGATGCCGGTCTCGTTGCCCACCGTGGCGGCGAACCCCGAGCCGCGCCCGGACCGCAGGGTCTGGCGCAGGATGATGGCCGTGCTCACGCCTGGGACCATGGCCACCAGGAAGCACGCGCCGATGAAAGCTAACACATACATGGCAGGCATCATGGCAGAAGTTTGTCCTAGTCTCTCCTGCTTTATCCGTACAGCTTGCTGAGGCCGGCCACCGCCTCGGCCATCAGTATCCGCAGGTCGGCGGGTTCCAGCACCTCGACATCGGCCCCCATGCGCAGCAGCAGCCAGCGCGCGTGCGTGATCGACTCGACCGGCACCGTGAGCACCCGCCACCCCTCGGGGTCGGGCTCGCCCGCCGCGGCCAGCGCCGCCGTGACCACGTCCGACCCCATCGTGTACGCCAGCATGTCCTCCCGCCCCGGGGCCAGCCGGATGACGGCCTCGGTGGTGTACATGCGCTCGCGGAACTCCTTGGCGTACTCACGCCAGAACGCCGTCAGGTCGAACCCCTCCGGCCTGCGGAAATGTCCGGGAAGCTGGTCGATCGTGAGGATGCGCGAGACCCGGTAGGTGCGCGGGGAGCCCTCGGGCGGCGCGGCGACCAGGTACCAGGAGCCGCCCTTGAGCACCAGCCCGTACGGGTGGATCACCCGGTCGACCTCCTTCCTGCCCCAGCGCCGGTAGGTCATATGCAGCGGCCGCTGCTCCCACACCCCCTCGGCCACCTCGCTCAGGTGCGGCACGTCGTCGGCCGAGCGGTACCAGCCGGGCACGTCCAGCAGGAAACGTTCGCGCATCCGGGAGGCGTGCGAGCGCGGCTCGGGCGGCAGCGCGGCCAGCAGTTTCAGCTCGGCGGTCGCGGCCACCTCGGCCAGGCCCAGCTCGGCGGCGGGGCCGGGCAGCCCGGCCAGGAACAGGGAGGACGCCTCCTCGGCCGTCAGCCCGGTGAGCCGGGTGCGGTAGCCGTCCAGGAGCTGGTAGCCGCCGGCCGGTCCGCGGTCGGCGTAGACCGGGACGCCGGCCGCCGACAGGGCCTCCACGTCCCGGTAGACCGTACGGATCGAGACCTCCAGCTCGGCGGCCAGCTCGGGCGCGGTCATGCGGCCCCGCGTCTGCAGCAACAGGAGGAGGGAGAGCAGACGGCTGGCACGCATACCCGCCATTGTATTGCGCACATTTTCCGTGTTTGTATGAACATATGGAACGTTTGACCGCCATCATGAACGCCCTGCGCGCCCAGGACAGCGTCTCGGTGACCGAGCTGGCCGAGGAGCACGGCGTGTCGGAGATGACGATCAGGCGCGACCTGGACGAACTGGCCCAGCAGGGCGTGGTCCGCCGGGTCAGGGGCGGGGCGCTGTCACTGCTGCTGCGCGGCGAGGAGCCGCCGTTCGGGGTGCGCGAACGGGAGGCCGTGGAGGCCAAGAAACGCATCGGCGCCCAGGTCGCGGCCCTGATCGCGGACGGGGAGGCCGTGGTGCTGGACGGCGGCACCACCGTGCTGGAGGTGGCCCGCACCCTGGCCGGGCGGCGGCTGACCGTACTGCCGCTGGCGTTGCAGGCGGTCGGGCTGCTGGCCGCGGCGCCGCGGGTGCGCCTGGTCCTGCCCGGCGGCGAGGTGCGCAAGGGCGAGCTGAACTTCATGGGCCCGCTCACCGAGAGCTCCATCGCGGCGCTGCGCTTCGACACTGCGGTGATCGGCTGCTGCGGCCTGTCGGCCGAGCACGGCCTGACCGCGCACGACCTTCCGGAGGTCGCGGTCAAACGGGCGGCCATCGCCGCCGCCCGCCGGGTGATCGTGGCCTGCGACTCGGGCAAGTTCTCCCGTACGGCGTTCGGCGCGGTCTGCCCGATCTCCCGGCTGGACGTCGTGGTGACCGACGAGGACGTGCCGCCCGAACAGCGCGACGCGCTCGCCGCGGCCGGGGTGATCGTCGAGGTGGCCGGATGAGACGCGAACGCACGGCCGTCTACCTGCTGTTCTTCCTGGCCGGCATGGCCATCGGCACCTGGACGGCCCGCATCCCCGCCATCAAGGAGGGCCTCGGCCTGGACGCGGGACGGCTCAGCCTGGCGCTGCTGGCCACCGCCGCGGGCGCCGTCGCGGGCATGACGACCGTGGGCCGCCTGGTCGACCGCTACGGCAGCAGCCGCGTCATGATCCCGGCCGCCCTGCTGCAGGGCGTGGTGCTGGTGCCGCCCGCCTACGCCCCGAACCTGGCCCTGCTGGCCGCCTCCCTGCTGGCCTTCGGGATCGTGCACGGCATCCTGGACGTGTCCATGAACGCCAACGCCGTCGAGGTCGAACTCGCCTACGGGCGGCCGCTCATGTCGTCCTTCCACGCCGTCTACAGCATCGGCGGGTTCGCCGGGGCCACGACCGGCGGGGTGTTCGCGCAGGCGGGGCTGCCGCCGTCGGTGACGTTCGGGTGGGTCGGGGCGGTGATCGCCGTACTGGCGGTGTGGGCCTGGCGGTGGGCGCTGCGCTCGGTGCCGGCCCCGCTGCCGGCCGGCGGCGGGCGGGCCGGGCGGCCCCGGGGCATCCTGTTCCTCGGCGTGCTGGCCTTCTGCTGCCTGGTGGGCGAGGGGGCGGCGGCCGACTGGAGCTCGGTCTACCTGCGCGAGAACCTGGCCTCGTCGGCCGGGTTCGCCGCCGCCGGGTACGCCGCGTTCTCGATCACGATGACGGCCGGGCGGCTGGCCGGGGACCGGCTGGCGGTCAGGTTCGGGCCGGTGGCGCTGGTGCGGTGTTGCGGGCTGCTGGCCGCGGCGGGGCTCGGGCTGGCGCTGCTCGGCGGGCGTCCGGTGACGGGGGTGATCGGGTTCGCCCTCTTCGGGGCGGGACTGTCGTGCATCGTGCCGCAGGTGTTCTCGGCCGCCGGGCATCGCGATCCGGCCTTCGCCGGGCGGGCGCTGGCGCGGGTGGCCTCCATCGGCTACCTGGGGTTCCTGTCCGGGCCGATGATCATCGGGGCGGTGGCGCAGCTCGCCGGGCTGCCGCGGGCGCTGGCCGTCCCGGCGCTGATGGCGGCGTTCGTCGCGCTGACGGCGACCGCGCTGCGTACCCCCGAGCCGGCCGCCTGAGGGACGTCCCGGGCCTCAGGCGAACTGCTGCCAGCCGAGCCTGATCACCATCGCCACCACCACGCACAACAGCACGATGCGGACGAACGCCGTCCCGCGCCTGATCGCCATCCGCGCGCCGAGCTGCGCGCCCGCCACGTTGCACACGGCCATGCCGAGCCCGAGCGCCCACTGCACGTGGCCCTGCAGCGCGAACACCGCCAGCGCCCCGAGGTTGGTGCCCACGTTGATGATCTTCGCTGAGGCGGAGGCGGAGACGAAGTCCAGCCCGAGGATGGTGGTGAAGGCGATGATGAGGAACGTGCCGGTGCCCGGTCCCATGATGCCGTCGTAGAAGGCCACGCCCACGCCCGCCACGGCCACCGCGGTCACCACGCGGGCGTTCGTCCGCAGGTGCGGCTGGGGCAGCGCGCCCATCGACGGACGCAACGTGACGAACGCCGCCACCCCGAGCAGCACCACCATCACGACCGGGCGCAGCACGTCGGCCGAGATCGCCCCGGCCGCCCAGGCGCCCAACCCGGCGCTCAGCACGGCCAGCCCGGCGCCCGGCAGCGCCACCTGCCGGTCGATCTTGGTGGAGCGCGTGTAGGCCACGGCGGCCGAGGCCGTGCCGAACACCGAGGAGAACTTGTTGGTGGCCATCGCCTGGACGGGGGGCATGCCGGTCATGAGCAGGGCGGGCAGTTGCACCAAGCCGCCGCCGCCCACGACGGCGTCGATCCACCCGGCTCCGGCCGCTGCCGCCAGCAACACCACAACCTGCTCCAGCGGCACGCCAACCCCCTATTTCCCCCAAGAAACGCCCAGAAGACTACAACCCCCTCCTCCACCCAGCACCGGGCCCCCACCCCATCGCTCCGTCCGATGAAAGGGGACAAGGATCCAGCAGACACAACCGGACAACCGGGCCGGGCCGCTCTTGGGGCGAGGCGCCGGGGGTTCCTCAGGGCCCTCGACAGATGGCGACCATCCGTTGCGCCGGCCGCCTGCGCAACCCGTCGTAGCGGCGCAACGCCGAGCTCAGATCATCGGCCTCCCCCAGGCAGGAGGTGAGGGCGGCGGCGTCCAGAAGGGCCTGGCAGGCACCCTGCCCGAGCGAGGGCGTCATGGCGTGCGCCGCGTCCCCCACCAGGACCGTGTTCCCACTGACGAACGACCGCAGGCGCGGCGACAGGTCGTAGATCTCGTGCCGCAGCACGCTCTCCTCGTCGGCCTCGGCCAGGACGCGGGTGACGAGGCCGTGCCAGCCGGCGAAGCGGGCCCGCAGTTCCTCCAGGGACTCGCGGTGCCCTTCGGGGGTGGCGACGGCGGCGTACCAGTTGGTCGAGCCGGGCTCCTGGGGCGTGATGCCGAACACCTGGCCGGCGCCCCACGTCTCGCCATAGACCGGCGGCTCGAACCCGGCGACGCCGCGCCAGGCCACGATCCCGGAGTAGCGCGGCCGGGCGGCGTCGCCGAAGAACGCCTCGCGGACCGTGCTGCGCAGCCCGTCCGCGCCCACGACCAGGTCGTACCGGGTGCGCAGGGCCTCGGGGATCGTGATTTCCGCGCCGGTCTCGACCGTCGTCGCACCCACGGCGTCGAGCAGCATCTCCATCAGCGAGACCCTGGACAACATCAGGACGGGCGCGCCGCCCTTGCGTTCGACGCGTTCCAGGGGGAGGTCGGCCAGCCGGCGCCCGTCCGGCCTGCGGATCTGCGCCGACCGGTACGGCACGGTACGGCGCCGCAACTCCTCCCCCAGACCGAGCCGGTCGAGGGCCGCCTGGGCCTCCGGCCGGATGCCGAGCGCCGTGCCCTCCGGACGGATCTTCGGCCAGCGTTCGAGCACGGTCACCTCCCAGCCCGCCCGCCGCAGGCCGACGGCCGTCGCCAGCCCGCCGATCCCGGCACCGACGATCACCGCGGTTCCTCTCATGGCCATGCCTCCTCCTTGTTTCACCACAACTGTGGTACCACTGTTGTGGTGGTTCGGCAAGCTGGGAGGATGGCGGCCATGGCGGAGAACCGGGACCGGCGCGACCAGCTTCGCGACGCGGCGATCGAAGTGCTGGCCCGGGAGGGCGGCAGGGGCCTGACCCACCGCGCGCTCGACCGCGAGGCCGGCCTGCCGGAGGGCACGGCCAAGAACTACTTCGCCAGCCGCGACGCCCTGCTGCGGGCCGCCGCCGAACGTTGCGTCGAGCGCTACTGGGCCGATCTCCAGGCGGCGCCGGCACAGGAGATCCGGGGGCGCGACGGGCTGGCCGCGTTCCTGCGGCGGCTGGTCGACCAGGCGGTCACGGCCAACAGGTCGAGGGTCCTGGCCTACGTCGAGCTGCACGCCGAGGCGGCGCGCCGGCCGGAGCTGCGCGAAACCCTGGCCGGGCTCACCCGCGCCGACCTGGACCTGCATCTGCGCACCCACGAGGCGGCCGGCCTGCCGGCCACCCGGCGCACCGCCGCGACGGTGACGATGTGCCTGAACACGGCCCTGACCTACCTGCTCACCCAGCCCCCCGAGACGCTGGCCGACTACGGACTCGACGACCTCGACGCCTTCCTGCGCGACCTCGTCCACACCGTCTACCCGCCGAAGGATTGAGCGACAGGCGGCGTACGGACGAAGAACGGCGGGCTGCCCGACCCGCGTGGCCGTGCCGTACGGCCAGGACAAGGACGGGCAGCCCGCCGATGGGTCAGCGCGCCGGGGTCAGGCTGCGCTTCCTGGAGGCGTAGATGTCGTCGATCAGCCGGTACGTGCGCGCCTGCTCGGCCGTGAAGATGCGGTCGCGCTCGATGTCCTTCCTGATCTCCAGGACCCCGCGCCCGGTGTGCCGGGACAGGATCTCCTCCTGCTGGTCACGCATGCGCAGGATCTCCCTGGCGTGGATCTCCAGGTCGCTGGACTGCCCCCGGCCGCCCTCGGTGGCCGGCTGGTGGAGCAGGACACGCGAGTGGGTCAGGGCCGCCCGCTTGCCCGGCGCGCCCGCCGCGAGCTGGACGGCCGCCGCCGAGGACGCCTCACCGATGCAGACCGTGTGGATCTCCGGCCGGACGAACTGCATCGTGTCGTAGATGGCCGTCATCGCCGTGAACGACCCGCCCGGCGAGTTGATGTACATGTTGATGTCCTGGTCGGGGTCGAGCGACTCCAGCGTCAGGAGCTGGGCCATGACGTCGTTGGCCACCGTGTCGTCGATCGGGGTGCCGATGAAGATCACCCGGTCCTCGAACAACTTGTTGTACGGGTTCATCTCCCGCACCCCGTAGGAGGTGCGCTCGGTGAAGGAGGGCAGAACGTAACGACCGCTCATGTCAGTTCATCCCTTCGGCGATGTGGTCGACGAACCCGTACTCCAAAGCCTCACGCGCGGTGAACCAGCGGTCGCGGTCGGAGTCCTCCTGGATGCGCTCGAGCGGCTGGCCCGTGTGGTGGGCGATGATCTCGGCCATCCTGCGCTTGGTGTAGAGCATGTTGGCGGCCTGGATCTCGATGTCACTGGCCGAGCCCCCGATGCCGCCCAGCGGCTGGTGCATGACGATGCGGGCGTTGGGCAGGGCGTAACGCTTGCCCGGCGCGCCGGCGGTGAGCAGGAGCTGGCCCATGGAGGCGGCGAAGCCCATCGCCACCGTCGCCACGTCGCACGGCACGAACTGCATCATGTCGTAGAGCGCCATGCCGGCCGAGACCGAGCCCCCCGGGGAATTGATGTAGAGGGTTATGTCCCGCTTGGGGTCTTCGGCCGCCAGCAAAAGCAGCTCACCGCAGAGCCGGTTGCAAATATCGTCGTCGACCTCCTGGCCGAGCACCACGATGCGCTCCTTCAGCAGACGCTGACTGAGCTGGTCAGGCCAGGCTGCGCGCGCGGTCTCCATCATTGACGTCGCCTTTCTGTCGGACTAATTCTGCGAAAAACGCTAGACCCGGCGGCGGCGAATTCCAGTCCCTTTTCGCTGGGGGCGCATTTCACTCAGGGCGCATTACTCCCTGCGCGAAAAACTGTCGACATACAATCCCGGATATGAGAAGGAACCTCCCCCGCCGCTGGGCGTGCCTCGTCCTGGGCGGCGCGCTGCTGATGCCGTACATGATGGCCGGGGTGCTGGTGGCCGGGATGTGGCACGGCGGGGCGGCCGACCTGCTGATGCCCATCCAGGTCGGGGTGTTCGTCGCGGTGCTGCCGGTGGTGGCGCTGACCGGGCTGTTCCTGCCGGTGCGCGGCCTGGAGGTGAACGCCGCCCAGGGGCTGCTGGGCGCGCGCGTGGAGACCCCGCCGCGCCAGTCCCGCAGGTCGTGGCAGGAACGGCGGCGCACCGCCGCGTGGTTCACGCTGCACCTGGCGGTCGGCGGCGTGGTCAGCGGGTTCACACTGGCGGTGGTGCCGTTCACCGCGTTCACGCTCGTCCTGCCGTTCCTGGGCGAACCCATGCCGGTGCTGGGCGTCACCGCCGAGCCGGGGTGGCCGTCGGTGTTGTGGTCGGTGGCGGGCGTGACGGCGCTGGCGCTGCTGGTGGCGGTCGCGGCCGGGGCGGGCGCGCTGCTGGCCGCCCTGGCCTCCCCGCTGCTCGGCCCCACCCCCGCCGAACGGCTGGCCGCCGCCGAGGAGCACGCCCGTACGCTGGCCGAACGCAACCGGCTGGCCCGCGAGCTGCACGACTCGGTCGGCCACGCGCTCAGCGTCGTCACCCTGCAGGCCGCCGCGGCCGGCCGCGTCCTCGACCGCGACCCGGCCACGGCCAGGACCGCCCTGGCCGCCATCGAGCAGTCGGCCCGCGCCGCGCTGGAGGACCTCGACCACGTGCTCGGCGTCCTGCGCGAGGACGTCCGCGGCCAGGACGTCCGCGGCCAGGACCGACGCGGTGGGGACCGACACGGCGAGGACCCCGACGGCGGGCGGCGCGCCCCGCAGGCCACGCTGGCCGACCTCGGCACGCTGGTGGCCGCCTCCGGCGCCGAGGTGCGTCAGGAGGTGGGCGACCTGTCCGGCGTGCCCGCCGTGGTCTCCAGGGAGGCCTACCGCATCCTCCAGGAGGCGCTCACCAACGCGATCAAGCACGGCCACGGCCCGGTACGCCTGGCCGCCGCCGTCCAGGGCGACGACCTGCGGCTGGAGGTCAGCAACCCCGGCGCCGCACGCGGCAGGGGCCGGGGCGGGGGCAGGGGCGTGCGCGGCATGCGCGAACGGGTCCGTCTGCTCCGCGGCGACCTGCGGGCCGGCCCCGACGAGGGCGGGTGGACGGTGTCGGTCCGCCTCCCGCTACGGTCGAGCCCATGACACTCAAGGTCGTGATCGCCGACGACGAGGACCTCATCCGCGCCGGCCTGCGCGTCATCATCGACGCCGAGCCGGGCCTGCGCGTGGTCGGCGAGGCCGCCGACGGCGCCGCGGTGCTGCCGGTGGTGCGCCGCGAGCGTCCCGACGTCGTGCTGATGGACGTCCGCATGCCCGCCGTGGACGGCATCCAGGCCACCCGGCGGCTCGTGGCGCTCGACGACCCGCCCAAGGTGCTGGTCGTGACCACGTTCGAGAACGACGACCACGTCTACGACGCCCTGCGCGCCGGCGCCAGCGGCTTCCTGCTCAAACGCACCAGGCCCGACGACCTGATCCAGGCGATCAGGCTGGTCGCGGCCGGCGAGTCGCTGCTGTTCCCCGCCGCCATCCGCGCCCTGGCCGGCCGCGGGCCGCGCGGCCACGTGCCCGGGATCGACCGGCTCACCGGCCGCGAGGGCGACGTGCTGCGGCTGATGACCAGGGGCATGTCCAACACCGAGATCGCCGCCGAGCTGGTCGTCAGCCAGGAGACCGTCAAGACGCACGTCGGCAACGTGCTGGCCAAGCTGGGCGCGCGCGACCGTACGCAGGCCGTGATCGCCGCCTACGAGTCGGGGTTCGTCTCCCCCGGCTGAGCCCGGCCGAGCAGCCGCGCGGCGGGCAGCAGGGTGGCCTCGGCGGCGCTCAGCCCGCGCTCGGCCAGGGCCCGGTCCACCAGGCGCAGTCCCACCGCGTACCCGGCCATGTCGGGGACGCCGCGGGGTTCCTGGCCGAACAGGCGCACGGCGCTGTCGCCCAGCACGTACGCCGGGGTGTTCCACATGCCCTGCAGGTCGAACGCGTCCATGATCATCTCGTGGGCGCGTTCCAGCTCCTCCCCCGTGACCATCCGCGACCACGGGCCCATCGCCTCAGGCCCCGACAACTCCCGGACGAACGCCTCGGCCAGCCCTTCGGCCACCACGTGCTCGCCCACGGTCACCCGGGCCGGGTCCCACTCCACGTTGGTGTAGCGCACGTTGTGGTGGAACTCGTGCACCGCGCAGTGCGCGATCCTGCCGATGACCTCCTCCGACGGCCACCCCAGCAGGTACAGCCAGCCGGGTGAGCCGCCCATGCCGTAGTAGCCGCCGCTGACCTTCGTCAGGTGCTCGTTGTCCGGGTCGCCGAGCACGAACATCACCTGGAGCGAGTCGGCCTGCCGGGCGTCCTTCAGCGCCCGCGAGGCCCGTTCCAGCTCCCTGCGCACCTGGCCGAGCACGTCGGCCTCGATCATCGCCCGTACGGCGGGCAGGTAGCGCGGGTCCTCGACGTCGACGCGGAAGCCGGCGCCCTGGTGGTGGACGTCCACGATGTCCCCGGGGACCGGGATGGCCGGCCGGATCGGCGCCAGCATCTCCCGCAGCGCCCCGGGCCGGTCGGCGAGCGGCCCGGCCAGCAGGTCGGCCATGGCCGTGAGTGTGTCGTGAATGATGAACTCCATGCCGGGGACGCTAAAGCCTCACGTAACGTCAGGCTCAAACGCTTAAACAGGCTCAGCCACTCACAGCGGCGACTCGCCCAGTTCGTCACCCGGCGACTCCCCCGGCGTGCCGGGGCCGGTGCGGGTCGGCGACGGCGACTGCGACGGGGAGGGCTGCGGCACCGGCGTCGCAGGCGTCGGCGGCGGGGTCGGCACGAACACCGTCGGCGGAAGCTGCCGCGGCATCTGCTCGCTGTCGCGCCTGCCGAACAGCAACAACAACAGGATCGTCGTCACCAGGACCAGCAGCAGCGCCAGCGCCAGCGCGGCCAGCAGCACCCGCCTGCGGGTCTCGGTCAGCGGCAGCGCGCGCCGCAGCGGCCCCGGCAACGCGGGCGCGCGGTCAGTCAGCCAGTACGGCACGAAGTCCGGCCCGTGCGCCTGCCCGATGAACGTCCCGCCCACCATGACCGGCTCCAGGAACCGTTCGGCCCCCGCCTGCCCCGGCGCGTACGGCACCGCCACCCACGGCGCGGGCCCGTCGTCCACCTCGAGCACCTCGGGCGCGCCGTCGATCACCGAGCCGCGCGCCCGCCCGATCCCCAGCCAGCCGCGCGCGCCCGAACGCCCCGACGACTCCTTGATCGCGGTCAGGAACCGGTCGCGCGCCGCGGCGTCCAGCGCGGCGCCCCGGGTGAGCACGCCCAGCGACACCGCGCGCCCGTCGGGCCCCTGGCCCAGGTAGACGAACCCGGCCGGAGCCGTGTGCAGGCGGGCCTGCACGACGTAGCGCCCCAGCTGGGGCGGATCACCGTACTGCAGGGGACTTGCCACGTTTGCCATGAAAGCACAGACGTGGCGTCGTGCACGTTCGCGGCGCGTTTGGTGGAATGGCGTCATGAGCGTCGCCGAAGAGTTGCCAGGCGGAAACGACGCGGCACTGCTGCGTCAAAGTCTCGACGAGGTCCGGCGTGTCATCGTGGGACAGGAGCACATGGTCGAGCGGCTGGTCGTGGCCCTGCTGGCCCGCGGTCACTGCCTGCTCGAAGGTGTGCCCGGTGTCGCCAAGACCCTCGCCGCCTCCACCCTGGCCACCGTCGTGGGCGGCACGTTCGCCCGGATCCAGTTCACCCCCGACCTCGTGCCGAGCGACATCGTCGGCACCCGCGTCTTCCATCCCTCCAACGAGAAGTTCGACGTCGAGCTCGGTCCGGTGTTCGTCAACTTCCTACTGGCCGACGAGATCAACCGCGCCCCCGCCAAGGTCCAGTCCGCGCTGCTGGAGGTGATGGCCGAGCGCCAGGTCACGCTGGCCGGCGTCACCCATCCGCTGCCCAGGCCGTTCATCGTGCTGGCCACCCAGAACCCGATCGAGTCCGAGGGCGTCTACCCGCTGCCGGAGGTGCAGCGCGACCGCTTCCTGTTCCGCGTCCGCGTACCCCACCCCAGCGCGCACGAGGAGCTGGAGATCCTCCACCGGATGAGCGTCACGCCGCCCGTGCCCGGCCGGGTGCTCGACCCCGGCCGGCTGCTGGCCCTGCAGAAGGCCGCCGAGCAGGTCTCGGTGCACCAGCTCGTGGCCGACTACGTGGTGCGCCTGGTCATGTCCACCCGCGCGCCCGCCGACTACGGCCTCGGCGACCTCGCCGAGACCATCGAGATCGGCGTCAGCCCCCGCGCCACGCTCGGCCTGGTCTCGGCCGGGCGCGCGCTGGCCCTGCTGCGCGGGCGCGACTACCTGCTGCCCGACGACGTACGCGACGTCGCCGTGGACGTGATGTCCCACCGGCTCATGCTGACCTTCGACGCCCTGGCCGACGGCGTCGACCCCGAGCAGGTGGTCAAGCAGATCCTGCACGCCGTGCCGCCGCCCCTCGTCGTCTGGAACCAGAACCGTTGAACACCGCCGAGCAGGCGCTGCGGCGGCTGGAGCTGACCGTCACCCGGCGGCTCGACGGCCTGCTGCACGGCGCCCACCAGGGGCTGCTGCCCGGCACCGGCAGCGAGGCCGGCGACAGCCGCGTCTACGTGCCCGGCGAGGACGACGTACGCCGCATGGACTGGGCGGTCACCGCCCGCACCACCGTCCCGCACGTACGCGACCTGATCGCCGACCGCGAGCTGGAGACGTGGGCGCTGGCCGACCTGTCGGCCAGCATGGACTTCGGCACCGCCGACACCGACAAACGCGACCTGGTCGTGGCCGCCGTCGGCGCGATCGGCTTCCTGTCCAGCCGCTTGGGCGACCGGTTCGGCGCGCTGGTGCTGCACGACGAGTTCATCCACCGCATGCCCGCCCGTACCGGCCGCCCGGCCCTGTACGGGCTGCTCAACTCCCTCATGGACGCCCCCCTCGGCGGGGCCGTGCCCGACGCCCCCGACCTGGCCGAGGGCATCGACGTGCTGGCGGCCACCCGCCGCCGCAGGGGCCTGCGGCTGGTCGTCTCCGACTTCCTCGACGCCCGGCCCGAGCTCGACCCCGACGCCGAACGCCCCTGGGAACGCCCGATCAGGCGCCTGGCCGCCCGCCACCAGGTGCTGGCCGTGGAGATCATCGATCCGCGCGAGCTGGAGCTGCCGGACGTCGGCCGGGTGGCGTTCACCGACCCCGAGACCGGGAACGTACGTGAAGTGCACCTTTCTCCCAAAGTCCGGCAAGCATATGCAGAAGCCGCCGCCCTCCAGCGTGAGGGCACCAGGATGGCCCTGCGCCGCGCCGGGATCGCCCACCTGGTGCTGCGAACCGACAGGGACTGGGTGTTCGACGTGGCGCAGTTCGTGCTGCGCCAGCGCCGTATGAGCCACGTAGCCCACCGGAGACCCGTATGACGTTTCTCGCGCCGGGCTGGTTGTGGCTGTTCGTCCTGCTGGCGCTGGTCGTGGCCGGATACGTCGTGGCGCAGTTCGCCCGCCGCCGCTACACCGTGCGCTTCACCAACCTCGCCCTGCTCAACCTCGTCGCCCCCGCCGGGCCCGGCTGGCGCCGCCACGTGCCACCCGCGCTGTTCCTGGTCATGATGTCGCTGCTGGTGGTCGGCGCCGCCAAACCCGCCGACCAGGTACGCGTCCCCCGCGACCGGGCCACCATCATGATCGCCCTGGACGTGTCCCTGTCCATGGACGCCGACGACGTCCAGCCCAACCGGATCAGCGCCGCCAAGGCCGCCGCCCAGGCCTTCGCCAAGGAGCTGCCCGACCGCTTCAACGTCGGCGTGGTCTCCTTCGCCCGCTCGGCCAACGTCGTCATCTCCCCCACCACCGACCACCAGGCCGTCGTCACCGCCATCGGCAACCTGACCACCCGCCCCGGCACCGCGATCGGCGAGGCCGTCTTCAACTCCCTCGACTCGGTGCGCTCCTTCGACCAGCAGGCCGCCACCGACCCGCCGCCCGCCGCGATCGTGTTGCTGTCCGACGGCGACAACACCTCCGGCCGCTCGGTGAACGAGGCCATCGACGCCGCCCAGCAGGCCCGCGTCCCGGTCTCCACCATCGCGTACGGCACCCAGGAGGGCACCGTCAGCATCGACGGCAGGCCGGTGAACGTACCGGTCAACAAGCAGACCCTCCAGTCGCTGTCCGACGGCACCAGCGGCCGGGCCTACACCGCCGAGTCCGGCAGCGAACTGCGCGACGTCTACGAGCAGATCGGCACCTCGCTCGGGTTCAAGCTGGTCAGCCAGGAGATCACCCAGTGGTTCATCGTGGCCGCGATCCTGCTCGGGCTGCTGGTGGCCGGCGCCGCGGTCTTGTTCGGCACCCGGATCCCGTAACGTTTTCCCACGTGGCCCACTACTTCTCCGAGCGACCCGAGACCGCGAGCAGGCCGGGCGTGGTCGACCTGGTCCTGCCCGACCTCCATCTGCGGCTGGAGACCGACAGGGGCGTGTTCTCGCCCGAGCGGGTCGATGTCGGCACGCGCGCGCTGCTGGAGTCCGTCCCGCCGCCGCCACAGGAGGGCGACCTGCTCGACCTGGGCTGCGGCTACGGCCCGATCGCGCTGACGATGGCCGCGCGGGCGCCCGAGGCGACGGTGTGGGCCGTCGATGTGAACCGGCGGAGCCTGGAGCTGACCGAGCGGAACGCCCAGGCCGCCCGCCTTTACAAAGTAAGACCGGTGCATATCGATGAAGTGCCGGATGACGTGAAATTTCGGGCCATCTGGTCCAATCCCGCCATCCGGATTGGCAAGCCGGCTCTGCACGAAATGCTCACCAGGTGGCTCTCCCGGCTGACGCCCGACGGCGTCGCCTACCTGGTCGTCCAGAAACACCTCGGCTCGGACTCCCTGCAGCGCTGGCTCGGCGAGCAGGGCTGGCAGGCCTCCCGAGAGGCCTCCCGAGCCGCCTATCGCATATTGAAGGTGGCCCGATGAGAAGGCAGCTGCGCCCCACCGACGTCAAGCGGCTCAACCGCACCTGGCGCAGGAACACCGAGAACCGGCTCGCGCTGATCCTGGAGTCGGTGACGGGCCCGTTCAACGTCGGCTCGATCTTCCGCAGCGCGGCGGCGTTCGGCGTCGACCAGATCTGGCTGGCGGGCAACGCCACGCCGCCCACCAACCCCAAGGCGGGCAAGACGGCGCTCGGCACCGAACGCCTGGTCACCTGGCACGAGCCGGTCCCGGCCACCGAGGCGGTCAAGGCCGCCAAGGAGGACGGCTACACCGTGCTGGCCATCGAGCTGACCGGCGAGGCCCTGCCGCTGTACCGCGCCGACCTCGGCCGCGACGTGTGCCTCGTGGTCGGCAGCGAGGACCACGGCTGCTCCCCCGCCCTGCTGGAGGCCGTCGACGGCGTGTGCTACATCCCGCAGGTCGGGCGGGTCGGCTCGTTCAACGTGTCGGTGGCCGCGGCCATCGCGCTGGCCGAGGCCCGCCGCCAGGAGTGGGAGAATCTCCCCCAGACGTGACCTAACCGTTCACCCAGGGAAGGGATACTCGGGTCGTGCTCAGCCGTCGTTTCGCCTTTCTCGACCATCCGGGCCCGCTCGCCTTCGCCCACCGCGGAGGCGCGCTGGAGGGCGCCGAGAACTCGGTCGCGGCCTTCGAACGGGCGGTCGCCCTCGGCTACGACTACCTGGAGACCGACGCGCACGCCACCTCCGACGGCGTGCTGCTGGCCTTCCACGACCACACCCTCGACCGGGTGACCGACCGGCGGGGCCGCATCTCCGAGCTGCCCTACCGGGCGGTCCGGCAGGCCCGCATCGGCGGCCTGCACGAGATCCCGCTGCTGGAGGACCTGCTCGGCACCTGGCCGCAGGTGCGCTTCAACATCGACGTCAAGGAGGCCGCGGCCATCGCGCCGCTGGCCGACGCGATCCGCCGCACCAACGCCCACGACCGCGTCTGCCTGACCTCCTTCTCCGACGAACGCCTGGTCATGGCCAGGGCCGCGATGGGCCGCGAGGTGTGCTCGGCGCTCGGCCCGCGCGGCGTGGCCGCGCTGCGGGCCGCCGCGACCACCTCCGGCTACGGCCGCCTGCTGACCCGCCTGTCGCGCGCCGGGATCCCGTGCGCGCAGGTGCCCATCGGCTTCCGCGGCCTGCGCGTCACCACCGGCCGCCTGATCCGTACGGCGCACGCCATCGGCATGCAGGTGCACGTGTGGACGATCAACGACACCGTCCGCATGGAGAGCCTGCTCGACCTCGGCGTCGACGGCATCATGACCGACAACGTCATCGGCCTGCGCGAGGTCCTCGACCGCCGGGGCCTGTGGCATCCGCGCGGCATGGCGGCCTGACCGTACGGGCCCGGCGGGCGCGACCTTCCTCTCATGCGGTGATCACTGTAAGGTCATGGGCACGACATCCGGACGTGACCTGCGACCTGCGAGGATGGTCACTCCGTCAAGTTTGGTCCCATCCCCGTTTCCGGGCCGCGCGAGGCCCCCGGCCGCCCGGCCGCAGAGGAGCGACACGACACCATGGCCTCCACCGCACCCCCCGCGGCCCTCGACGACTCCCCCGCGGCGCGCCGCCGGGAACAGCGCGGCTGGTACTTCTACGACTGGGCCAACTCGGCCTTCTACACCACGATCATCTCGGTGTTCCTGGGGCCGTACCTGATCCCGGTCGCCAAGACCGCGGCCTGCGCCAAGGACTTCCCCGAGCTGGCCTCCGAGACGTGCATGTCCCAGTTCGACGCGCTCGTCCTGCGCCACCCCGGCCTGGGGTACGTCGACGTGCTCGGCGCCGACATCAGGCCCGCGGCCTTCTTCGGGCTGACGCTGACGGTGGCGGTGTTCCTGCAGATCGTGTTCCTGCCCATCGTGGGCGCGCTGGCCGACCACACCGGCCGCAAGCGGGAGCTGCTCGGCGGGTTCGCCTACGTCGGCGCGCTGGCCACCATGGGCCTGTACTTCGTCGAGGGCGACCGCTACATGCTGGGCGGCGTGCTGTTCGTCGTGGCCAACCTGGCCTACGGCTCCTCGGTGGTGGTCTACGACTCCTTCCTGCCGCAGATCTCCACCCCCGAGGAGCGCGACGGCGTCTCCTCACGCGGCTGGGCGATCGGCTACCTGGGCGGCGGCCTGCTGCTCCTGCTCAACCTGGGGCTGTTCCTGCAGCACGACAGCCTGGGGCTGAGCGAGGGCATGGCGGTGCGCATCAGCATGATGTCGGCCGGGCTGTGGTGGGCGATCTTCACGATCGTCCCGCTGCTGCGGCTGCGCAACCGTCCGGTGGCCACGCACGAGACGACGACGCTGCGCTCGGTGGGCGGCAGCTTCCGCCAGCTCGGCCGTACGCTCGCCGAACTGCGGCGCTACCCGCTGACGCTGCTGTTCCTGGTGGCCTACCTGGTCTACAACGACGGCGTGCAGACGGTCATCGGCAACAGCGCGGCCTTCGCCTCCGAGGCGCTCAAGCTGGACAAGACCGTACAGATCACGGCGATCCTGATGGTGCAGTTCGTGGCGTTCTTCGGGGCGCTGCTGCTGGGGTCGCTGGCCCGCCGGTTCGGCACCAAGCGCACGGTGCTGGCCAGCCTGGTGTTGTGGACCGGGATCGTGGTGGTGGCCATGTTCGTCGGCGAGGGGCAGGCGCTGCAGTTCTACCTGATGGCCTTCGCCATCGCGATCGTGCTGGGCGGCACGCAGGCGTTGTCGCGGTCGCTGTTCTCGCAGGTGATCCCGAAGGGGCGGGAGGCGGAGTACTTCAGCCTGCTGCAGATCAGCGACAAGGGGTCGGCGTTCATCGGGTCGCTGACCGTGACGATCGCGCTGCAGCTCACCAACAGCTACCGGATCGCCATCGTGTCCATGATCATATTCTTCGTGGTGGGCTTCGTGCTGCTCGCCCTGACGAACCTGCCCAAGGCCATCAGGGCGGCCGGCAACGAGGTCCCCTCCCGGATCTGACCCCCGTCAGGGGCCGAACCTGCGCGAGAACCAGTACGTGGCGCCCACCAGCAGGCCGGTGCCGAGGATGGCCGCCAGCACCAGCGGGCCGACGTACCCGCCGGCGCCCACGCCGTTGCCGACGGTGTTGCCGACGGTGCCGCTGACGGAGTTGCTCATGGTGTCGCCGTCCAGCAGGATCTCGGCCCGCCTGGGGACGTCGTCCTGCGCGCGGACGACCCGGTCGCCGGCGTCGTACGAACCGGGCGCACGCTCGGGGTCACGCGCCTCCAGACCGGGGATGCCCCGGACGTCGTCCTCGCGCCGCCGTTCGGGCGCCTGATCCCTGGCCCGATCGCGCCGCCCGGTCGAGCGGGCCTCCCCGTCGTCATCGTCGTCGTCCCCGTCGTCGTCAGCGGCGAGGACGAGGGCTTGGGGGGGCGACGACGCCTGCGCGGGGAGAAGCATCGCCCCGCCGCCCAGGACGAACGCGAGCGCGGCCGCCAACGCGAGCCACCGTGGTCCGAGATCCATCTACGCCTCCTGTACGACGTCCCCGTCCCCTCAGGCTGCGCGGAGGCCGTTGGGTGGCCGTGAGCGGCCGATGAGAGTCCTCTCACGCCGGGCCGGGAGTCAAACGCGGACCGTCACAGATCGGCGGCCAGGACCATCGTCCCCGGCCCGCGCGCGGCTCCGGGGCCCGGCACCGGCAGCACGGTCTCGGCGGTGACCTCCCCGCCACAGTGAGGGCAGGTGACGACGGGCGTGAACTGCCGGCCGCAGGAGTGCACGAGCAGCGCGGGCGGTCCGCCGGGCGGCGTGGACCAGCGGTCACCCCAGGCCATGAGGGTCATCAGCGCGGGCACGACGTCACGCCCCGCCTCGGTCAGCAGGTATTCGTGGCGCACCGGCCGTTCCTGGTAGGGCCGTTTCTCCACGACCCCCGTCGCGACGAGATGGTCGAGCCGGCGGGCCAGCAGGTTGCGCGAGATGCCCAGGTCCTCGGCGAGGTCGTCGAACCTGCGCAGGCCCAGGAACAGGTCACGCAGGATCAGCGGCGTCCAGGGCTCGCCGATGACGCCGACGGCCTGGGCTATGGAGCAGTGCATCTCACCGAACCTGTTCATGCACCCAGGATAGTCGGTTGATAAAGTGAACCCATGACAGTTCACATTCAGGACTCACCCGCCCGGGCGTACCGCGAGGCCGGCGAGGCGCATGACGTCCAGGCGATCAAGGCGACGTTCGCCGACGGGGTGGTGTTCCATTCGCCGCTGAGCTACAGAGCCCGCTTCGACGGCCGCAGACAGGTGGGCGAGCTGTTCGAGGCCGTCTTCGACGTACTGTCGGACCTGCGCTACCAGAGCGACATCGGGGACGGGAACGTCCGCATGCTCACGGCGACCGCCCGGGTGGGCCGCCAGGAGCTGAACGAGGTCGCCCAGCTCGTCCTGGACGACGACGGCCTGATCCGGGAGCTCACGATGTGGATCAGGCCGCTGCCGGCGCTGACCGCACTGATGGCCGCGCTCGGCCCCCGGATCGCCAGAGGCAAGGGCACGCCGGGCCTTCCGCTGCTGGTCAGCGCGGCCTCCAAGCCGCTGGCGGCGATGACGAACTTCGGCGACCGCACACTGGTGCCGCTTCTGACGTGACCTCCACGGCATGACGATGCTCCAAAGAGAGAGCAGTGCTCTTGACATGGCGGGCCCATGGCGAGAGCATTGCTCTCATAACGGAGCAACGCCCTCAGCAAGGAGCATCCCATGACCGCCCCCCGCCTCACCTCCGCCGCCTTCGCCCTCGGCGGCATCCTGTTGTTCGCCTATCCGGTGTTGCGCCCGTCCGGCGACGACGCCGTCGCGATGGCCTCGACCGGCTGGGTCACCGGCCACCTGGCCGCGATGCTCGGCTTCGTACTGCTCGGCCTGGGCGTGCTCGGGCTCCACCAGGTGCTCGGCGACCGCCTGTCGCTGCGGGCGGCCGCGGTGACCTGGGTGGGCGCCGGCCTCACGCTCCCCTACTACGGCGCCGAGGATTTCGGCCTGCACGTGATCGCCGCACGTTCCCTGGCGGACGGGAACCCCGCACTGATGGAGCTGGCCACGCAGTTCCGCTTCCACCCGGTCGCGATCACCATGTTCGCCTCCGGGCTCGCGCTGCTCGGCGTCGGCGCGGTGATGGCCGCGGTGGCCGTCTGGGGCACGGGGACGCTGCCCAGGCAGGCCGGAATCGTGCTCGGGCTGGGTTTCGCACTGTTCATCCCGCAGTTCTTCAGCCCGTACCCGGTGCGGATCGCGCACGGGGCGCTCATCATGATCGGCGCGTTGTGGCTGGCATCGAGCCTGGTCAGGGCCCGTCGCACAGGGGTCGCGGCCTGAGAACGCGGAGCCGATCGGAGCGGGCTCGAATAACCGAGGCCCCAAGCGCGATTGGATCACCCCGCGGGTGGGAATCCCATCACGGTACCAAGCGTTAGACACCGTGGGAGACAGACCCCCCACGTATGGGGGCCCTGTAGGAGGCATTTAGACATGGGCGAGCGCGCGCTTCGTGGCACCCGGCTCGGGGCAACCAGCTACGAGAACGACCGTAACACGGATCTGGCCCCACGCCAGGAGGTGTCCTACACCTGTCCTAAGGGCCATCGCTTCGAGGTTCCGCTTGCCGCCGAGGCCGAGATCCCCGCGACCTGGGAGTGCCGCATGTGCGGCGTGACCGCGGTGCGGGTCGACGGTGAGCAGCCGGAGTCGAAGAAGACCAAGCCCCCGCGGACACACTGGGACATGCTCCTGGAGCGGCGGTCCATCGAGGACCTGGAAGAGGTGCTCAACGAGAGGCTCGCGGTGCTCCGCGCGCAGCGACGCAAGAGCGCCTGACGACCTCTCACGGTGAAAACCCCCGGGCGGCGCCCGGGGGTTTCGCTGTGTCCGTGGCGGCTACCAGCGGTTACGGGCCTCCTCGGCCCAGCCGGTCAGGCCGTCGAGGTCGACCCACGCGCCGTCGTCGTCCTGGATCCGGCCGGAGAAGTGGCCGAAGCACTGGTGGGTCTCGCTGGCCACGACGCCGAGCTGGGTACGGGCGACCTTCTCGTGGAAGGGCCGGAACTCCACCTCGACCCGCGGGCCGGTGATCCGCCACGGGCGCAGCCAGTCGGCGCGGTCGTAGGACCACTCCAGCTCATCGCCGATCTTGTGCAGCCGGCCGCCGGTGAACAGGGCGTTCTCGGTGACGCCGGTGCCGTCGGTCCACTTGCCGCCGAGCTGGACGGCCCTGCCGGGCCCGCTGCCGGCCGCCCAGTTCCAGGTGACCGCGTACGGCCACTTCCCGCGGCCGTGGTCCAGCACCGCGAAGGAGTCGGTCTCCTCGATCGCGAACTCCGCCGTGCCCAGCCGCAGGCGTCCGCGGGCCGGGCGGCCGACGTCCTTGACCGTGTACTGGAACCGGTTCGGCCCCCAGGGCACCACGACGCCGAGCGACTCGTGGCCCTCGGGCAGCGGCACCTCCAGCTCGATCTGCACACCCGGGGCGGCGGCGTGGATGCGCGTGCCGCCGGGGTCCTGCCGGATCTCGATCGCCAGCCCGCCGCCGCGTACGGAGACCGTGCCCGCGCCGCTGCGGTCGGGGAGGACGGCGCCGCGGGCCAGCGGCACCACCACGTCCTTGGCGAACTCCTCGCCGGTGGCCCGGTCGAGCACGTAGATCCCGTGCACCCCGGCGTAGTCGAGGGAGGAGGCGACCAGGCCGATGATGTGGGAGGGGGTGACCACGCCCCAGTACTCCCAGCGCTTGCGCCGTCCCCATCCGCGCAGGCCGGCCCGGTGCAGCGGGGTGCGGGTCCAGCCGACCGCGGCGGGGTTCAGCCGGCCGCCGGGCAGGCACAGGTCGATGGGGGCGGTGATCTCCCGTTCATGGGTGGTCATGGAATGTGAGCCTTCTCGTGACGGAGCGGATGAGGTCGGCGGGCAGCTTGAGCTCGGCCCTGTCGTAGGTGAGCAGGCCGTTCAGCTCGTCCTCGACGTCGGAGAGCTGGGTGTAGACGGTGGCGCTCAGGCCCTTGCCGATGGCCGGGACGATCTGCTCCTCGTGCAGCCGGACGAACGCCTCGCCCAGCTCGGCCGCGGTGCCGTAGCGCCGGTAGCCGAACTCCTTCTCGCCCCAGGTGTGGCCTTCGACGGGCAGGCTGTAGCCACCGTACTCCGACAGGACCAGGACGCGGCCGTCCGGGCGGGGCGGGCGGAAACGCCGGAAGTAGACGTGCAGGCTGAGCAGGTCGCCGGCGCCCTGGTCGTGCCAGCCACTGGCGTGGTCGATCGTACGGGTGGGGTCGAGCCGGGCCAGCTCGCCGGCGACGCGCGCGGCGTCGAACTGGCCCCAGCCCTCGTTGAACGGCACCCACACCGCCAGGCCGACCACGTTGCGCAGGTGCTCGACGGTCTCGCGCAGCTCGGACTCGAACGCGGCGCGCCCGTCGGCGTCGGCCCGTCCGAAGCGGTGGTGGCGGCGGTCGTCCAGCCGCAGCGGCAGGATCGCCGGCGTGGTGATGACCAGCGGCCGGTAGGTCTCGCCGCCGTTGACCAGGTCCTGCCAGACGAGCATGCCGAGCCGGTCGCAGTGGTGGTACCAGCGCAGCGGCTCGATCTTGATGTGCTTGCGCAGCATCGTGAAGCCGAGCTGCTTCATCATGACGATGTCGTCCACCATGGCCTCGTCGGACGGCGGCGTGTACAGGCCGTCGGGCCAGTAGCCCTGGTCGAGGATCCCGGCGTGGAAGTACGGCTGGCCGTTGAGCAGCAGCCTGGGCACGCCGTCGCCGTCGGGGCCGACGGAGAAGGAGCGCATGCCGAAGTAGCCGCGGACATGGTCGGCGCCGAGCGTGACGGTGACTTCGTACAGGAAGGGGTCCTCCGGGCTCCACGGGCGGGCGCCGGGCAGCGGGACGCGCACCGGGCTCCCGGCCGGGGCCGTGGCGCGGGCCACCACCTCCCCGGCGGCGAGGATCTCGATGGCGGCCTCGCCGGCCGGGGCGTGCACGGTCACCTCCACGCACTCCTCGGCGAGCACGGGGGTCAGCGTGAGCCGTTCCACGTACGTCTCGGGCACGCGTTCGGCCCAGACCGTCTGCCAGATGCCCGACTGGGCGGTGTACCAGATGCCGCCGCGCCGCAGCCGCTGCTTGCCGCGCGCGTGCCAGCCGGTGTCGCTGTCGTCCCGTACGGCCACGTCGAGGGTGTTGCCGCCCTCGCGCAGGGCGTCGGTGACGTCGAAGGAGAAGGACAGGTAGCCGCCGGTGTGGCCGCCCACCTCGACGTCGTTGACCCAGACCCGGCAGGTCTGGTCCACGGCGCCGAAGTGCAGGATCACCCGCCCGCCCGCGGGCCCGGCGGGCGGCTCGAACGAGCGCCGGTACCACAGGGTCTCCCCCGGCTGGAGCTGCCGCCCGACCCCGGACAGCGGCGCCTCCGGCGAGTACGGGACGACGATGTCGCCGTCGTAGGAGCCGGGCCGCGTCCCATCGTTGACGGCGTACCGCCAGCGGCCGTTGAGGTTGAGGTAGCTGTCGCGGACGAGCTGGGGCCGGGGGTACTCCGGGAGCGGGACCGGGTCGTGGGTCACGAGAGCCACACCGCCGTGTCGGCCGGCAGCGTGCCGCCGTCCAGGGGGCCGCTGGCCAGCAGGACGGCGGAGTGCGGGGGCAGCGGCACCGGGTCGGGGCCGAAGTTGACCATGAGGGTGAAGCCGGGCTCGCGGGTGAGGGCCAGCACGCCGGGCGGCGCGCCGAGCCAGGTCAGCTCGCCCTCGCCGAGCGCGGGGTGCTCGCGTCTGAGGGCGAGGGCGGCGCGGTAGAGGTTGAGCGTGGAGCCGGGGTCGTCCCGCTGGGCGGCGACGGTGAGGGCGGCCCAGTCCGGCGGCTGGGGCAGCCAGGTGCCGCCCGCGCCGAACCCGTACGGCGCGGAGGTGCCGGACCAGGGCAGCGGCACGCGGCAGCCGTCCCGGCCGATGAAGGCGCGGCCGGTGCGCTCGAACATGGGGTCCTGCCGCGCCTCGTCCGGCATCTGGAGGTGTTCGGGCAGGCCCAGCTCGTCGCCCTGGTAGATGTAGGCGCCGCCGGGCAGGGCGAGCAGCAGCAGCGCGGCCGCGCGGGCGCGTCTCGTGCCGAGCTCGGCGTCCACGGCGACCCGGCCGAGCAGTACGTCCGGGGTCGGAGCGCGGACCAGGTCCTGGTCGATGCCGAACCTGGTGACCATGCGCGGCACGTCGTGGTTGCCCAGCACCCACGGGATCGAGCCGCCCGTCTCGCTGGCCAGCCGGTACGACTCCTCCACCACGCCGCGGAACTCCCCGGCCGACCAGGGCAGGGGCATGAGGCGGAAGTTGAACAGCTGGGCCAGGCCGTCGCCGGTCAGGTAGGGCCGGGCCTGGGCGGCGTCGGCGAACCAGATCTCGGCCACGGTGCCGCGCGGCCCTGGGTAGGCGGCCAGGATCTTGCGCCAGGACCGGTACAGCTCCAGCAGCTCGGGCTGGTGCTCGTACGGCACCGCCGAGCGGCCGGGGGCCAGCGGGGCGCCCTGGCTGCCGGGGACGACGTCCGGCAGGCCGTCCTCCTTGAACAGCATGGCGGCCACGTCGATGCGGAACCCGGCCACGCCGCGGTCCAGCCAGAACCGCAGCACGTCCTCGAACATGGCGGTCACGCCGGGGTGCCGCCAGTTCCAGTCGGGCTGGGCGGCGTCGAACAAGTGCAGGTACCACTGGCCATCGGGCGTGCGGGTCCAGGCCGGGCCGCCGAACATGGACTGCCAGTTGTTGGGCTCGTCGCGGAAGACGAACCAGTCGCGTTCGGGGCTGCCGGGGCCGGCGGCCAGCGCCTTCTGGAAGCGCGGGTGGGCCGAGGAGCAGTGGTTGGGCACGATGTCGACGACGACCTTGATGTCCCTGGCCGTGGCCGCCGCGACGAAGGCGTCGAAGTCGGCCAGGGTGCCGTAGCGGGGGTCGACGCCGGTGTAGTCGGCGACGTCGTAGCCGCCGTCGGCCAGCGGCGAGGGGTAGAACGGGCTCAGCCAGACGGCGTCCACGCCCAGGTCGGCCAGGTGGTCCAGGCGGGCCAGCGCGCCCGGCAGGTCGCCCTGGCCGTCGCCGTCCCCGTCGGCGAAGCTGCGCGGGTAGATCTGGTAGACGACGGCGTCGCGCCACCAGGCGTCGTTATCGAACACTGCGGATCCTCCAGATGAGGCAGGCGCCGAGGGCGGCGAAGCCCGCCGCGACGGCGTACATGAGCGGGTAGCCGCCCGCCGAGGTGACCAGGGGCGCGGCGATCACCGGCCCGAGCGTGTTGGAGGCGGAGTTGGCCAGGCTCACGATGCCCAGGTCCTTGCCGCGGTCGGCGTCGGCGGGCAGGAGCTGGGTGACCATGGCCTGGTCCACGGCGGCGAACATGCCGTAGCCCGCGCCCAGCAGCACGCTGGCGGCCGAGCCGGCGGGCCAGCTCGTCAGGAACGTCAGCACGAGCCCGGAAGCGGCCATCGTGAGGCCGCCGGTGAAGACGGCGGCCCGGCGGTTGCCGGAGCGGTCCGACAGCCAGCCCGCCAGCAGCGTGGGGACGACGCTGCTCAGCGTGAAGACCGCGACCAGGACGACGACGCCCTGCTCGACGGTGGAGCCGGGGAACAGGGCCTCGTAGCCGACGCCGTCGCGCAGGTAGTACTGCAGGTAGCCGATGGCCATGGCGAGCGTGAGGGTGATCAGGAAGCGGCTCACCCAGGCCCAGGCGAAGTCGGGGTGCTTGCGCGGGCTCACGCGGAAGCTGCGCAGCAGCGAACGCGCGTCGAACGGCGGCAGGTCGGCCGGCCCGGTGGCGGGCTCCCGGGTGAACAGGCTGAACGGCAGCACCAGCAGCAGCACCAGGACCGCCATCGCCAGGAACCCGGCCTGCGACCCGGTCGCCACGACGGTGACCTCGACGCCGCCCAGCAGCGGCCCGGCGAGCTGGCCCACGCCCGCCAGCGCCGACACCTTGCCGCGCTGGCTGATCGGCACCTGGTCGGGCACGGTGGCGATGGCGGTGGCCAGGGCGGCGGTGAAGGCGAGCTGGGCGACCGCCCAGCCGATGATCAGCCCGGCCAGGGAGTCCTGGCGGGACAGGAAGACCAGGGACGCGGCGCAGACCAGCGCGCCGCCCGCGATCCAGGGGCGGCGCCGGCCCATCCGGGCGCGGGTCCGGTCGGACAGGGCGCCGAACAGCGGGTTGGCCACGATCGTGCAGACGGCGGCGACGGCGAACACGGCCGCCAGCGACGCCTCCTTGTGCTGGGGATCGATGCGGGCCACGTGGGAGGGGAGCAGGATCTGGTTTCCGACGGTCATCGCCATGATGACCCCCATCTGGGCCAGCGCCAGCAGGGACATCCAGCCCGCGGATACCCGTCTGTCAGGCGCGAGGCGCGTTTCGGCCATGCATGTCCTCCGTTGGGGGGGAACGTGAGAGGATGTCACGTTAGAACATGACGGGTCGTTATGTTAAGACTTGTCCGTGGAGAACCCGGGCCTCCGGCGGCGGCCGGTCCAGCGGCGCAGCATCGACAGGGTCGAGCGCATCCTCGACGCCTCCGCGCGCCTGCTGGACGAGGTGGGCCTGGACGCCCTCACCATCTCCGACGTGGCCAGGAGCGCCGGCGTGCCCGCCGGCACCATCTACCAGTTCTTCGACGGCAGACCCGGGATGCTGCGCGAGCTGGCCCTGCGAAACCTGGAGCTCCTGCTGGCCCGGCTGCGGGTCAGGATCGCCGCGGAGCCGGCGCTGACCTGGCCGCGGGCGGCGGAGGTGGTCCTGGCCGAGACGGTCGCGATGCGCAGGAGCGTGCCGGGCTTCACCGTGGTCGACTTCGCCGACACCCGACCGGGCGGCGCCTCGTTCCTGCCCGCGGGGAGCGTGCGGGAGAGCGGGGACGTGCTGGCCGAGCGGCTCTACCACTTCGCGCTGGAGGAGGCGGGGCTGCCGGCGCTGCCCGATCCGTACCGGGTGATGCGGCTGGCCATCCAGGCCACGGCGGCCGTGCTGCACCTGTCGTTCTCCTCGACGCCACAGGGCGATCGGGCCATGGTCGAGCAGGGACGCAGGCTGCTGCGGGCCTACTTCGTGGACGTGTCCTCAGAAACATTCCGGTAACAAGGATTGACCGTTCAAAACCGGACGAACTACCGTCTTCCACATTCTATAGAAAGCAGAATGCAGGAGGCGGTGCATGGACGCGACGGCACGCGCGGCGATCGTCACCGGCGTCGCGGGCGCGGTGGAGGTGCGCGAGTATGACCTGCCGCGGCCCGGCCCGGGACAGTTCGTCCTGGAGGTCGAGCTGTGCGGCATGTGCGGCACGGACGCGCACATCTACCGGGGCCGCCTGGCCAGCGTGCGCTTCCCCGCGCTGCTCGGGCACGAGATCGTCGGCCGCCTGGCGGCGCTCGGCGAGGGCGTGGCCACCGACCACGCCGGCCGGCCGGTGGCCGTCGGCGACCGGGTCGGCGTCTTCCCGTCGCTGAGCTGCGGCCGGTGCTTCGAGTGCCAGGTACGCCGCAGGCCGGGAAACTGCCCGGACCGGCGGCCGTCCTACGGCTTCGCCTCCCCCGCCGACCGGCCGCCGTACCTGACCGGCGGCTTCGCCACCCACCTGTACGCCTCGAACGCGGGAACGGTGTTCTACCGGACCGATCTGCCCGCCGAGGTCGCCGTGCTGCAGGAGCCGCTGTCGGTGGCCCTGCACGGTGTGGAACGTTCCGCGATCCGGATCGGCTCCACCGTCGTGGTCCAGGGCGTCGGCGCGATCGGCCTGATGGCCGTGGCCGCCGCCCGGGCCGCCGGGGCGGCCAGGGTGGTCGCCGTCGGCGCGCCCGGCGCCCGCCTGGAGCTGGCCGCGCGGCTCGGCGCGGACGCCGTCGTCGATCTCGGCCAGGGAACCGCCGGGCGCCGCCGGGCGGTCTTCGACGCCCTCGGCCGCGAGGGCGCCGACGCCGTCATCGGCACCGCGGGCTCGCCCGAGTCGTTCACCGAGGCGCTCGGCCTGGTCGCCGACGGCGGCGTACTGGCCGAACTGGGCAACTTCACCGACCGCGGCACCGTTCCCTTCAACCCCTTCAGCGACCTGCTGAAGCGGGACATCACCATCGCCGGGGTCTACGGCGCCGGTCCCGACATGCAGCGCCGCTACCACGAGGCGCTGACGATCCTGGAGCGCGGCGGCAGCCCGTTCGAGCAGGTGGTCAGCCACCGCGTGCCGCTCGGCCGGGTCCGCGAGGCGCTCGAGGCCCTGGGCTCCGGCTACGCGCTGGACGGCCGGGACGTCGTCAAGCTCGCCATCGACCCCTCCGCCTGAAATCCCCCATTCCCCTCCGGGAGGACACAAGTGTTGAACAGCACCCGGCTCGTCACGGTCGCGGCCGTGCTCGCGCTCAGCGTCGCCGCCTGCGGCTCACCGTCGGAGGAGGTCGGGGGCGACGGCGGCGGCCTCGGCACGGCGCAGGCCCCGGTGTCGATCCGCGTGATCGCCAACGACGCGTTCGCCAAGCAGTGGCAGGACAAGCTCGTGCCGGAGTTCACCAAGAAGTACCCCAACATCAAGGTCACCGTCGACGGCGTCCCCTACAACGACCAGCTCGCCAAGACGATGCTGGAGCTGACCGGCACCACCGCCACCTACGACGTGGTCCTGGCCGACGACCCCTGGCTCCCGCAGCTCGCCAAGACCGGCGCTCTGTACGACCTCAAGGGCCCGGAGCTGGCCAAGTGGAACGATCCCGGCTACGACTGGGCCGACTTCAACGCCTCGCCGCTGGCCGCCGGCGAGTGGGAGGGCAAGCAGTACGCGGTGCCCGTCCGCTCGAACCTGCTGCTGATGTTCTACAACAAGTCGCTGTACAAGAAGGCCGGGGTGGCCGAGCCGACCGCGCAGACGACCTGGGAGCAGTACTTCAAGGACGCCCCCAAGCTCGTCCAGGACACCGACGGCGACGGCAAGACCGACTCCTGGGCCGTGGGCACGTACTTCACCAAGGACCCGCTGACGCCCACGGTGTGGCAGACCGTGCTCAACTCCGACGGCGGCAAGATCCTGGACGGCACGAAGGTCGCCTTCGGCACCCCCGCCGGCGTCAAGGCCCTGCAGACGCAGGTGGACCTGCTCAAGTACGCGCCGCCCGGGGCGAGCACGTACCAGTTCAACGAGCCGCTGGAGGCCTTCCGGCAGGGCAAGACGGCCACCATGTTCATGTGGGGCAGCGTCTTCAAGGGCACCGCCGTGGACAAGGAGACCACCACCCTCACCCCCGAGGAGGTGGGCATCACCACCCTGCCCGCCGGGACGACCGCGCCGGGCGCCCACCGCGGCATCTGGACGGCGGGCGTCTCCAAGAAGTCCACCCACCCGGCCGCCGCGTGGACCTGGCTGCAGTGGGTGACCTCCAAGCAGGGCGAGCAGTTCACCGCCCAGGCGTTCGGCACCTTCCCCGCCCGCAACTCCACCCTCGACGGCACCCCGCCCGCCGAGTGGGCCGAGCCGGTCTACAAGGCGCTCAAGGAGGGCTACGACGTCGTCTCCAAGGGTGAGATGTGGCGGCCGAGGCTGCCCGAGTCCGACGCCGTGCAGCAGATCCTGGCGCTGCAGACCAGCCGGGCCATGTCCGGGCAGGCGACCGCGCAGCAGGCGATCGACCAGGCCGCCAAGGAGATCACCGACCTGCTGAAGTCCAAGGGCTACAACCAGTGAGGCGTGCTCGACTGGGAGAGCCGGGCACGGCCTGGCTCTTCCTCGCCCCCGCCCTGCTTCTGCTGGCAGGCATGCTGCTCTACCCGATCCTCTACACGGCCTGGGTGAGCGTCTCCGACTTCGACCTGGCCTCCTTCCAGCCGTCCGGATGGGTCGGCTGGCGCAACTACGAGGCCGTGCTGCACGATCCGGGTTTCCTGGACTCGCTCAAGGTCACCGGCGTCTACCTGGTGATCGCGCTGCCGCTGCAGATGGTGCTCGGGTTCGCCATCGCGTTCCTGCTCAACGTCGCCTGGCGGGGGCGGGGCGTGCTGCGGGCCCTGTTCCTCATCCCGATGGTGGTGGCCCCCGTGGTCGCCGGCGGCGTGTGGCGGATGTTGCTCGACCCGCTGTGGGGCGTGGTCAACTACGCCCTCGGCCTGGTCGGCGTCGGGCCGATCGAGTGGATCGGCGACCCGACGCTGGCCATGGCCAGCCTGATCGTCATCGACACCTGGCGCTGGACGCCGTTCGTGGTGCTCATCGCCTCGGCCGGGATCATGGCGCTGCCCGGCGACGTGTACGAGGCCGCCAAGTCCGACGGCGCCGGCCGCTGGGCCATCATGCGGCGCATCACGCTGCCGCTGCTGGTGCCGGTGATGGCCGCCGCGTTCGTGGTGCGCTGGCTGGGCGCGGTCAAGATGTTCGACATCGCGCTGGCGGCCACCAGGGGCGGTCCCGGCAACTCGACCAACGTCATCAACCTCTACATCTACGAGAAGGGGTTCAGGAGCCTGGAGTTCGGCTCGGCCTCCTCGATGGCCACGATCGTGCTGCTCCTGACGATGTTGATCACCTTTGTCCTGTTCCGCGTGACCCGGCGTCTGGAGAACCGATGGTGAGACGGTACGCGGCCGTCACCGGGGCCGTCCTGGTGACGCTGGCTTTCCTGTTCCCCGTGCTCTACATGGTCTCGATCTCGTTCAAGCTGCCCAGGGACATCTTCACGGTGCCGCCGCGGTGGCTGAGCGAGTTCACCCTCGACAACTACGTCAGCTACTTCCAGCAGGCGCGCATCCTGCCCCGCATCATCAACACGGTCATCGTGGCGGCGGGCGCCTCGGCCATCTCCATGGTCGCCGGCTCCATGGCCGGGTACGCGCTGTCGCGGCTGCGGATGCGCGGCGCGGGCGTCGTGGGCGGGCTCATCCTGGCCTCGCGCGCGGTGCCGCCGATCGCGCTGGTGGTGCCGCTGTTCCTGGTGGCCAGGAAGCTCGGGCTGACCGACCAGTACATCACCGTGATCCTGGCGTACGTGACCTTCCTGGTGCCGTACGTGGTGTGGCTGATGCGGGCCTTCTTCCGCGGGCTGCCCAAGGAGCTGGAGGAGGCGGCGATGATCGACGGCTGCTCGCGGTTCGGGGCGTTCTTCCGCATCATCGTGCCGACGAGCCTGACCGGGCTGGTCTCGACGTTGATCTTCTGCATCATCCTGGCCTGGGAGGAGCTGCTGTTCGCGCTGATCCTCACCAACGACCGGGCGGTCACGATCCCCGTCGCCATCGCCGGGATCGCGGCCGACACCGAGAAGGGCGGGATGTGGGGGCCGCTGGCCGCGGTCGGCGTGCTGACCGTGCTGCCCGTGGTCGTCTTCGCGCTGCTGGTGCAGAAGTACCTGATCAAGGGTCTCGCGGACGGCGCGACCAAGGGGTGAGGAGCCGATGAGGATCACAGATGTCCGCGCGCGGGTCATCGAACTGCCCTATCCCCGGCCGTTCGTGCCGTCGTGGGCCCCGGAGGGCGCGCACCGGGCGATGTCGGCGGTCATCGTCGAGGTCGAGACCGACGAGGGCATCGTCGGCGTGTCCGGCGGCGACATGGGGCACGGCACCGGGCCGATGTTGCTGGAGGCGATCCGCGGCTGGATCCGCCCGCAGCTCGTCGGCCTGGACGCCTTCGACACCACGCACGTCGCCAACCGGCTGCGCTACGTGGCCGAGTACGTCTTCCCGCGGCCCTGGGTCGTCGGCGTCGCCGTGTGGGACGCCGTCGGCAAGGCCTGCGGGCAGCCGCTGTACAAGCTGTGGGGCGGGCACTCGGGAGCTGTCCGCGCCTACGCCAGCTTCGGCGAGCTGCGCAGCCCCGAGCAGCGGGCCGAAGACGCCCTCGCCGCCGTCGAACGCGGTTTCCAGGGCGTCAAGCTGCGCGTGCACGCGGCCACCGTCGCCGAGGACGTACGCCAGGTCGCCGCCGTACGCGAGGCCGTCGGGCCCGACGTGGCGATCATGGTGGACGCCAACCAGGCGGCCGCCCGGTGGCGCTACTCCCCCGACGGCACCCGCCTGATCTGGGACTTCGAACGCGCCCTCACCACGGCCAGGGAACTGGCCGACCTGGGCGTGGCGTGGCTGGAGGAACCGCTGCCCCGGCACGACTACCGCGCGCTGTGCGAGCTGACCGCGGCCTCGCCGATCCCGATCGCGGGCTGCGAGCACAACCGCGGCATCGGCCAGCTCGTCCGGATGCTGGAGGATGGTTGCTTCGACATCTTTCAGCCCGACGCGAACGAGAGCGAGGAGATCGGCGCGCTGCGCGACTTCGGCGCCATGGCCGCCGCCCGGCAGCGCAGGGTCATCCCGCACGCCTGGGCCACCGGGCTCGGCGTGGCGGGCAACCTGCAACTTTGCGCCTCGCTGCCGAACTGCGACTGGCTGGAGTACCCCTACGATCCGCCGGTGATCGTCCCGGAGGTGTTCCACGCCATGCTGACCGAACCGCTACTGCCCGACTCCCGCGGTCTCGTCGCCGTTCCGGCGGGCCCTGGAATCGGTGTAGAGCTGGACCACGCGGCGATCGAGCCGCTCACCGTCCAGCGGGTCTGAAGGGCTCCTCAACCATGGCCGAATCGCGTTCCCCCTTCCGCACCAAGGCGGATCTGGCGGCGGAGCACATCAAACATCTGATCATGAGCGGCGAGGCGCCTCCGGGCACCAAGATCACCACCAGGGTCGTGGCCGAGGCCGTGGGCATCAGCGAGACGCCCGTGCGCGAGGCCATCAAGCAGCTGTGCTCGGAGGACTGGCTGGTCGAGCGCCCGCACGTGGGCGCCGTGGTCGCCGAGCTCACGGTGGCCAACGTGCGCGAGCTCTACAGCGTCCGGGCCGCGCTCACCGCGCTGGCGCTGGAGCTGGGCGGCGTGCCCCTGGAGGGCGCGCGGCTGGCCGAGGTCGACGCCGTGCTCGCCGAGTGCGAGACCGCCGTCGCCCGCGAGGACGTGGCCGCCTTCGCCCGCCTCAACCGGCGTTTCCACTCCCTGCTGTGCGACACCGAGCACAGCAAGCTCACCCACCGCATGCTGCAGAGCCTGTGGTCCCGTACGGAGACCGCCCAGCGCGGCTTCCGCCTGGTGCCCTGGCGGCTGCCCAAGTCGCACGCCGAGCACATCGCCATCAGGAACGCCCTGGTCGCGGGCGACATCCCGCTGGCCGGCAAGCTGCAGCACGCCCACGAGATGGCCGCCATGAAGGCCCTCATCGAAGGAATCCAGGAGACACATGGCTGACACCCGCAGGGCTCTCATCGGCGCCGCCTGGCTGGAGGCCGGCGAGACGTTCACCGTGCATGCCCCCGCCACCGGCGAGCCGCTGGCGCGGGTCGCCGACTGCGGCCCCGAGCTGGCCACGCAGGCGGTCGACGCCGCCGCGGCCGCGCTGCCCGGCTGGCGGGCCATGGCCGCGCACGAACGCGCCGACCTCATGCGGGCCGCCGCCCGCGAGCTGACGGCGCGGGCCGACACGATCGCCGCGACCATGACGGCCGAGCAGGGCAAACCGCTCGCCGAGGCCAGGGGCGAGGTGTTGTCGGGCGCCGACCATCTGCTGTGGGCCGCCGAGGAGACCCGCCGCCTCTACGGCGAGACCGTGCCGGGCGCCCACGCCGACAACCGGATCTGGCTGCTGCCCGAGCCCGTCGGCGTGGTGGCGGGCATCACCCCGTGGAACTTCCCGGTCTCGATGATCACCCGCAAGCTCGGCCCGGCGCTGGCCGCCGGCTGCACGGTCGTGCTCAAGCCCGCCGAGCAGACCCCGCTGTCGGCGATCGAGGTCGCCGAGGCGTTCGTCGCGGCCGGGCTGCCGCCGGGCGTGTTCAACCTGGTCACCACGTCCCGGCCGGCCGGGTTCGGCCAGGCGGTCATGACCGACCCGCGGGTGCGCAAGGTCTCCTTCACCGGCTCCACCGAGGTGGGCAGGGAGCTGATCAGGCAGAGCGCCCACGACGTCAAGCGGCTCAGCGTCGAGCTGGGCGGGCACGCGCCCGTCCTGGTCTTCCCCGACGCCGACCCGGTCGCCGCCGCCCGCGCGGTCGCCCGGAGCAAGTTCCTCAACGCCGGGCAGGCCTGCACCTCGCCCAACCGGATCTTCGTCCACTCCTCGCTCGCCGCCGCCTTCACCGCCGAGCTGGTACGCCAGGCCGAGGCGGCCGAGCTGGGCCCGCTCATCGACGAGACCGCCGTGGCCAAGGTGAGCCGGCACGTCGAGGACGCCGTGGCGCGCGGCGCGACCGTGCTGACCGGCGGGCGCCGTCCCGAGGGCGCCGGGACGTTCTACCCGGCGACCGTGCTGGGCGGGGTGAGCGAGGACATGCTGGTCTGCCGCGAGGAGACGTTCGGGCCGGTCGCGCCGGTGCTGGAGTTCGACGACTGCGACCAGGTCGTCGAACGCGCGAACGCGACCCCGTACGGGCTGACCGCGTACGTGTGGACCAACGACCTGAGCAGGACCGTACGGGTGGCCGAGGAGCTGCAGTTCGGCATGGTCACCGTGAACGGGGGCCCGCTGGCGCCGCCGCAGGCGCCGTTCGGCGGCATCAAGAGCAGCGGCTACGGACGCGAGGGCGGCCACCACGGGGTGGCCGACTACCTGGAGTACAAATACCTCAGCGTGGGGCTGGGACGATGACGGAGAGCACGATGAAGACGAGCCCGCGCGCGGTCGCCGAGCGCGAGATCACCCGCCGGGTCGACCTGTGCCTGCCCGACGGGCGGCTCAACCCGGCGGCGGTCGGCTGGAGCCGCACCCCGCTCCACCGCGCCAACATCCGCGGCTGGGGCCGCACGATGCGCTGGGACTACTGGTGCGTCACCAGCCCCGGGCACGTGTTCGCCTTCAGCGCCAGCAGCCTCGACTACCTGGCCGGTGAGTCGGCGTTCTTCCTCGACCGCCGCACCGGCGAGCAGGTCTCCAGCCGGGGCCTGCTCGTCCCGGCCAGGGGCGTGTCCTTCTCCGAGCGCGGCGGCGAGGGCAGCGTGCGCATAGGCGCCGGTCCGGTGCGCATCAGCGTGGACGAGACCGCCGAAGGCACCCGGCTGCGGCTGAAGTCCGCCGAGATCGCCGCCGACGTGCTGGTACGCCGGGTGCCGGACCGCGAGAGCCTGTCGGTCGTGGTGCCGTGGAGCCCCCGCCGCTTCCAGTACACCGTCAAGGACGTCGGCCGGCCCGCCGAGGGCACCGTGCGCGTCAACGGGCTGACCTACGAGTTCGACCCCGCCGACGCCCTCGCCACGCTCGACCTCGGACGCGGGCGCTGGCCCGGCGACATCCGCTGGAACTGGGGCGCCGCCGCCGGACGGCCCGGCGGCCGGGACGTCGCCCTGCAGATCGGCGGCAAGTGGACCGACGGCACCGGCAGCGTGGAGAACGCCCTCATCCTCGACGGCCGCCTGCACAAGATCAGCGAGGAGCTGGTCTGGCGCTACGACACCTCCGACTGGCGCGCGCCCTGGCACATCACCGGCGACCGGGTCGACCTGGAGTTCGTGCCCGAGCACGTACGCGAGGCCGACGTACGGCGGGCCTTCTACATGCGCAGCCAGGAGGCCCAGGCGTTCGGCCACTACCGGGGCACGGTCGTCGCCGACGACGGCGAGAGCGTGACCGTCGACGGCCTGTACGGCTGGGCCGAGGAGGTCTACCGGCGCTGGTAGGCGCGCCACGGGTGAACCACGGCGGGGTCAGTCGTCGCGTTCGTCGCGGATGACCTCGCCGTGCACGACCTTCCCCTGCACGACCTTGCCGCCGTGCACACCCCTGTCGTCGTACGCCGCCTGGCCGCCGCCGGGCGTGGGCGGGAACACGTCCGCGTACGGGGAGGCCGCCGCCATCCGCCTGACCCGCCGGTCGAAGAAGCCCGACGCCAGCCGCCGCATCAGCGGCCGGGTGAACGGCAACACGAAGAAGAGGCCGACGACGTCGGTGAAGAAGCCCGGGACCATCAGCAGCACGCCGCCCGCCATCGCCAGGCCGCCGTCGGCCAGCGCGCGGTCGGGCACGCGGCCCTCCGACAACGCCGCCTGAAGGCTGCGCCAGACCCGGCGGCCCTCGCGGCGCACCAGCCAGGCGCCCAGCAGGCTGCCCGCAACGAGCAGCCCGGCGGTCGGCCATCCGCCGATCAGCGATCCGACCTGGATCAGCAGCCAGACCTCCAGCACCGGGACGGCCAGGAAGGCCAGCAACAGCAGCAGCCGCATCGTTTCCTCGATTCCGCGCACACCTACGTCAATGACAACGTCCGGCGGGCCGCTGACGTTCCTGAAGGCCGGTGTTCCTGGAGGCGGGCGGGTCCTGGAGGCGGACGGTCCCGGGGGCGGGCGTTCTCATCCGCGTCTCATGCGCGTCTTATCCGCGGGAGCGGCGCAGCCGTCCGGGCAGGCCGGTGACGCCCCACAGGCCGATGCGCCACAACGCCTCGGACATGACCTTGCCGTTCATCTTGCTCTTGCCGACCGTACGCTCGACGAACGTGATCGGCACCTCCACGACGCGCAGCCCGTGCCGGGCCGTGCGCAGCGTGAGGTCGACCTGGAAGCAGTAGCCCTGCGACTCGACCCCGGACAGGCCCACCTTCTCCAGCGTGGCCGCCCGGTAGGCGCGAAAGCCGGCCGTGGCGTCGCGTACGGGCAGGCCGAGCATCACCCGGGTGTAGATGTTGGCGCCCTTGGACAGCAGCTCGCGCCGGTGGGGCCAGTTGACCACCTTGCCGCCGGGCACGTAGCGGGAGCCGATCGCCAGGTCGGCGCCGTCGCCCAGCGCCTGGAGCAGCTTGGGCAGCTCCTCGGGCTGGTGGGAGCCGTCGGCGTCCATCTCCACCAGCACGTCGTAGCCCTCGCCGAGCCCCCACCTGAACCCGGCGATGTAGGCCGCGCCGAGCCCCTGCTGGCCCTGCCGGTGGAGGACGTGGACGTGCTCGTCGTCGGCGGCCAGCCCGTCGGCCACCTCGCCGGTGCCGTCGGGGCTGTTGTCGTCGGCCACCAGCACGTGGGCGTCCGGCAGCGCGGCACGCACGCGCTCGACGATCGCGGGCAGGTTGTCGCGCTCGTTGTAGGTCGGGACGACGACGAGCACCCGGCCGAGAGTCTCCATCATGAGTCGTTCCCCATTCGGTCGCCTCGCCGCCTGCCGCGCCATACGGCGACTCCGACAGCCGCCGCTCCCATCACCATCAATGCCCATTCGGGAAGCTCGCCCACCTTCGTGGCGATCGTTTCCTGAGTGCGTACGGGCACCGTGACCACGTTCATGTCGGGGACAAGTTCACGGGTCTGCCAGGAGACTTTACCGTCAGGCGTGACAAATGCGGAGATCCCGGTCGTGGCGGCAGTCACGACGGCCCTGTTGTGCTCGACGGCGCGCAGCTTGGACATCGCGAGCTGCTGCGGCGGCAGGTTGGACAGCGCGTAGCTGGCGTTGTTGGTCTGCACCACCAGCGGGGTGCCACCGGCGCGTACGGTGCCGCGCACGGTGTCGTCGTAGGCCACCTCGTAGCAGTTGACCGCGCCGATCGTCACCGGGCCGAGCTTCAGGTCGCCCGGCTTGGTGCCGGGGACCGACTGCCGGCCGACCAGGTTGGCCCGCTCCCACAGCGCCAGCACGATCTCCTTGAACGGCGTGTACTCCCCGAACGGCACCAGGTGCTGCTTGTCGTAGTAGGCGCCGGGGCCGGTCGCCGGGTCCCACACCAGGCTGCGCGTGGCCCGCTGCTCCTCGCCGATGGCGACGACGGCGCCGACCAGGGTGGGGACGCCGACGTACTTGACCGACTCGTCGATGACACCGCGGGCGAAGGCGCTGGTGTAGGGGTCGATGTCGGTGGAGTTCTCGGGCAGGACGACGAGGTCGGGCTTGGGCAGCCGCCCGGCGCGTACGGCGTCGGCCAGGCGCTTGGTCTCCTCGGCGTGGTTGCGCAGGACGACCGCCGGCTCGTCGCCGAGGGGGTTCATGCCGCGGCCGGGGACGTTGCCCTGCACGATGCCCACGTTGACCGAGCGGCCCTCGTCGCCCGGCCTCGGCAGCGCCAGGGTGAGCACCGGCACGGCCAGCGCCAGCGCCGCGGGGACCGCCCTGCGCAGGGCCGTGGAGGGGCGTACCAGGACGGCGTGGGCCAGCAGGGCGCCGGACAGGGTGACGGCGAAGGAGACCAGCGGCGCGCCGCCCAGGGCCGCGTAGGGGGTGAACAGGGACTCGCCCTGGCTGAAGGCCACCCGCGCCCACGGGAAACCGCCGATCGGGACCAGGCTGCGGGCCCACTCCATCGCCACCCACAACGTCCCGAACCACAGCGGCCACAGGCGCAACCGGAACACCAGGGCGGCCAGGGCTGCCATGACGGCGTAGAACACGCTCTCGGTGGCCACCAGCATGAGCCAGACGTCGTCGCCGATCGTACGGACCCAGGCCAGGGTGGGGAACAGGAACACGGCGGCGGCCAGGTAGCCGAGCCAGGCGGCCCGCCGGGGGCGGGCGCGGTAGAGGGAGCCGGTGATCAGCCCGATGCCGAGGGGCGCGCACAACCACCAGTCGAGAGGCGGGAAGGCGGTGTAGAGCAGGGCGCCGCCCGCGATCGCGGCGACGAGCCGCGCGGCCAGCACCCAGCGTCCCTCACCCTTGCCGGCGACTCCGCCCCCCTTCGGGGAGGTCTCGTCCACGGCCTCGGGCTCAGGCGCGGCGTCGGAGGCGTCCTCGGCCGGAGCCGCCGCATCGGAAACCGCGTCGGAAGCCGCATCGGGAGCCGGATCGCGCCCGGGGACGGGCGGAAGGCTCGTCTTGTCCTGAACCACGCCGGGTCTCCTCGCAAAATCGCACGCCTGCTGGCGAAAACGCTACCGCCCCGGGGCCGCGCTCAAGCCAGCGGCGCACACGTAGATCGAAAACAGCCCTTCCCGAGAAGCCCCGGAGGGGGTGGGCGGGCGGCGAAGGCGAGGACGGGCCGGCTGGGTGATCCCGTTCGGGACGGGATCACCCGGCGCGATCCGCGATCCTGCGCACGAGAGCGGGAAGAGGGCCCGGAAACCCTTCGGACCGGACCCGTCTCGTCGGCGGCGAGCGCGGAATTCCGTTGTCTACTGGGCTCCCGGACCCGTCCCGGGTCCAACCCCCCAACCGGTTGGGGTGCCCCGACTCGACGGACCGACGGCCCTGCACCTGGCTGTGTGGACGAAGTCACGCTCCGTCACGGACGCAGGATCCGACGATGTCAGAGACGGCCAACCGGCCAAGTCCCGTGCTGGACTGCGCAGCAAACTACCGACTCCACCTCAGATGTCAACCGTGTCCCGATCAGCAGAAACACCAAGTTTCCGCAGGTGGGGCATGTTCGGCCTGCCATCTTAAAGCGGGTCAAAGCCCATTTGCCGACGTCGGCGACCTGCCCGGCAGACCCGACAGAGCCTGCGACAACGGCTTTTCATGGACGATCCCGAGCCGTTGCGTGGCACGCGTGAGAGCGACGTACAGGTCGCTCGGCCCGCGCGGCGACTGGGCGGCGATGAGGTCCGGTTCGGCCACGATCACCGAGTCGAACTCCAGCCCCTTGGCGTCGGCCACGCCCATCACGGCCAGGGGCGCGTCCAGGGCGGCCGCCCCCTTGGCCCGTCCGGCGCCGGGCGTGACCACCACGGCGCTCTCCACGGCCGACACCACCTGGGCGCCGAGCGTGTCGAGCAGCGCGTCGGGCACGACCACCGCGACCTTGCCCCCGTCGCCGCCCTCGCCCACCTCGGCCACGGCCAGCTCGGGCAGGGCCGACAGCGGCGCCGCCCACGGCCGCGCGCCGAGCTCGCGTACGGACGTCGGCGCCTCCAGGGCGGGGTCGATGGTGGCCAGCACCCGTGCGGCCACCTCCATGAGCTCCACCGGCGTACGGTAGTTGACGGTCAGCCGCTCCTGGCGCCACCGCCCGGCCACGTACGGGTCCAGCACCTGCGACCACGACCGTGCCCCGGCGGCCGACCCGGTCTGGGCGATGTCGCCGACGATCGTCATCGAGCGCGTCGGGCAGCGCCGCATGACCGCCCGCCAGGCCATCGGCGACAACTCCTGCGCCTCGTCCACGATCACGTGGCCGTAGGCCCAGGTGCGGTCGGCGGCGGCGCGTTCGGCGGTGGTCAGGTACGGGCCGCCGCCGCGCTGCCGCTCGGCCAGACGCTCGGCCTCCATGACGTCGGACAGGCCGGTCAGCTCCAGCACCTCGCGCGCGTAGGCCAGCTCGGCCTCGCGCTGGTGCTCCTCGGCCTGGCGGGCGGCGGCCAGCTCCTCCTCGGCCTGCATCGCCGAGGCGCGCAGCACCTGCTCGTCGATGTCGCCGAGCAGGTCGGCGGCCTCGTCCAGCAGCGGCACGTCGGCGTCGGTCCACTCGGCCGAGTCGCGGCGCAGCAACGCCCGCTCCCGCGGGGTCAGCGCGGCGCCCGCCGAGTCGAGCCGCTCGGGCGAGCCGTACAGGCCGAGCAGCAGCCGCTGGGGCGTCAGGTACGGCCACAGCCGGTTCAGCGCCGACTTGACCACCGGCTCGGTACGCAGCTCCTCGCGCAGGTCGGCCAGCTCGTCGTCGTCGATGAGCCCCTTGCCGATCTTGCGTGCCTGCTGGCGGGCCAGCGCGTTCAGCAGCGACCTGACGAACACCGCGCGCGCCTGGTTGTGCGGGCGGCGCGAGCGGGTGGCCTTGTTCTTGGCCCCGTCGAGCATGGCGCGGTCGATGGTGAGCGTCAGCCGGCCCATCGTCAGCTCGATGGGCCTGCGCGGCACCTTCTGCCGGTCACGCACGGCCCGCGCGATCACCTCGGCCATCCGCGGGTCGCCCTTGACCGCGGCCACCTCCGGACGGTCGCGCCGGGTGGCGGTCACGCCCGGGTACAGCTCGCCGATCGTGGACAGCAGCACGTCGGTCTCGCCGAGCGAGGGCAGCACCTGCTCGATGTAGCGCAGGAAGGTGAGGTTCGGGCCCAGGATGAGCACGCCGCGGCGCTCCAGGCGCTCACGGTGGGTGTAGAGCAGGTACGCGGCGCGGTGGAGGGCCACGACCGTCTTCCCGGTGCCGGGCCCGCCCTGCACGACCAGGACGCCGTTCAGGTCGCTGCGGATGACGCGGTCCTGCTCGGACTGGATGGTGGCGACGATGTCGCGCATGCGGCCGGTGCGGTGCTCGTCGAGGGCGGCCAGCAGCGCGGCCTCGCCGTTGAGCGTGGCGCGGTCGTCGTCGGTCAGCGCGTCGAGGTCGAGCAGGTCGTCGTCCACGCCGACGACGGCCCGTTCCCTGGTCTGCAGGTGACGGCGCCTGGTCACGCCCATGGGCGCGGCGGGCGTGGCGCGGTAGAACGGCTGCGCGACCGGCGCGCGCCAGTCGATGAGCAGGCGGCGCTGCTCGTCGTCGGTGAGGCCGAGCTTGCCGATGTAGAGCCGCCCCTCGTCGGTGTGATCGAGACGACCGAAAACCAGGCCGCGCTCCACCGCCCATAGCCGGGCCAGGCGGCCGGCGTACATGTCGGCGAAGGAGTCGCGTTCGGATCTGTTCTGCATCGTGCCGACGGCGCCTGTGGCCAGCACCTCCTTCAGCTGGCGTTGGGTGCGCTCGCGCAGCTCGTCGAGGCGGTCGTAGAGACCGGTGACGTACGTCTGCTCCTTGGCGAGCTCCGTTTGACGAGTTGCCGCCTGACCATTATTGTGGTTAATGGGACACTCCGGGCCATTCTGCTTGTTGTTACTACAAACGACGACATTAGCATGCCTGTCGAGGCACTCCCATCTTCCCTTCCCCCTGCCGGGTCACGGCTTGGTTTCGCCCTCTTGACCAGTATGGGAGAACTCCCTATGTTCACGAGTTAGGAAAGTTTCCTAACTTCGCGTGAAGGAGTCCTCTTGATGAGCGGTCCAGTTCCCGGGACGCCCAGTCTGCTGCGTGCGATCAACGACCGCGCGGCCCTGCGGGCGCTTCTCGAACGCGGGTCGCTGACCCGTCCGGAGCTGGGCGCCCTGACGGGCCTGTCCAAGCCGACCGCCTCCCAGCTTTTGTCGCGCCTCCAGGAGGCCGGCCTGGTCGTGCTGGACGGCATCAGGGAGGGCCTGCCGGGCCGTACCGCCGAGGTCTACCGGATCAACCCGGCCGCGGCCTACGTGGGCGCGCTCGACGTCGCACCCGACCGCATCGAGGCCCGCGTCGCCGACATCACCGGGACGGTCGTGGGCTCGTACACGCTGCCGACGCCCCGGCGGCCGGGCGGCGAGCTGGTCGACCGGCTGGGCGCGGCGCTGGCCGGGGCGAACCCGCCGGACAAGCTGCGCCGGGTCGTGATCGGCGTGCAGGCGGCCATCGACCCGGCGACCGGCAGGCTCGGCTACGCCGCCGCCAAGGACGTCCCCGGCTGGCAGATCGACGACCTGGTGCCCACCCTCAGCGCGGGTCTCGGCGTGGCCGTGGACGTGGAGAACAACGTCAACCTGGTCGCCCTTGCCGAACAGGCGCACGGCGCGGCCCGCGGGCACCCCGACTTCGTCCTGCTGTGGGCGGACGAGGGCATCGGCTCGGCCATCGTGCTCGGCGGGCGCATGCACAGGGGCGCGACCGGCGGCGCGGGCGAGGTGGGTTACATGCCGACCCCGGGCGCGCCCACGGCCCGCGAGGCCGGCCGTTACGCCAACCACGGCTACCAGGCGCTGACCGGCGGCCCGGCCGTGTTGCGGCTGCTGCGCTCGTACGGCGTGCACGGCACCGACTTCCGTCAGGCCATCGCCAAGGCGGTGCGCGTGGCGGAGGGGGCGGGGCACAAGGCCGACGACGCCAAGGCCGGGCTGCGCGACATCGCCGCCCGCCTTGCCGTGGGCCTGGCGGCCATCACCTCCGTCATCGATCCCGGCCTGATCGTGCTGACCGGCGGCGTCGTGCTGTCGGGCGGCGAGCCGCTGCGCGAGCTGGTCGAGCACGAGCTGCACGCCCTGACCATCCCGAGGCCCGCCGTGCGCCTGTCGAGCGTGGAGGGCAACCCCGTGCTGGCCGGCGCGCTCGGCCTGGCCCTCGACACCGTACGCGACGAGGTCTTCAGCTCCACGGTCCCGTCGTAAGCCCCTTTTCTTCCCGTTCCGCACTCTCTCCTTCATGACCCCCCAGCAGCAGGAGGCACCCCAGTGCGCTTCGTCCCCCTGGCGGCCGTCGCGATCCTCGCGCTCACCGCCTGCACCGCCGGCAGGGAGGCCGGGCCCTCGCTCGGCTCCCAGCCCCGGCCCTCGGGCTCGGCCTCAGCGGCCCTCCCGGCGGCCACCATCCAGCTCTGGCACGGATTCTCCACCGACGCCGAGGTCAAGGCGTTCGAGCAGGCCATCGCCGGATTTCAGGCCAAGTTCCCGCAGATCACCGTCAAGGCCACCAAGGGCGTCCAGGACGACCAGATCACGCAGGCCATCCGGGGCGGCAACGCGCCGGACGTGGCGGCCTCGTTCACCACGGACAACGTGGCCCAATGGTGTAAGTCGGGATCGTTCCAAGACCTCACGCCGGTGATCAAGCAGGACGGGATCGACCTGTCGGTCTTGCCCGAGGTGGCACGTTCCTACACCGGCTTCGGCGGCCGGCAGTGCACGCTGCCGCTGCTGGCCGACGCGTACGGCATGTACTACAACAAGGCCCTGATGAAGGGCAACCAGCCGCCCAAGACGCTGACCGAACTGGCCGACCTGGCCAAGAAGCTGACCGTCCGGGACGCGAACGGCGACATCAAGGTGGCCGGGTTCATCCCCAGCACCCAGTACTACGAGAACAGCCCCAGCCACCTCGCCCCCATGGTCGGCGCCACCTGGTACAATGCCGACGGCACCTCGGCCGTCGGCACCGACCCGGCGTGGAAGGCGCTGCTGCGCTGGCAGAAGGACCTCATCGACTGGTACGGCTACGACAAGCTGGAGAAGTTCCGCAAGAGCCTGGGCGACGAGTGGAGCGCCGACCACCCGTTCTACAAGGGCAAGGTGGCCATGGTCCTGGACGGCGAGTGGCGCAACGCCATGATCGCCAACGACGCCAAGGACCTCGACTACGCCACCGCTCCCCTGCCGGTCGCCGACGACAAACCCGACCTGTACGGCAGCGGCTTCACCGCCGGCACCGTGATCGGCGTGCCCAAGGGCGCCAAGAACCCGCAGCAGGCGTGGGAGCTGGTCAAGTACCTGACCACCGACACCAGTTCGCTGGTGACGCTGTCCAACGCCCTGCGCAACGTGCCGACCACCAAGGCCGCGATGGAATCGCCCGACCTGACCAAGGACGCGAACTTCGCGACCTTCCTCGACGTCTTCGCCCACCCCAAGACGTCGACGCTGCCGCCGAGCGTCAACAGCGTCTTCAACCAGGAGGCGCTGGCGACCTTCGTCGTCAAGTGGGAGAAGGGCGCGGTCACCGATCTGGACGCCGGGCTCAAGGGCGTGGACAAGCAGATCGACGACAAGCTGAAGCTGTCCGGGGGCTGATCCGCGATGGCCTCGTCCCCTCACGCCGCGCCGTCGCGATGGCGGCGCGGCGAGGGCCTGCGCGCCCTGCTGTGGTTGTCGCCGTGGATCGTCGGAGTGTCGGTCTTCTTCGTCTATCCGCTGTTGTCCACGGTGTACTTCTCCTTCTACCGCTACGACATGACCAGCACGCCGGAGTTCATCGGGCTGGACAACTACGCGTACCTGCTGCACGACCCGAGGGTCGGGATGTCGGCGAAGAACACGTTGTGGCTGGTGGCGATCATGGTGCCCGCCACGGTGCTGTTCTCCCTGGCCCTGGCCCAGCTCGTGGTCAGGCTGAAGGCCGGGATCGGCATCCTGCGGACGATCTTCTACCTGCCCTCGCTGGTCCCGCTGGCGGCCGGGACGATCACGTTCGTCTTCCTGATGAACCCGGCGACCGGGCCGTGGAACAAGTTCCTGGCCCTGTTCGGGATCCACGGGCCCGACTGGTTCGGCGACCCGGCCTGGTCCAAGCCGAGCCTGACGCTGTTGTCGCTGTGGAGCTGCGGCCAGCTCGCCGTGATCTTCATGGCGGCGCTGCTGGACGTCCCCAAGCACCTGTACGAGGCCGCGGCCATCGACGGCGCCGGCGCCTGGCGGCAGTTCCGCAGCGTGACCCTGCCGACGATCGCGCCGGTGCTGATGTTCGCCCTGGTCACCAACGTCATCTACGCCCTGCAGTACTTCACGCAGGCGATGATCGCCTCCAGGGTGGCCTCGGGCTCGACCGACTCCCCCGGCTCGGCCTTCACCCCCGGCTACCCGGACGAGTCGCTGCTGACGCTGCCGCAGTGGTTGTTCCAGTCAGGGTTCCGCGACTGGACGATGGGCTACGCGTGCGTGCTGGCGCTGTTGCTGTTCGCCACGTCGATGATCTTCACGTTGATCCTGCTGCGGCAGTTCCGCCGGGCCGAGGAGGCGATATGAGCGCGACCATGACCGCCCCGGCCCCGCCGGTGGCGCCCGCGCGACGGGCGGGCGCCAGGGCGCGGCGGCGGCGCACGCTGGTGTGGATCGCCACGCACGCGACGGCGATCGTGCTGGCCCTGATGTTCCTGGCGCCGGTGGTGTTCCTGACGCTGACCGCGCTGATGACCGATGAGCAGGCGCTGACCGGCGACCTGTGGCCGCGTACGTGGAACTTCGACAACTTCGTGCTGGTGTTCGAGAAGTCGAAGCTGCTGCGCTGGGGGATCAACACCCTGCTGTACGCGGGCCTCGGCACGGTGTTCACGCTGGTCTCCTCGGTCCCGGTGGCCTACGCGCTGGCCCGGTTCCGGTTCAGGGGGCGGCGGGCGGCGTTCCTGCTGGTGATCACCGCGATGATGTTGCCGCCGCAGGTCATCGCGGTGCCGATCTACCTGGTGTGGGCACGGCTGGGGCTGACCGACAGCCTGTGGCCGCTGATCCTGCCGATGTTGTTCGGCGACGCGTTCTCGATCTTCCTGCTCCGGCAGTTCCTGATCACGATCCCGCGCGAGTACATCGACGCGGCGAAGGTGGACGGCTGTTCGGACGTCCGGACGCTGCTGCGGGTGATCCTGCCGATGGCCCGCCCGGCCGTCGCCGCCGTCGCCCTGTTCCAGTTCTTCTACTGCTGGAACGACTACTACGGCCCGCTGCTGTACGCCGGCGTGGAACAGGAGGGCTGGACGCTGTCGCTCGGCCTGGCCACGTTCAAGGCGTTCCACAGCGTGCAGTGGAACCTCACCATGGCCGCCACCCTGCTGGTGACCGCCCCGGTGATCATCGTGTTCTTCTTCGCCCAGAAGGTGTTCATCGAGGGCGTGACCTTGACAGGAGTGAAGGGTTGAAACTCGCCGTGGTCGGGGGCGGCTCGACGTACACGCCGGAGCTGATCGACGGGTTCGCGCGGCTGCGGGACGAGCTGCCGGTGACGGAGATCGCCCTGGTCGATCCGGATCCGTCCCGTCTGGAGCTGGTGTCGGGGATGTCGCGGCGCATGCTGGCGCACGCCGGGCATCCGGCGCGCGTGCTGGCCACGTCCTCGGTGGCCGAGGGGGTCGCGGGGGCCCAGGTCGTGCTGTTCCAGCTGCGGGTGGGCGGGCAGGCGGCCAGGAACGTGGACGAGACGCTGCCGCTGCGCTGCGGCTGCCAGGGCCAGGAGACGACGGGCGCGGGCGGCCTGGCCAAGGCGCTGCGTACGGTCCCGGTCGTGCTGGAGCTGGCCGAGACCGTACGCCGGGAGGCGCCCGACGCCTGGATCATCGACTTCACCAACCCGGTCGGGATCGTCACCAGGGCGCTGCTCGACGCCGGCCACCGGGCCATCGGGCTGTGCAACGTGGCGATCGGGTTCCAGCGCCACTTCGCCGAGGGCCTGGGCGTGGACCCCGCGCGCCTGACGCTCGGCCACGTCGGGCTGAACCACCTGAGCTGGGAGCGGGCCGTCTACCTCGACGGCCGGGACGTGCTGCCCGAGATCATCGAGCGGGGTGGCGAGGAGATCGCCGCCGCCCTCGGGCTGCGGCTGGAGCTGATCAGGCGGCTGGGTGTCGTCCCGTCCTACTACCTGCGCTACTTCTACGCCCACGACGCGGTGGTGAGCGAGCAGCGCGCCAAGCCGTCGCGGGCGGCCGAGGTGGCGGAGATGGAGAGGCGGCTGCTGGAGATGTACGGCGACCCGTCGGTGGTGACCAAGCCCGAGCTGCTGGCCCAGCGGGGCGGCGCCTTCTACTCCGAGTCGGCCGTGGCGCTGATCGCCTCGCTGCTCGGCGACCGCGGCGACACCCAGGTCGTCAACGTACGCAACCGGGGCACGCTGCCCTTCCTGGAGGACGACGCGGTCATCGAGGTGCCCGCCGCGATCACCGCGTCGGGCGCCGCGCCGCTGCCGGTGCCACCCGTCGAGCCGCTGTACGCGGGGCTGATCGCGCACGTGTCGGCGTACGAGACCCTGGCCCTGGAGGCCGCCCGCCAGGGCGGCGCCGACCGGGTGCGCGACGCCCTGCTGGCGCACCCGCTGATCGGCCAGGACGAGATCGCCGAGGAGCTGACGGGCCTGCTGCTGGAGGCCAACCGCGCGCACCTGCCCTGGACGGTGGCCTAGTGGCGGGCCCCCGGCTGCTCCTGGCCGTCGACGGCGGCAACAGCAAGACCGACGTCGCGGTGGTCACGGCCGACGGCGAGGTGGTCGCGACCGCCCGGACGGGCCCCTTCGAGCCGCAGAGCGCGGGCGTGGCGGCGGCCGTGGACGTGGTGGCGCAGGCCGCGGACCGCTGCGGCGTGCCGGCCCCGGCGTTCGAGCACGTGTCGGCCTGCCTGGCCGGGGCCGACTTCCCGGTGGAGGAGGAGGCGCTGGCCGCGGAGTTCGCCGCGCGCGGGTTCGGCGACGTGGTGGTGCGCAACGACACCTTCGCGCTGCTGCGGGCCGGCACCTCGGCCCCGTGGGGGGTCGCGGTGGTGTGCGGCGCGGGCATCAACGCGATCGGCGTCTCCCCCACCGGCCAGGTGGCCCGCTTCCCCTCGCTCGGCCGCCTCAGCGGCGACTGGGGCGGCGGCCAGGGCGTCGCCGAGGAGGCGTTGTGGCACGCGGTGCGCGCCGAGGACGGCCGCGGCGCGCCGACCGCCCTGGTGGAGCTCGTCACCAGCCACTTCGGCACGGCGACCGTCGAGGAACTGGTGCTCGACCTGCACTTCGGCCGCGTGGACGAGGGACGGCTGCACGAGCTGGCCCCCGGCGTGCTGGCCGTCGCGGCGGCCGGTGACGCGCTCGCCCGCGAGCTGGCCCGGCGGCAGGCCGAGGAGGTGACCGTGATGGCCGAGGTGTGCCTGCGGCGGCTCGGCCTGCTGGAGACGCCGGTCGAGGTGGTGCTCGGCGGCGGCATGCTGACCGCCGGGGACCCGCTGCTGACCTCGTTGCTGGAGTCGGCGTTCGCGGCCAGGGCGGCGCAGGCCAAGCTCGTGGTGCCGGACCTGCCGCCGGTGGCGGGCGCGGCGCTGCTGGGGCTGGATCACCTGGGCGCCCCGGAGGCCGCGCTGGCCCGCCTGCGGGCGCGTTTCGAGCCCCCGGTCCGTCGCTGACCGGCCCGGGGGCGTCGGCGGGGTCAGGCCGGGGCGTCCTGCCCGGCCTCGCCGGGGGCGGTCTCGGGGGCCGCGACGAGGGCGCGGTGCTCGTAGGGGGTGCTCAGGACCACCGTCGTACGGGTGGAGACGTTGGCCGAGGCGCGGATCTGCTGGAGCAGGTCCTCCAGCGCCACCGGCGAGGCCACCCGGACCTTGAGGATGTAGCTCTCGTCCCCGGCGACGCTGTGGCAGGCCTCGATGGCGCTCAGGTGGGCCAGCCGTACGGGGGCGTCGTCGGGGGCGGCGGGGTCGATCGGCTTGATCGAGACGAACGCGGTCAGCGGCAGGCCGATCGCGTCGTGGTCGATGATGGCGGCGTAGCCGCGGACGACCCCGCGCTTCTCCAGGCGGCGTACGCGCTGGTGGACCGCGGAGACGGAGAGCCCGGTCTCCCTGGCCAGGTCGGTGAAACTCATGCGGCCGTCGTGGGCGAGCAGCGTGACGATCCGGCGGTCGATCTCCTCCATCGGTCAAAGGTAGCCGGTGATGGTCACGACATGGTCCCGACGGGAGCGACCCCTCTGTTCATCGCGTGCTCGACCAGGGTGATGAGCACCTGGCGGCCCGAGTCGCGCCTGCGGGCGTCGCACAGCACGATGGGGACGTCGGGCTCCAGCCCGATGGCCCGGCGCACCTCGCCGACGGTGAAGGGCCTGGTGCCGTCGAAGCAGTTGAGCGCGATGATGAACGGCTGCGCGCGCTTCTCGAAGTAGTCGACGGCCGGGAAGCAGTCGGCCAGGCGGCGGGTGTCGGCCAGCACGACGGCGCCCAGCGCGCCCATGGCCAGCTCGTCCCACACGAACCAGAAACGTTCCTGGCCCGGGGTGCCGAACAGGTAGAGCATGTAGTCGTCGCGGATGGTGATGCGGCCGAAGTCCATGGCGACGGTCGTGGTGAGCTTGCGCTCGACGCCCGACAGGTCGTCCACGTGCGTGCCGACGTGGGTGAGCGCCTCTTCCGTGCGCAGCGGGCGGGTCTCGGACACGGCGCCGACCATCGTGGTCTTGCCCGCGCCGAACCCGCCCGCGATCAAGATCTTGATGGCGGTCGGGAGCCGCCAGCGGTCGACGCGACCGAATTCCATCCAGCACCGCCCGTACAGGTCCGCGCGCACGTGCGACCTTCGCCCATGGTCAGTGGTATCTGTCAAGGCGTGTTGTGAAGGTCGTCCCACATGCCTGGCATCGAGCCACCCTAGCAACGCCACATTTTCCACTCAAGACACAAATTTTTACAAGGAACAAAATGTCACGATTTATCGCCGGTAGTCCCATAAGTCGCCTGGCTTGTGCGGGAAAGTCAAGATTCTTGTCAGGATATTCGATGAGATCGTTAGGTTGCAGGACCGAAGTCCGAAATGCCGGTGAAGCCGGCGTTGAAGCCGATCCGTCGCCGCAGGTAGGCGGCCGTACGGGGGCTGCACCCGCGCAGCGCCTCGATCAGGCCGGTCGCCTCGCGGGCCAGGCCGTCCATCGTCTCGGCGACCTCGCCGCCGGTGACGCCGAGCCCCAGGACGTTGAGGTCGCCCCAGTTGAGGTCCTTGCGGTAGGAGGCGACGTCGCCGAGCAGGTGGAGGTAGCGCTGGACCTGCCGGCTGACCGCCCGCGCCTCCTCCAGGTGGCCGCCGATCCAGCCGTCGCCGGTGTAGATCCAGTGCGACAGGTCCACGAAGCAGGAGCCACGGCTGTCGGCGTTGTCAAGATAGTGCTCCAGCGTGGGCACGGCGCGGGTCTCCCGCCACACCCACGCCCTGGCCATCCCGGCCAGCGTCCTGGCGAGCTGGTCGTGCCAGAGCCGCCGCGCCGCGCCGAACCTCTCGGCCGTCGCCAGCTCGTCGCGCAGGTCGGCCAGGAAACGGGTGGCCGCCGACCGCGGCACCGCGCCGCGGGCGACCGCCAGGCAGTCGCGGGTCAGCCGTTCGACCTGCTCGCGGGTGGTGGCGGTGTGGTCGACCAGGCGGCCGACGGCCAGCACCCACAGGGCGCTGCGGTTGACCGCCTTCAGCCCGCCCGCGCCAGCCCAGGGGGCGCTGAAGGCGGTGCCGAGGGTCAGGGCGTGGTAGAACTCGTCGTCGAAGGCCGCGGCTGGGAACAGGCCGTCGTACATCTGGGCGCAGCGCCGCAGGTCTCTGCCGCACTCGGCGGCCAGCGCGCAGGTGCGGCCGAGCCTGAACGCCTCGTCCAGCTCCTCGCCGGGCACCCTAGCGCCGCCCGGATGGTTCGCACATCATGGCGACGCCCCCCAACACCCCGGACGAATACACCTGCCGGGGAATTGTTTCATGATCACGTACTGCCGATCAAGGCATCGCCGACCTGGGGGGCCAGCCCGAGCCCAGTAGTCCGTACGCCGCCCCGGAAAGCCGTGAGGGCCCCACCCGCGAGAAGCCCCAGGTCAGGCGATGAGCGGGAAACCCGCCCACAGGGCGGTGGCGTCGTCGTGGCGCTTGCCGCGCACCGGCCCGCGCGCCGCCTCCAGCTCCCGCACCGCCGAGATGAGCGCCTCCGGCCCCCCGCCGGTCAGCTCGGCGAGCACGGACTCCCAGCTCCACCCGTACCACTCGACCAGCCGCGTCACCCCGTCGGTGAACAGCCCGGCGCCGCGCAGCCCCGCCGCCTCCACCACCCCGCTGACCGCCCGCCCGGCGGCCTCGGGCCGGGTGGAGGCCACCCAGAACCCGCCGTCGGCGTTGCGCATGCGCCGCACCAGCTCCAGCGAGTACGGCCGCCCGCCCGGCAGCCGCTCCACCCGGTCGTCCCCGATGACCTCGGTCCCGCCCCCGGCCCGCGCGAGCACGACCGGGGAGTCCCCCAGCACCAGGTACTCCACCACTCCCCCGCCGAAGCGCAGCATGGCCACGGTCGCCGACGGGGAGTCGGGATCGTCCAGGTCGCAGGTGCCCGCGTGGGCGCCCATGGTGACGGAGATGGCCTCGGCCAGGACGTCGCCCAGCGGGGCGCGCCCGCCCGCGGCCAGCCCGGCGGCCAGCGCCCCGCCGAGCCGCCCGACCAGCCACGCGACGCCGTGGGCGCACCCGCCGCCGGCCCCGGCCGCCGCCGTGGCGCCGTCGAGCACGACCGCCCACGAGGGCCCGGCCACCGCCAGGTCCTCGTTGGGCCGCGCCGACCCCGGCCGGGTGGCGTATCTGACCTCGGTGAACACGCCTGTTACGGCTGGACGGTCACCAGCTCGCGCGGCGTGTTGTTCAGCCGCTCGCCGCCGGTCTCGGTGCAGACGACGATGTCCTCGATCCGGGCGCCGTGGCGGCCGGGCAGGTAGATGCCGGGCTCGACGGAGAAGGCGAACCCGGCCTCCAGCGGCTCGCCGTTGCCCGAGATGATGTACGGCTCCTCGTGCGTCTCGATGCCGATGCCGTGGCCGGTGCGGTGGATGAAGTAGTCGCCGTAACCGGCCTCGGTGATGACGTCGCGGGCCGCGGCGTCGATCGACTCGCACGACACGCCCGGCCGCACCGCCGCGCAGGCCGCGTCCTGGGCGCGGCGCAGCACCTCGTAGTAGGCGGCGAACTCGGCCGGCGGCTCGCCCACGCAGTAGGTGCGCGTGGAGTCGGAGCAGTAGCCGTTGTGGAGCTGGCCGCCGATGTCCACCACGACCGGCTCGCCCGCCTGGATCACCCGGTCGGACACGTCGTGGTGGGGGCTGGCGCCGTTGGGCCCGGAGGCGACGATGACGAAGTCGACGCTGTCGTGGCCGGCGGCCAGGATCAGCTCGGCGATGTCACGGCCCACCTCGCGCTCGGTGCGCCCGGCGCGCAGCAGCCCCGGCACCTGCCGGTGGACGGAGTCGATGGCCTCCCCCGCCTCACGCAGGGCCGCCACCTCGGCGGGCGACTTGCGCATGCGCAGTTCGCGCAGCACCGTGCCGGCCAGCACCTGCTCGGTCTCCGGCAGCACCTCGCGGAAGCGCAGCGACGACATGGCCCACATGCGGTCGGCCAGCCCCACCTTGGCCACCCGGCCGAGCCGGGCGGCGGCGATGGCGTAGGGGTCGTCGGTCTCGTCCCAGGCCACGAACTCCAGCCCGAGCCGGGAGGCGGGCGAGGCCTGCGCGGCCGGCAGCTCAAGACGCGGCACCATCATGTACGCCTCGCCGGAGGCGGGCACCACGAGGCAGGTCAGCCGCTCCAGCGGCTTGGCGTCATAACCGCTGACATAACGCAGGTCGGGCCCCGGCGTGAGCAGCAGGGCGTCGAGCCCGGCCTTGGCGGTGGCCTCCTGCGCGGCGGCCAGACGGGACACGGGATACAAGTCTGAGGACGTCACAGGCCAAATCTACTCGGACGACCGGCGCCCCCACTCCAGCAGGCCGCTTGTCCGCCCACGGCTAAAATCCGCGAAAACTTCTCACAACACAGCGACCCCTGACTACACTCCGTTCCACATCGATCACGTAGTGTGGGGCCAATTGTCCAGTTCCACTGCAGTTTGAGAGTGAGGCCATGGTCGACTTCGCAGGCGCGGCAGAGCTGGTCAGGCAGGAGGTCCCGCACGAGCGGGGCCGCGGAGCCGGCGCGGAGCTGCTGTCCGTCCGGCTCGCCCACGCCGAGCGGCTCGGCAACATGGGCTGGGCCGAGTGGAACCTGCGCACCGGCGCGGCCATCTGGTCCGACCAGGTCTACGCGATCTTCGGGAGAGACCGCGAGGAGGGCCCGCTGTCCCTTCCCGACCTGGCCGCCATGGTCGAGCCCGCCGACCTCGACGCGCTCGACCGGCTGCTGTGGCACGTGGTGGAGGGCGTCGAGCCCGTCCACGCCGAGTTCCGCGTCAGGCGCGGCACGGGCGAGCTGCGCGACCTGCGCGTCGTGCTCGAACCGCTGATGGCGCCCGGCGGCCCGGTCGGCATGCACGGCGTCATCCAGGACATCACCGGCCGCCGCCGGGCCGAGCGCATGATGTCGGAGTCGCGCCGCCAGCTCCTGGAGGCCCGCGAGCAGGCGGCCGAGGAGCGCAACGTGATGCTGGCGCTGCGCGAGGCCATCCTGCCCGCGCCCACCGGCTGCCTCGACCTGCCCGGCGCCAGGATCGCCGTCCGTTACGTGCCCGCCGAGAAGACCGCGAGCCTGGGCGGCGACTGGTTCGAGGCCGCGACCACCCCCGACGGCCGGCTGCTGCTGGCCATCGGCGACGTGTCGGGCCACGGCCTGCCCGCCATCGCCCACATGGCCCACCTGCGCCACGCGCTCGTCGGCCTCACCATGACCGGCAAGCCCGCCGACCGCCTGCTGTCCTGGCTCAACGACCTGGTCCTCCACCAGCTCAAGGACACCACCGCCACGGCCGTCATCGGCCACCTCGACCCCGCCACGCTGCTGTTCACCTGGGGCCAGGCGGGCAACCTCGACCCCATCCTCGTCCGCGGCGGCCTGGCGACCAGGCTGGGCAGGCCGCCCGGCGTGCTGCTCGGCGCGGTCTCCGGCCGCCCCTACGAGCTGGCCCGCACCCGGCTGCGCCCCGGCGACCTGCTGCTGATGTTCACCGACGGGCTGGTCGAGCGGCGCACCCGCGACATCGACGTCGGCCTGGAGCTGGTCCTCGCCGCCGCCCGCGGCCTGTCGGCCCACGACCTCGAAGCCGGGCTCGACCGCCTCCTGGCCCAGATCGGCGGCCCCAACCCCGAGGACGACGCCTGCCTGCTGGCCGTCGCCGTCCCGGAGCCACAGGAGGGGCCGGGAGCGCCGGAGCCGGACGGGAGGGCGGCGGGAGTGCGACCATAGACGGGTGCTCATGCTTCTGGACACACCGTCCCTCTACTTCCGGGCCTTCTACGGCGTCCCCGAGTCGATCAAGGCGCCCGACGGCTCGCCGGTCAACGCGGTACGCGGCCTCATCGACATGATCGCCACGCTGGTACGCCGGCACTCCCCGGCCGCGCTGGCCGCCACGATGGACGCCGACTGGCGGCCCGCCTTCAGGGTGGCGGCGATCCCGACGTACAAGGCGCACCGGGTGGCCCACGGCGACGTGGAGGAGGTGCCCGAGGCGCTGGTGCCGCAGATCGCCGTCATCAACGAGGTCCTCGACGCCGTCGGCATCGCCCGTCCCGAGTCGCCCGGCTACGAGGCCGACGACGTCATCGGCACCCTCACCCACCAGGCCGAGGGCGCCGTCGAGATCGTCACCGGCGACCGCGACCTGTTCCAGCTCGTCGACGACTCCCGCCCGGTCCGCGTCCTGTACACCGCGCGCGGCATCCGCAACCTGCAGTTCGTCGACGAGGCGTTCGTCACCGCCAAGTACGGCATCCCCGGCCGCGCCTACGCCGACTTCGCCACCCTGCGCGGCGACCCCAGCGACGGCCTGCCCGGCGTGCCCGGCGTCGGCGAGAAGACGGCCGCCGCGCTGATCACCCGGTTCGGCTCGCTCGACGCGCTGCTCACGGCGCTCGACTCCGGCCTCACCGAGGGTTTCCCGGCCGGCAGCCGCAACCGCCTGGCCGCCGCCCGCGACTACCTCGACGCCGCGCCGGCCGTGGTCGAGGTGGCCTCCGACGCCCCGCTACCCGCCGCCGACCTGACGCTGCCGGACAAGCCGCGCGACCCCGAGGCCCTGGTCGCGCTGGCCGACCGCTACGGCCTCGACAGCCCGCTCAACCGCCTGCTGGAGGCGCTCAGGAGCTGAGGAACTCGCGCACGGCGTCCTGGGCCACCTCGCGCAGGCGGCCGTGCACGGCCGCGTTCTCCTCGCGGTCGGTACGCACCTCCACCACCCTCGGCCCCTCGCCGCGCATCGCCTTGGGCAGCTCGCTGACGTCCCCGAGCAGCGTGTACGGCGTCCCCGTCGAGGCCGCCACGTACGCCAGGTCCACGCCGTGCGGCGTGCCGAAGACCCGCTCGAACGAGTCGCGGACGGCCGCCTGCGGCAGCAGCGAGAAGATGCCGCCACCGTCGTTGTTGACGACCACCAGGCACAGGTCCGGCCTGGGCTCGCGCGGCCCGAGGATCAGCCCGTTCTGGTCGTGCAGGAACGACAGGTCGCCGAGCAGCGCGTACGAGGGCCCGTTGTGCGCCAGCGCCGCCCCCATGGCCGTGGACACCAGCCCGTCGATGCCCGAGGCGCCCCGGTTGGCCATCAGCCTGATCCCGCGCCGCGGCCGCATGGCCTGGTCGAGGTCCCTGATCGGCATCGAGGAGCCGCAGAACAGCAGCGCGCCGTTGGGCAGCGCGTCGACCAGGTCGCGGGCCAGGCGCGGCTCGCTGGTTCCGGAGCGGTCCAGGACCGCGTCGAGGGCCGACCTGACCGCGGCGTCGGCCTGCCGCCAGGCATGCAGCCAGCTGTCGTCGCCGGAGGCCACCGGGATCTCCACGGCCTGCGCGACCTGCGTGGCCGACCTGGTCGGGTCGGGCCAGCGGTCGAGGTCCGGGGCGACCACGATGTGCTCCTCGGCCCTCCGCAGCCACGACAGCAGCGGGCGCGACAACCCCGGGCGGCCCAGCGTGACGACCACGTCGGGGCGGTGGGCGTCGGCGAACTCGGGGGTGCCCAGCAGGTAGTGGTAGGTGGAGATGGAGTGGTCGCCGTAGCGGGCGCCGCCGTTGGGCTCCGACAACACCGGCCAGCCCGCCATGCCGGCGGCGGCCACGTAACGCCGTACGTTGGCCGCGCCGTCGCCGACCACGAGTACGCCGCGCCTGGTGGGCGGGATGTGCAGGGCGATGGGCGGGGGCGCGACCCGGGCGCGTACCCAGGGGCCGTTGGCGCCGCCGTCGAGGGGCTCGGACCAGCTCGTGTCGCCGTCGGGGATCATCGGCTCCCGGAAGGCCAGGTTGAGGTGCACCGGGCCGGGGTTGGCCGGTCCGGCGGCGCGCTGGTAGGCGCGGCAGGCCAGCGAACGCCAGTAGGCCACCATCCCGGGCCGGTCCTCGGGCACGCCGACCTCGGCGAACCAGCGTACGGCGGTGCCGTACAGCTTGACCTGGTCGATCGTCTGGTTGGCGCCGGTGCCGCGCAGCTCGGGCGGGCGGTCGGCGGTGAGCACCAGCAGCGGCGCGCCCGACTCGTTGGCCTCGATCACGGCCGGGTGGAAGTTGGCCGCGGCGGTGCCGGAGGAGCAGATGAGCGCCACCGGCCGTTCGGAGCGCCGGGCCAGGCCGAGTGCCAGGAAGGACGCGGAGCGCTCGTCGATGCGTACGTGCAGGCGCACCCGCGACTCGGCGTGCAGGGCCAGGGCCAGGGCGGCCGAGCGTGAGCCGGGGGCGAGCACCACGTCGGTCAGGCCGCAGCGCACCAGCTCGTCGACGAGCACCGTGGCCAGCGCGGTAGCGGGGTTCAACGTGACGCCTCCTGCATCCGGCCAAGCCACTGGGGAGATTCAATCTCAAATTCCGACAAATGCTGAAAATTTACCGAGGGGCGGCGGACCGGCAGCCGTCCCTCCACGGGCACCAGCGAATCCTCCACCACGTCGCCCGCCAGCAGCGACATCGTGCCGAGCCCGCACGCGTACGGCAGCGACGGCAACGCCGCCGCCAGCGCGACCCCTGCCGCCAGCCCCACGGACGTCTCGACCGCGCTGGAGACCACTGCGGGCAACCCGCAGGACTCCACCTCGCGCAGCGCCGCGCGCACCCCGCCCAGCGGCTGCACCTTGACCACCGCGATGTCGGCCGCCTCGGCCGCCCTGACCCGCAGCGGGTCCTCGGCGCGCCGGATCGACTCGTCGGCCGCGATCGGCACGTCGACCGCCCTGCGCACGGCCGCCAGCTCCTCCAGCGTCGCGCACGGCTGCTCGGCGTACTCCAGCCCGAACCGGTCGAGGCGCTTGATCCGGGTGACGGCCTCGCCGACCTCCCAGGCGCCGTTGACGTCGACGCGCAGCCGCCCGGACGGCCCCAGGGCGTCGCGTACGGCCTCCACCCTGGCCAGGTCCTCGGCGAACGTCTGGCCGCGCTCGGCCACCTTCACCTTCGCCGTGTCGCAGCCGGACCGCCGCACCAGCTCATGGGCCTGCTCGGGATCGACGGCCGGGACGGTGGCGTTGACCGGGACGCTGTCGCGCACCGGCTCGGGCCACCCCTCGAAGGCGGCCTCACGGGCACACGCCAGCCAGCGGGCGCACTCGCGCGGACCGTACTCGGGGAACGGGGAGAACTCCCCCCAGCCCGCCGGGCCGTGCAGCAGCACGCCTTCCCTGACGGTCTGTCCTCGGAACCGCGTCCGCATCGGAATCCGGAAGACCACGGGAGAACGCGTCACGACCCTACCCTGCACCTGTGTCCGACCTGTCGCCATTAACCTTACGAGCATGTGGAGGAACCCGTCGCATCCGGACCGTCCGCTGCATGCCATTGTGCAGCCTCCGGGACCCGCCCTTTTCACCGCGATCCGCGACGCGCTCTCGGGTGACGGCCCCGCCGTCCTGCCTCTTCAGCCGGGCCACGAACACCGGGTCCTGGAGACCCTCCGCCCTACCCACGCCGACGGCGAGCCGCTGGCCGGCGGCGCCGGCGTCCCCGGCGACGTGGCGGTCGTGATCGCCACCAGCGGCAGCACCGGCGTCCCCAAGGGCGTGATGTTGTCGGCGTCCGCGCTGCGCGCCTCGGCGGCGGCCTCGCTGGGCCGGATAGGGGCCGGTGACGGCGACCGGTGGTTGTGCTGCCTGCCCGTCTCCCACGTCTCCGGTCTTCAGGTGCTGGTCCGCGCACTGTTGTCGGGCAGCGAGCCGGTCATCCACCCCTCCTTCGACGCGCGGGCCGTGTTGTCGTCGGGGGCCCATCACGTGTCCCTGGTGCCGACGCAGCTCCACCGGCTGGTCGAGATGGAGGCCGACCTGTCGGTGTTCCGCACGATCCTGCTCGGCGGCGCGGCGCCGCGCGCGGGCCTGGTCGAGCGGGCCGAGGAGCTCGGCGCTCGGGTGTTCACCACGTACGGGATGAGCGAGACCAGCGGCGGCTGCGTGTACGACGGCCAGCCCCTTTACAATGTAGATCTCAAAATCGGCGAGGACGACCTGATCAGGATCGCCGGGCCCGTGTTGTTCTCCGGCTACCGCTTCGGCGAGCCGGCCGCCTTCGACGGCGACTGGTTCGTCACCGCCGACCTCGGCGAGCTGACCGGCGGCCGCCTGCGCGTGCTCGGCCGGGCCGACGACGTCATCAACACCGGCGGCGAGAAGGTCGTGGCCGGTGCCGTGACCGCGGTTCTCGGCGCCCATCCCCAGGTCAAGGACGTGGCCGTGGCCGGCCTGCCGGACCCGGAGTGGGGCGAGGCGGTGACGGCGTTCGTGGTGCCCGCCGACCCGGCCGCGCCGCCCACGCTGGCCGAGTTGCGCGCCCACTGCCGCGACCGGCTGCCCGCCCACGCCGCCCCCCGCGGCCTGCGCCTGCTCCCCGGCCTCCCACTGCTGCCCAACGGCAAGACCGATCTCGTACGGCTGCGGACAGGAACCTGACGGGGTGCGGCTGCGTCATACCGGAAGAAGGAAGGGAGCCTTCATGAACCAGACCCGCAAGATGTGGGCATCCGCGGGCGTCGTCGGCGTGATCGTCGTCGGTGGCGCCTCGGTCGCGGCGGCCGCCTCGGCGGGCAAGCTCGACGCGGTCGCGAGGGAGACCAGGGCCGTGGTCGAGCAGGCCCCGCCCACCGGCGTCCAGGTCCCCGCGCCCGACAACACCGACGGCATCGTGGTCTCCAAGGAGGTCAACCCCGATCCGGGCGCGGTCGTCGACTACTGGACCGACAAGCGCATGGAGGAGGCCGAACCGATGCCCATGCCCGAGGCGACCGGAAACTTCGAGGTGGCGGAGTAGATTCCCGCCTTCCCAGGGTGGCGCGCCCTCTGGGCGTTCCGCCCCTTTTTCATCCGTCCGGGAACAAATAACGGCGGATGGCGTTATTGATACTGGTGTGCCGTGCGGAGTGAACACCGCCCCACCACAACCTGCCTGATCGCTTCGACTCCGTACGGAGGAGGTGTCCTCATGCCCAGAACCGCCGTGGCGACCCCACCCGCGACTCTCGACCAGCTCATTGAACGAGGGCGAGCCCAGGGTCACCTTTCTCTGGCGGAGCTGCGTGACGCGTTCGCCCAGGCCGGCATCAGCCCGTCTGAAGGCCGCACGATCCTGCGCGAGCTTTCGGAGGCCGGCGTGAGCCTGGCCGCCGAGAACGAGCCGTCACTGGCCAAGACCGCCGCCAGGAAGACCACCCAGAAGACCGCGAGCGCTCCGAAGCCGAGGAAGGCTTCCGGGGCAAAGGCTACCGGCCGCAAGGCCGCCGAGGCAAAAAACCCGGCGGACGGCAAGCCGGAGCACGAGGAGGACGTGGCCCCCGACGACATCGAGCTCACCGCCGAGGACGTCGAGATCGAGAACGAGGCCAACGACCTGGACGACACCCAGTCCGTCATGGGCGACTCGGTGCACACGTACCTGAAGTCGATCGGTCGCCGTACGCTGCTCACCGCCGCCCAGGAGGTCGAGCTGGCCCGCCGGATCGAGGCCGGCCTGTACGCCGAGTACAAGCTGGAGTCCGACCCCGACGCGCCGTCGGCCGTGCGCGACGACCTGAACCTGGTGGTCGAGGACGGCCGTCAGGCCAAGGACCACATGCTGGAGGCCAACCTGCGGCTGGTCGTCTCGGTGGCCAAGAAGTACACCGACCGCGGCATGTCGCTGCTGGACGTCGTCCAGGAGGGCAACCTGGGCCTGATCAGGGCCGTGGAGAAGTTCGACTACACCAAGGGCTTCAAGTTCTCCACCTACGCCATGTGGTGGATCCGGCAGGCCATCCAGCGTGGCTTCGCCGACTCCGCCCGTACGATCCGGCTGCCCGTGCACGTGCTGGAGATGCTCTCCAAGCTGTCGCGGGTCGAGCGTGACATGCACCAGAGGCTGGGCCGCGAGCCCACGCCCGAGGAGCTGGCCGTCGAGCTCGACAAGACCCCCGACCAGATCGAGGAGCTGCTGCGCACCAGCCGCCAGCCGATCTCGCTCAACGCGACGATCGGCGAGGACGGCGAGACCACGATCGGCGACCTCATCGAGGACGTCGACTCGCCCGAGGCGTCGGAGATCGTCGACCGCCAGCTGCTGGGTGACCAGCTGCGCGGCGTGCTCGACAACCTCTCGCCGCGCGAGGCGAAGATCATGGCCCTGCGCTTCGGCCTGGTGGACGGCAAGCCGCACACCCTGGACGAGATCGGCAAGCACCTCGGCCTGACCCGCGAGCGCATCCGCCAGCTCGAGAAGGAGTCGCTGTCGAAGCTGCGCCACCCGAGCAACACCCGTCCGCTGCTCGACTGGGCCAGCTGACCGGCCGCCGGAGATCCCGGCACGCACGAAGAGCCCCGGCACACCACAGGTGCCGGGGCTCTTCCGTCGCCGGAGGTCAGGCGGTGGCGGGCACCGGGCGGGGGATGCGCGGGATGCCCCACATGCGGTTCTCCTCGCGCAGCGTGCGCAGCCGGTCGACCTCGGCCGTCCACATGGCCCCGCGGGGGGTGGCCTTGGCCTTGCGGCGCGCGATGCGGTCGTCGTAGGCGCGCACGCCGAACGTGGCCCGCTGACCCGCCTCGGCCGCCCGCAGCGCCTCGGTCAGCGCGACGTCGAACACCCGGCCCGCGGCCAGCAGCTCGATCTCGTCGGCCGCGGCGGCGCGCAGGTCGCGCACGGTCTCCTCGGCCTGCCTGGCCTTCTCAAGCAGCTGCGGGAAGCTCTTGGAGATCTCCTGGTCCGCGTGGTAGCGAACCTCGGCCTCCCGGCTCACCCGCGGACGGAAAAACGCCATCGACCCTGCCCTTCACGCAGTCTTTGCTGTTCAACCGACAAGGGTACGCCGTCCGTGACCACCTTCTGACACCGCCTCCGAAGTCCGGGCGGCGGACGGGGCCGCCCAGTAAGATGATCACCATGCCCGCAAAGCGACCTCCCGTCCCACTCTCCCGCGAGCGCATCATCGAGGCCGCACTCCACATCGCCGACAGCCAGGGCCTGCGCCGGCTCACCATGCGCCGGCTGGGCGACGCGCTGGAGGTGGAGGCCATGGCCATCTACCACCACCTGCCCCGGGGCAAGGAGGCGCTGATGGACGCGCTGGCCGAGCACGTCACGTCCGTGCACGTGGAGCAGGCGGCCACCTGGCAGGAGACGGCCAGGGCGTGGTGCCGGGCGGGCCGGGAGCTGCTGCGCGAGCATCCCGGCGTGCTGGCGCTGGCCCTGACCAAGCCGCCCAAGGGCGCCACCGCGGTGGCCATCAGCGAGCAGACCGAGCAATTGGCCGACGGGGGCCTGCGCGACGCCCCTGAGGCCGTACGGGCGCTGCGGGCGTTCGTGTTCGGCAGCGTGGCGGTCGAGGTCCAGCAATCCGGATGGGCTGACCCAGAAGTTGATGAATGGGTCAGGCGTGACGAAAGAGCCGATGTGGACTTCGAAAGAGGGCTCGACGCTTTGCTTAAGGGGTTGCAAACGTAGTGCGCGTGTCACGCTTGGCCCGTTATCCTGCATAAGGCACTCTGTGTCGAAGGTCACACGATCGGGGGATCCTCCTGTAACAGTCCGAACGGGCTATGTCGGACCGTGTGACACACGCCGCACACTTGCCAGAACAACAAACCCGAGCCGCTCCCGTCCCTCTCCCGGGAGCACCCACGAGATATCGGAGGCACGCCGATGTGCCCGCACGACCCGGCCTGTCCGTCTGCCGAGGCGCCGGACCGCGAGGCAGCACGCACCCTCGCATGCCACCCCGAGCAGGGGTGGAGCCTTCTCTGCAACGGCGTCGTCCTGTTCGAGGACACCGGGGAGCTCCTGCCCAGCGGCACCGTCATCGCGCCGCACCGGCCCGACCCCCTGGTCGGCGCCGCCTGACGGCGGCCAGTTCGCCGATCCACCGGGCCACGACCTCGCCCACCCGGGCGGGGTCCCGCTTCAGGTCGTGGCCCTCTCCCGGCAGCACCACCAGCCGGGCGCAGTCCGCCGGATCCGGCACTCCGAACGGATCCCGGTCCCCGTTCACCACCAGCACGTCGACCCCGGCCCCGCGCAGCTCCTCGGCCCTGGAACGCTCCGGCTTGCCCGGCGGGTGCAGCGGGAAGGCCAGCGCGACCACCGCCGCGGCGCCCACGGCCGAGGCCGTACGGCAGGCCACCCGGGCTCCGTTGCTCCGCCCGCCCTGTACCAGCGGCAGGTCCGGCCACCTGGCACGCAGCTCGCCCAGCACGATCTCCCAGGCCTCGTCCTGCTTGACCGCCGAGCCCGGCGCCCGCGCCCCCGCCACCCGGAACGCCTGGGACACCCTGGCCACGACCGCCCCGGCCCCGAGCGCGGCGTCGCGGACGGCCAGCAGGTCGGGGGCGTCCACTCCCCCGGCCGACCCGTGGGTCAGCACCAGCAGCAGCCGGGGCTCGGCCACCTCGTCCACCTGCACCAGCGCGGGCCCTCGCGGAGTCATGATCTCCATGGCAGCACCGTACCTGGGGAGGATCCGCCCCTAGCTCCCAGGTCGGATGACGGCGCGCCGAAGACCAGGGATGATGACCTTTATGCCAGACATGCGCCCCATCCGGGATGACCTGCAGGCCACCCTCGACGCCCGCCGCGACCTCGGCCCCGACTACGAGGCCGCGCTCGTCGACTCCTTCGTGGAACGGCTCGACGCCGCCATCGCCGCCCGCGTACAGGCCGAGCTGAACGGCCACGGCGTCGCGCCGGCCAGGCCCAACCAGCACAACGGCGGCGCGGCGATGATCCCCGTCGCGCTGGGCTCGATGGGCCTCGGCATCCCGCTGACCGCCATCGCGGCGAGCAACGCGGGCCTGGTGGGCCTGACGATCACGTGGCTGGCGATCGTCGCCATCAACGTGGCCGCCGCCGTGGCCATCATGCGCCGCGCCTGAGCCCGCGCCTCTGCTTTCTGCCGCGCGCTCAGGCGTCGCGGTGGAAACGCAGCCGGACCTCGGCGGCCAGGATCTCGTCCTCGTGTTCCAGGCCGTACGTCCACACCTGACCGGCGTCCTCGGTGCGCCCGCGCAGCGGCAGCGTACGGGCCAGCAGCTCGATGGCCAGCGCCCCCGTCTGGGGGTCGGCCCCGCTCTCGACGGCCTCGGCGAACTCCGCGCAGGCCAGCTCCAGGTGGGCGATGCCGAGCAGCACCCGCAGCCCCGGCAGCTCCCCCGCCGGGGCGAACTCCAGCGCGTCCAGCAGCAGCTCGGCCGCCTCGCCCGGATCGCCGTGCTCCAGCAGCATCTCGGCGAGCTGCCGCGCCGCGTGCGCGCCGGCCTGGGCGTCGCCCGCCCGCTCGCCGCTCTCCATGGCGGCGCGCAGCTCCTTCTCCGCCTCCGCCGCGCCGCCGGCCAGCCGGGCCAGCGCGAGGTGGGCCAGCGGGAGGTAGGCGGCCGTGCCCATGCCGAGCACGGCCTGCCAGGCGGCCCTGGCCTGGTCGTCGCGGCCCTCGCGCTCGAAGCCCTGGGCCAGGTGGCAGGCGGCCTGGGCGGCGTACTCGGGATGGCCGGTGGCCAGCGCCGTACGGGCCGCGGCGCGGGCGGCGTCGGTGTCGCCGCGCTCGTCGAGCACCACGGCCAGCCCCACGGCCGCCTGGGCCCGGTCGGGGTTGCCGGGGTCGGCGACGAGCTCGGTCAGTATCGCCGCCGCACCCTCGAGGTCGCCGCCCTCGGCCAGGCGGCGGGCGGTGTCGAGGGGCGGCGTCTCCAGCTCTGAGGACGTCAAGAGAGCTCCTTCTGGCGACGGATCGCACCGAGCCTAACGGCTCGTCGCGATCATGTCTGCTCACTTGACGGTGTAGGACTGGCCCATGCCCGAAGCGGGCCCCCGGCAGGGGGCCCGCTTGAGACTCAGTCCTCGTACGCCTCCAGCGGCGGGCAGGAGCACACCAGGTTACGGTCGCCGTAGGCCTGGTCGATCCGGCGCACCGGCACCCAGTACTTGCCCTCGCGCAGCGAGCTCAGCGGGTAGGCCGCCTCGGTCCGCGAGTACGGGTGCGCCCACTCGTCGGCGGTGACCGACTCGGCGGTGTGCGGGGCGTTGCGCAGCGGGTTGTCGGTCTTGTCGTAGTCGCCGGAGGCCACCTTGGCGATCTCGCCGCGGATGGCGATCATGGCGTCCACGAACCGGTCGAGCTCGTCGAGGTCCTCGCTCTCGGTCGGCTCGATCATCAGCGTCCCGGCCACCGGGAACGACATGGTCGGGGCGTGGAAGCCGTAGTCGATCAGGCGCTTGGCCACGTCGTCGACGGTGACGCCGGTCTCCTTGGTGATCTGCCGCAGGTCCACGATGCACTCGTGGGCCACCAGGCCGCCGCGCCCGGTGTAGAGCACCGGGAAGTGCGGGGCCAGCCGCCTGGCCAGGTAGTTGGCCGACAGGATGGCCTGCTCGGTGGCCGCGGTGAGCCCCTCGGCGCCCATCATCCGCACGTACGCCCACGAGATCGGCAGGATGCCGGCCGATCCGTACGGGGCGGCCGAGACCGGGCCGACCGCGCTGCCGTCGCGCAGCGGGTGGCCGGGCAGGTAGGCCGCCAGGTGGCCGCGCACCGCGACCGGGCCGACGCCGGGGCCGCCGCCGCCGTGCGGGATGCAGAACGTCTTGTGCAGGTTGAGGTGGGACACGTCGGCGCCGAACTCGCCCGGCTTGGCCAGGCCCACCAGGGCGTTGAGGTTGGCGCCGTCGACGTACACCTGGCCGCCGGCCTCGTGCACCTTGGCGCAGACCTCGGTGATCGACTCCTCGTACACGCCGTGCGTGGACGGGTACGTCACCATGATCGCCGCCAGCCGCTCGCGATGCTTGGCGATCTTGGCGTCGAGGTCGGCCAGGTCGATGTTCCCGTCGGTGTCGCAGGCCACGACCACGACCCGCATGCCCGCCATGACGGCGCTGGCCGCGTTCGTGCCGTGGGCCGAGGACGGGATCAGGCACACGTCGCGGCCGGTGTCGCCGTTGGCCTGGTGGTAGGCGCGGATGGCCAGCAGGCCGGCGAACTCGCCCTGGGAGCCCGCGTTCGGCTGGATGGAGACCGCGTCGTAGCCGGTCACCTCGGCCAGCCAGCCCTCCAGGGTGCCGATCAGCTCCCGGTAGCCCTCGGTCTGGGCCTCGGGCGCGTACGGGTGGACGCCGGCGAACTCCGGCCAGGTGATCGGCTCCATCTCGGTGGTCGCGTTGAGCTTCATCGTGCAGGAGCCCAGCGGGATCATCGAACGGTCGAGCGCGATGTCCTTGTCCTGGAGGCGGCGCAGGTAGCGCAGCATCGCGGTCTCGGAGCGGTGACTGTGGAAGACCGGGTGGGTCAGGTAGTCCGACTCGCGCAGCAGCCCGTCCGGCAGCGCGTCGGCCGACAGCTCCACCGCCTCGCGCTCGACGCCGAAGGCGGCCCATACCTTGGCCAGCTCGGCGGCGCCGGTCTTCTCGTCGCAGGCGATCGAGACGTGGTCGTCGCCGGCCTGCCACAGGTTGACGCCCCGCTCGGCGGCGGCGGCCACCACGTCGGCGGCCCGGCCGGGCACGCGGACGAGCACGGTGTCGAAGAACTCGCCGTGCACGACCTCCAGCCCGGCCTCGCGCAGCCCGGCGGCCAGCGCGACGGCGTGCCGGTGCACCCGCAGCGCGATGCGGCGCAGGCCCTCGGGGCCGTGGTAGACGGCGTACATGCCGGCGATCACGGCCAGCAGGACCTGGGCGGTGCAGATGTTGCTGGTGGCCTTCTCGCGGCGGATGTGCTGCTCGCGGGTCTGCAGGGCCAGCCGGTAGGCGGGGTCGCCGTCCACGTCGACCGACACGCCGACCAGGCGGCCGGGCATCTGCCGCTGCAGGCCCTCACGTACGGACATGTAGGCCGCGTGCGGGCCGCCGAAGCCGAAGGAGACGCCGAAGCGCTGGGAGGAGCCGATGGCGATGTCGGCGCCCAGCTCGCCCGGGGCGGCCACGAGCGTGAGGGCCAGCAGGTCGGCGGCGGCCACGACGAGCGCGCCCGCCTCGTGCGCCCTGGCGGCCACGCCGCGGAAGTCGCGCAGGCGGCCCGAGGCGCCCGGGTACTGCACGAGCACGCCGAAGCAGTCGGGCAGCTCGCCGTCGAGGTCGTGCTCGACCAGCGTGATGCCGAGCGGCTCGGCGCGGGTGGCCAGTACGGCCTTGGTCTGGGGCAGCGTGTCGGCGTCGACGACGAACACGTCGCTCTTGGACCTGCCGGCGCGGCGGGCCAGCGTCATGGCCTCGGCCGCGGCGGTGGCCTCGTCCAGCAGCGAGGCGCCGGCCACGTCGAGGCCGGTCAGGTCGGAGACGACCGTCTGGAAGTTCAGCAACGCCTCCAGGCGGCCCTGCGAGATCTCCGGCTGGTACGGCGTGTAGGCGGTGTACCAGCCCGGGTTCTCCAGCAGGTTGCGCCGGATGACGGCGGGCGTGACGGTGTCGTAGTAGCCCAGTCCGATCATCGAGGTCAGCACCCGGTTGCGGGAGGCCAGCTCGCGCAGCTCGGCGATGGCCTCGGTCTCACTCGCGGCCGGCGGGAGCTGCAGCCGGTCCTTGGCCCTGATGGCCTCGGGGACGGCCACGGCCACCAGATCGCCGACGGACTCGAAACCCACGGCCTCGAGCATGCGCTGCTGCTCGGACTCGGAGGGCCCGATATGCCTGGACGAGAACGGCGGAGCGGACAGGTCGGTCATGGAGGTTGCCTCCTGAGGCTTGGAGACCGGCGCCAGGGCGCGGGCGAGTGCCGGATCTCCCCCTCTGTCATCGCGACGTCATCGCGACCTGAGAGCTTCACCCCACCGTGGGGCTTGCACCGTCGGTGAGGTGCGCCTGGCGGGCGCACCTGCTTTCCAGAGTTGCCTCGCCCGAGCGGTACGGGATGCCTGAGAGATTCCGGGGAGGGTTGCTCCTTCGGCGCCCCAGGACCGAGGCCCAGGGACTCTCCCGCACGGGGTCGTCAGCCTTACTCTGTCCTAGATTACTACGGTGTGTTCAGCGGTTCAGCTCACCCCGTGCGGCGTGCGCGACGCCGCTTGGCGAGCTCGTCAGCGGGATGGTCGGCCGGGACGCTGTCCTCGACCGCCGCCCGTTCCCCCGGCAGCTCCGCGAGGGAGCCCTCGACCTCGCGCCAGACCCGGCCGAGCGCGATGCCGAACACACCCTGCCCGCCCTGGAGGAGGTCTATCACCTCGTCGGCCGAGGTGCACTCGTAGACGCTGACTCCGTCGCTCATGAGCGTGATCTGCGCGAGGTCGGCGACCCCGCGGTCACGCAGGTGCTGCACGGCGGTGCGGATCTGCTGCAGTGACACGCCGGTGTCGAGCAGCCGCTTGACGACCTTGAGCACCAGGATGTCGCGGAAGCTGTAGAGCCGCTGCGAGCCCGAGCCGTGCGCGGCTCTTATCGTGGGCTCCACCAGGCCAGTGCGCGCCCAGTAGTCGAGCTGCCTGTAGGTGATGCCGGCCGCCGAGCAGGCCGTCGGCCCGCGATATCCGATGTCGTCCGGCAGCTTCGCGGGCTGCTCGTCGAAGAGCAGGCCCTGCTCTCCGGCACGCTGCCGCGCGCTCTCACGCCGCACCGGATCTTCCTGGCCGGCCGTCTTTCCCTCGCCGCTGCTGACCGCCACGCGGACCTCCGGCTTTCTCTCATCCCGCGGCCTGATCTGGGGGTTCGTAAAGGGCGACCACGGGTTTCACTTGCACCGTAGGACCGTGACCATGCCCAGTCAACGATCCGGCTCGGCGCGTCGTGAAGCGTAAATGCACTGAAATACCTACCCCGCCCTGCCGAAGTCCTCGGGAGTGATCGTGTCAAGGAACTCCCTGAACTTCTCCACCTCGTCCTCCTGGTCGTCAGGAATGATCACACCGGCCTCCTGGACCACCTCTTCGCTGGCGAAGATGCGGGCGCCGGTGCGCAGGGCGAGGGCAATCGAGTCGGACGGCCTGGCGCTGACCTCCACACCGTTGGAGAACACCAGGTCGGCGAAGAAGATGCCGTCACGCAGAGCCACGATGTTGACCGCGCGCAGCCCGACACCGAGCGCGCTCAGCACGTCCCTGAACAGGTCGTGGGTGAGCGGCCTGGGCGGCGGCGGCCGGGCCTGGGCCAGGGCGATGGCGGTCGCCTCCGTCATGCCGATCCAGATCGGAAGGAACCGTTCCCCGTGTGCCTCCTTGAGCAAGACGATCGGCTGATTTGTGGGCATTTCTACTCGAACGCCCACGACCTCCATCTGCAACACGGGCTGCTCCGTATTCGGCCGGCCGGTCGCCCGGCACAGCTGTTGACTGGGTCGCTTCTGCTGACACGCTTGTGCATTTCAACGTAACACCCGTCAGGCCTGGAATGTGCCCCGGCCTTCCAGCTCTGTGCTGCCCTCAGCGGCCGAGCACAGACCTCACGCCGATGCGTACGAGCGAGGCGTGCAGGTCGAGCAGGAGCGTCGACAACTCCCTCGCAGCCTCGTCGGCCTCGCCGATGGCGCCGGGGGCACGCCGCTTGAGGATGGGCGCGACGGCCTGCTCGACCAGCCCGCACTCACGCTCGGCCGCGGCCTTGACCGCGCGCAGGTGGCGGGCGTGCAGGCCGAAGCGGCGCAGGGCGCCGACGCTGCGCGCGACCTTGAGCGCCTCCTCGTCGTAGCGCCTGGCCACGGGGGCCAGCAGGCCGTAGTCCTCCAGCTCGGCGAGGGTCTCCTCGTCGATGCCGGCGGCCTCCAGCGGCTCGGCCCGGCTGAACCGGATCTCCTGCGCCTGCTGCACCGCGCGCGGGAGGCCGAAGCTCTCGGCCATCCTGTCCTTGATCACCCGCAGCGGCAGGTAGTGGTCACGCTGCTCGGTCAGGATGAAGCGCAGTTGCTCGACGTGCAGGTGGGTGAACTTGCGGTAGCCGGAGGGGCTGCGCTCCGGCTCGATCAGCCCCTCGCCCTCCAAGAAACGGATCTTGGAGACGGTGACGTCGGGGAACTCGCCCTGCAGCAGGGCGAGCACCTCCCCGATGCTCATGTGCGAGCGTGCCGCCTGGGAACTCATGCCACCGCCTCCGATGGCACGAGTGACAGGGATGCCGTGTGCACGGGTCGCCCGCTCCGCTCACTCATGCGCCGGCGTTGACCCTCATCAGGAAGACGAGGCGGAACTTGCCGATCTGCACCTCGTCTCCGGAGTGCAAGGGGACCTCCTCGATGCGCTCCCGGTTGACGTAGGTGCCGTTGAGGCTGCCGACGTCGCGCACGGAGAACTGGCCGCCGCGATGGCGGTAGAACTCGACGTGGCGGCGGGAGACGGTGATGTCGTCGAGGAAGATGTCGCTCTCCGGGTGGCGCCCGGTCGTGGTGAGGTCCTTGTCGAGCCGGAACCGGCTCCCCTGGTTGGGCCCCCTGGTCACCGAGAGCAACGCCGTGCCGGGCGGGAGCTGTTCGACCAGCGCCCGTTCGGCCAGGAGCATGTCGCCTGTCTCAGCCTCGTACGCCTCGATTCCCGCGACCGAGATCGTCGACGTGGTGTCCCCGGAGACCTCGGGTCTGGTCAACGGTGACCCACAGCGGGAACAGAAACGGGCATCCTCGGGGTTGGCGTGCCCGCACTGCGTGCAGTAGACGCTCGGCATCGATCGGCTCGGCCTCCTACCGCGAAGACGCGGCGACGGTGCTCGGGGCGCGCCTGCCTTCGCTCTTCAAGTTTGCGAATGCCGCAACTTACGCTGATCAGCGGCAAAGGTCAAGGCGGGGCACTGGACTGGTGGTTCGGACGCTGACAAAGTTACCGTCGCTCCCGCCCCGTGGTCCATGCCGCCGCGCGTTTCTACATTACGATCTTGCGGCACTCCGCGCGCACATCGCGGGCAACGGATTTTCCGCTACTCTACGTGATCAGATCGCTGCTCGCTCGACGATGCGGGCCCAGCGTTCGAGCAGAGCCTGCGCGCCGTCCATGTCGGGGGCCTCGGCCCACAGTTCGGTCACCGGTTCGGCGGCGGCGGGCAGCACCAGCACCCACGACCCGTCGTCGCGGGCCACCCGCACGCCGTCGGTGGTGTCGACGCGCCAGCCGCCCGGCTCGGCCTCGGCCGCCTCGATGACCGAGCGCATGACCGCGCCCTTGGCCGCCCACTGGGTGGGGACGCTGCGCCTGAGCAGCTTGACCTCGGGGATCCTCGCGTCGATCTGGCTGAGCGTCAGCCGGGTGCGGGCCACCAGGCCGAGCAGCCGCATGAACGCGGCCAGGCCGTCGATGGCCGGGCTGAACTCGGGCACGACGAACCCGCCGCGCCCGTCGGCCGCGAAGATCATGTCGGGGCCGGCGACGGCGGAGGTGAGGGCGTCGAGCGAGGTGGAGGTCCACTCCACCTGGACGCCGTGGAAGCGGCAGACCTGCTCGGCGACCCGGGTGGTGGTGACCGGCAGGGCCACCCGGCCGGCCCTGCGCTCGGCCGCCACCAGGTCGAGCACGACGAGCAGGGCACGTTCCTCGCTGATGAGCCGGCCGGTCTCGTTCACCAGCGCGATGCGTTCGCCGACCGGGTCGAAGCGTACGCCGAACGCCGCCCGCGAGGAGCTGACCAGCTCCGACAGGCGTTGCAGGTCGCGGCGGCGCTCGGCGCGCGTCTCGGTGGGCGAGACGTCGTTCAGCCGGGCGTTGACGGTCAGCACCTCGACGCCGGCGCGGCTGAGCAGCGTGGGCATCACCAGGGAGGAGGTGCCGCCGGCGCAGTCGACCACGACCTTCATGTCCTTGACGCCGGTCACGCCGATGGTGCGCATCAGCTCGTGGGTGTAGCCCTCGACGGCCCTGGCCGGGTAGTGCAGCTCGGCGATCTCGCCGGGGAAGGCCCGCCGGTACTCCTGGCGGGAGAAGACCCGCTCCAGCTTGCGCTGGGCGGCCGGGGGCAGGTCGGCGCCGCGGTCGTCCATGATGACGATGTCGACGCTCTGCGGGTCGCCGGGCGTGGTGCGCAGCGCGATGCCGCCGGCGGCCGACTCGCGGGCGGTGTGGAAGCGGGCCACGGGCAGCGGCGCGGCCTCCAGGTCCAGGACGTTGATCGCGGCGGCGGTCAGCGCGCCGATCACGGCCCGCTTGAGCGCCCTGGCGGCCAGGGAGCAGTCGCGGGAGGTGACCACGTAGGCGCCCTTGCGCAGGGTGGTGGCGTACGCGCCGGCCAGGCGGACGCACAGCTCTGCGGTGATCTCGACGTTGACCAGGCCGCTGACGCCCCGGGGGCCGAACAGGTTGCGCTGGCCGCGCGACTCCCAGATGACGCTGGTGTTGACGACCGCGCCGGCCTCGACGGTCTTGAACGGGTAGACCCTGACGCCGCTGGAGACGTACGCCTCGGCCTCGATGACGCATTCGTCGCCGATGACGGCGTCCTCCTCGACGCGGGCGCCGGCCATGACGTCGGTGCTCTTGCCGATCACGCAGCCGCGCAGGTGGGCGCCGGGGCCGAGGTAGACGTTGTCGTGGACGATCGCGCGGTGCAGGAAGGCGCCCTCGCGCACGACCGCGTTGTTGCCGAGCACGGTGTACTCGCGTAGTTCGGCGCCCGCCTCCACCTTGGCGTAGTCGCCGATCAGCAGCGGGCCCTTGAGTACGGCGTCGGGGTCGACCGTGGCCGAGTCGGCCACCCACACGCCCGGGGAGAGCTCGAAGCCGCCGATGTCGAGCGCGACCCGGCCCGACAGCGCGTCGGCGTGGGCCTTGAGGTAGCTGGCGTGGGTGCCGACGTCCTCCCAGTAGCCGCCGGCGACGTAGCCGTAGATGGGGGCGCCGCGTTCCAGGAGGGCGGGGAAGACGTCTGACGACCAGTCGACCGGTTCGCCGGCGGCCACGGCGTCGAGCACCTCGGGCTCCATGACGTAGATGCCGGTGTTGACGGTGTCGGAGAAGACCTGGCCCCAGGTGGGCTTCTCCAGGAAGCGCTGAACGCGGCCGCCCTCGCCGAGGATGATGATCCCGAATTCGAGCGGGTTGGGGACGCGTTTCAGACCGATGGTGACAAGAGCCGAATTTTCGCGATGGAACCGGATCATGTCGGATAAGTCGATATCGGTGAGGGCGTCGCCGGAGATGACCACGAAGCGGTCGTCGCGCAGGCGGGCGGCGGCGTTCTTGACGCTGCCGGCGGTGCCGAGGGGAAGGTCCTCGGTGGCGTACTGGAGGTTCATGCCCAGCTCGTCGCCGTCGCCGAAGTAGTTGCGCACGAGGGCGGCGAGGAACTGCAGGGTGACGACCGTGTCGGTGATGCCGTGGCGTTTGAGCAGGCGGAGCACGTGCTCCATGATCGGGCGGTTGACCACGGGAAGCAGAGGCTTGGGCTGGTTGGCGGTCATCGGACGCAGCCGAGTCCCCTCCCCGCCCGCCATGACGACCGCCTTCACCGATCACTCCTTCGAGGTCGCGGTTACCAGTTGGCGGACCTGCACCACGTAGAGGATCCCCGCCCACCAATACAGGCCGGTTCCCCAGAGCGCGAAGGCCCACCCGACAATTCGCGCTATATCGGCATACCACCCGGTGTGGGAGGCCAGGAAGAGGAGAGGGAAGGCGTACATGAGATTGAACATGGCGGCCTTGCCCAGGAAATGCACTTGAAGTGCCTTATATCCGTGTTTGCGAAGTACGGGGAAAGAACAGGCGACGAAGATCTCCCGCGCCACGATGACGGCCACCAGCCACCACGGGATGACCTCCCGCAGGAGCAGCGCCAGGATGGTGGCGAACACGTACAGCTTGTCGGCCGCCGGATCGATGACCCGGCCGAGCTTGCTGGTCTGGTTGAACGCGCGAGCGATCTTGCCGTCGAGCCAGTCGGTGAACCCGGCCACGATCAGGATGGCGATGGCCCAGCCGTCCGCCCGGGGACCGAGCACCAGCCAGAGGAACACGGGCACACCCAGCAGGCGCAGGAAGCTCAGCAGGTTGGGAACCGTCCAGATCCGGTCCTCGGCGGAAGTTTCGCTCACGCAGAGACCCTACTGCGTGGAACTCCGGCACAGTCGCCCCCACCGCTGACGAACCCCCACGGGCCCCCACGGGCGCCCGCCGCGGCCTCGGTGAGCGGGAGTTTCGCCGCCCCGCGGGCCGGGAAGGGGCTGGGTGATCGATCCCCCTGCGGTGCCGGCCTGGGCATGGGGGGATCGGATGTGGCCCTGGGAGTCCGACGTGCTGCGGGACGCGCCGGAGGTCGCGCTGTTCCTCTGCCTGGCCCTCGGGTTCGCCCTGGGCAGGATCAGGTTCCGCGGGGTCGCGGTCGGCGGGGTGGCGGGCACCCTCGCCGCGGCGCTCGCCGTCGGCTTGCTGGCCGGGGGCGTCACGGTCCACCCCCAGGTACGCGTGATCGCCTTCGCGGTGTTCGCCTTCACCTTCGGCTACACCCTCGGGCCCGCCTTCTTCGCGGCCTTCGCCGGACCGAATCTGCGCTACGTCTGGTTCACGGTCATCGAGGTCGTGCGGGCGCTGGCGGTCGCGGCGCTCGTCGCGGACGTGCTCGGCCTCGACCCGGCGACCACGGCGGGCCTGGTGGCGGGGGCGGCGGCGGGACCGGTGGCGCTGGGCACGTCGGCCGACGCGTTGCAGGCGGCCGGGATCGGGTCGGCGCAGGGCGCGCTCGGGCCCGCGTACGTCCTGTCGTACCTCTTCGCCCTGGTCACGATCGCGCTGCTGACGAGCAGGGCCGCGCCCGCGGTGCTGCGGTTCGACCCGGCGGAGGCGGCCGCGGCGCTGTGGCGGCGGCTGGACGGCGAGGAGGAGACGCCGCCCCCGGCGGTGCTGGGCCGGGCCCACCAGGTCACCACCGGTGAGGGCAGGACGGTCGCGCAGGCCGAGATCGCGATGGGCACCCGCGTCTCGGTGGAACGGCTGCGCAGGAACGGCCGCCCGATCGCGTTCGGCCCGGACACGCTGCTGGAACGGGACGACGAGGCCGTGGTCGTCGGCGTACGCCAGGACGTGGTGAACGCGTGCGCCGTCATCGGGCCCGAGGTGCCCGGCGGGCGGGAGCTGGACCTGGACCTGGAGGTGGCCGACGTGATGCTCGCGGGCCGGCCCCCGGCGACCGTGCGGGCCCTGCGCGCGGGGTTGTCCGGCCAGGGCGTGCAGGACCTGCACGTGTGCGAGGTGACCCGGGTGGGGTGCCGGTTGCCGGTCCGGCCGGGGACGCCGCTGCACGCCGGGGACGTGGTGCGGGTGACCGGCATCAAGCGGGACGTGGACCGGGCCGCGGCCTGGCTCGGGGCGCGGGCGGACGCGGGGAGGCGGGCCGACGTCGTCTATCTGTCCGCCGGGCTCGTGGCGGGACTGGTGGCGGGGCTGGCGGGCGGGCTCACGGTGTCGGTGGGCTGCCTGCTGGCGGGGCTGGTGTTCGGGCGCGTACGGGCGGGCCGGGCCCGCTTCGGGCAGTACGACGCGGGTGCGGCGCGGGTGGTGGGCGAGCTGGCGCTGGGCGTGTTCGTGGCGGCGCTCGGGTTGTCGGCGGGACCGGCGGCCGTGGAACTGGTGGGGCGGCACGGCTGGCAGGTGGCGCTGGGCGCCGTCGCGGCGGCCGCCATGCCCGTGGTGATCTCGCTGGCGATGGCGGCCAAGCTGATGATGTTGCCGCCGCCGCTGGTGCTGGGCGCGGTGACCGGCCAGCACGGCCTGACCGCGATCCTGGGCGCGGTGCGCCGGATGTCGGGGAACGGGACGCCGCTGCTGGCGTACACGGTGGTGCACGCGCTGTCGGGGGCCGTGCTGGCCCTGCTGGGGCCCGCCGCGGTGGCGCTGGCCCGCTGGGTGGGGTGAGGGGTCAGGTGCGCAGGAAGGCGTGGGTGCGGCCCAGGGGGACGAAGCCGAGGCGGGCGTAGAACTCGCGCGGCCAGTCGGCGGCGTCGGCGACCAGGAAGGTCAGCTCGGCGTCGGCCGTCTCGGCGAGCAGCGCGGTCATCAGGGCGCGGGCGTGACCCTGGCCCCGGTGGCGCTCGCCGGTGTAGACGTTCTCGATCTGGGCGACGCCGTCGTGCACGTAGAGGTCGGCGCGGGCGGCGACCTGGCCGCCGGGGGCGCGTACGGCGCGGAACTCGACCCGGTCGGCGCCGGCCGTACGGGTCGCGGCGCGCGCGGCGAGCCCTTCGACCACCTGCTCCGAGGCGTGCGGCAGCGACTCGCGCCACTCGGCGCGCAGCACGGGCAGCAGCTCCTCCAGGCCGAGCCGCTCGGCGGGCGCGGACGCGGCCGGCCGGACGCCGTGGAAGGCCATGACGAGGTTGGTGTCGTGCTCGTAGCCGGCGGCGGCGAACGCGGGCCGGAACTCCTGGCCCAGCCGGTCGTCGTCGACGCACACCAGGCGGTGGCCGAGCGCGGCGAGCGTCTCCTCGGCCGCGGCCAGCGCCGCTCCTGGGCGGCCGCTCTCGACGATCAGCCTGTTGTCGTCGTGGGACATCGGGTAACGCTCGTCGAGCACCGCGAAACCGCCCGGGACGGGCAGCACGGCCGGCGACTTGCGGCGGGCGAAGGCGTGCTGGAAGGCGATGGCCCGGCCCAGCTCGTCAGCCATGGCGGGCCGCGCGCAGGAAGGCCCTGATCAGGGCGGAGTCCTTGACCCCGGGCGCGGTCTCGACGCCGCTGGACACGTCGACCCCCCACGGGCCGGCGGCCTCGACGGCCTCGGCCACGTTCGACGGGTCGAGCCCGCCGGCCAGCATCCACCGGCCCGAGGGCCGGACGGCCGCCGCCGCCCAGTCCCAGGGCTCCCCAGAGCCGGGACGGGGCGCGTCGACGATGAGCAGGTCTTCGTCGTAGGCGCCGCACCGCAGGTCGGCCGAGGCGTCGACGGCACGTACGAGCGGGCGGCCGAGGTCCTTGAGCGCGGTGAAGTCGGCGTGGGGGTGCCGGCCGTGGAGCTGGACGGCGCGTACGCCGGAGGCCAGCGCCGCCTCCCTGACCGTCTGCGGGTCCTCCCCCCGGAAGACGCCCACGGTCAGCACGTGGGCCGGGACCGCCGCCGACGGCTCGGCCGCCCGCTCCGGCGTCACCCTGCGCGGGCTCCGGGTCAGCACGAACCCGATGGCGTCGGCGCCGGCCTCGACGGCGGCCTCGACGTGCTCGGGCTCGCTCAACCCGCAGATCTTCACATACACACCTCAGACCTTAGCGGCGCCTGGCGGCCGAAGGCGACCACGACCAGATCAGCAGCGCCCCGATGAGGCCGAACAGCAGCACCCCGTTGGGCAGGTGGGCGCCCAGCCACAGCCAGGTGACGTGCTGGAGCGCGCCGACGACGAACAGCGCGACGCTGGCCCACACCGGCCAGCCGGCGCCGCGTCCGGGCCGCCAGACCAGGACGGCCAGCACGATCTGCACGAGCGCCACCAGGTGCACGACCATGCCCGCCATGACGTGCGTCTCGGACAGCGCCCCGCCGCCCGCCGCCACCGCCTGGCCGGCGAACGAGGCGGCCACGAGCAGCGCGACGGCCTGGGCGATGATGACGATGCGCAGGCTGTGGAGCAGCCCGCCCGGCACCTGTCGTGCCGTGCCGGGGCGCGGCATGACCTGGGTCTCCCCCATGATGTGGATCCTTTCTGCGAAGCGAAGGACCCATATCGTGTCGGGGGCGGCCGCGGACGGTCGTCAGCCTGCGGGATGACCACCCACTCCCCCACGTGGCGGACGGACCGGGCGGAAGGCGGCGTCCACGAGACCGGCGCGGTGGGCGACCACGGCGGCCTGGATGCGGTTGCGCAGGCCGAGCTTGTCCATGGCGGCGGCGATGTGGGTCTTCACGGTGGTCACGCCCACGTGCAGCTCCTCGGCGATCTCGGCGTTGGACAGGCCGGTGCCGACCAGGGCCAGGACCTCCAGCTCGCGTTCGGTCAGCCCGGACGGCGGCGGCGCGGCGGCCTGCTCCTCGGCGGCGAGGAAACGTTCGACGACCCGGCGCAGCACCGAGGGGGCCAGCAGCTGCTCGCCCGTCGCGGCCCGGCGTACGGCGTCGACCATGCGTTCGGGCTCGTCGTCCTTGACCAGGAAGCCGACGGCGCCGGCGCGCAGGGCGGCGTGGACGTCGGCGTCCTCGGCGAACGTGGTGAGCACGACGATGCGGGCCCCCGGGCGGGCCGCGAGCACCCGCCTGATCGCCTCCAGGCCGTCGACCCGGGGCATGCGCAGGTCCATGAGGATGACGTCGGGGACGTGGCGTTCGGCCAGGCGTACGGCCTCGGCGCCGTCCTCGGCCTCGCCCACGACCTCCATGTCGCCCGCCGCCTGCAGCAACATGCGTACGCCCGCGCGTACCAGCGCCTGGTCGTCGGCCACCAGGACCCGGATCACGCGGCGATCCTGGCGGGCAGGCTGGCCAGCAGCAGCCAGCCGCCCTCTCCGTCGGGACCGGCGCTCAGGGTGCCGCCCAGCGCGCGTACGCGCTCGCGCATGCCCGCCAGGCCGCGGCCGGAGGAGGGCAGGCGTTCGATGACGGTGGGCGGGCGGCCGTTGCGGATCTCGATGGCCAGCCCTTCCTGGGCGGGGGCCACGATGACGCGGACCCGGGTGCCGGGTCCGGCGTGTTTGAGCACGTTGGTGAGACCTTCCTGGACGATGCGCGCGGCGGAGGCGCGGGCGATGAGCGGGGCGCGGTCGCTGGCCGGGTCGAGGTCGAGGTCGACGACGAGGCCGGCGGCGGCCATGCGTTCGGCGGACTCGCGGACCACGTCGGCGGGGTTGGCCAGCAGGTCGGGGCCGCGGTCGGGGTCGCGCAGCAGGTCGAGCAGGTCGCGCAGGTCCTGCAGCACCTGGTGGCCGGTCTCGCGGATGTCGGACAGCGCGTCGGCGACCGGCCCGTCGGGCGCGGTGTAGCGGGCGGCGCTGGCGCGCAGCACCATGGCGCCGACGTGGTGGGCCACGATGTCGTGCACGTCGCGGGCGATGCGCTCGCGCTCGGCGAGCTGGTCGGCGCGCACCTGGGCGACCGCGAGCCGGGCCGACTCCTCGGCGCGCAGGCGTTCGGCGGCGGACGCGGCCTGCCGCATGCCGAGGTAGCGGCCGATCGCGATGGGCGTGGCCACCAGGGTCATCAGCACGCCGACGCGGAAGGGGGTGATCTCGGTGCCGTCGCCGACGACGGCGATCGCGGTCAGCAGGCACCCGGTGAGGTACGCGGCGGCCGTCCAGGCCCAGGAGTCGACGCGCATCGCGAAGACGCCGATGGCGATGAGCGTGAGGATCACGCAGGTGTTGACGGCGTCGTTCAGATAGGTGTCGGCGGAGATGAGCAGCACGCCCTGCAGCAGGAAGACCAGGCCGGGCAGGCGCCGGGCGACGCCGAGCGACAACCCGCCGACCACGGCGAGCAGGCCGATCACCCACACGGGCTGGGCGCCGCCGTGCCACGTGGTCCAGGTGCTGAGTACGGTGATCGCCACGCCGCCGGCGGCCAGCAGCGCGTCGGGCGTGACGTCGCGCTCCTCCAGCCGGTCGGCCGAGCCGCGCAGGTAGGCGCCGAGCACGGTGGGGAAGGTGGGCAGCAGCACCGAGTACATCCAGGTGTTGCCGGTCATCGCGATGCCGGGGTCGGCGATGTTGACCGCGGTGGCCATCACGGTGGCGCCCACGCCGAGGAGGGCGGGCTTCCAGGCGACGCGGAAGCCGACCACGCCGAGCGCGACGCAGATGAGGATCTGCGCGGTGTTGGAGGTGTAGGAGCCTAGCTGGTCGCTGATGACGAGGAAGACGGCCAGGTAGAGGGTGACGGGCAGCGGCCATCGCCGTACGAGCCCCATGGGCAGGCCCACCAGCAGGGCCATGGGGATGTTCATCGCCGCCGGCAGGTACGCGGTGTCGCCCGCGTGGGCCGTCGTCAACAGGTCAAGACCCACGCCCGAGATCGCGAGCAGGGCATCGAGCGGCACACCACGCCAACGCATGGGCTCACGCTATCCACCCGCCGCCGATACCTGATCCTCCGCTGGGAGGACCCCGCCTCCTCCTACTGGCCGCGGATCCGTCCAGACGGCGGACCGCGGCGGGTAATCTCCCCGGTACGTTCGGGGCCATGTCCAACGACACCACGCTGTTTCTCGGCCAGTTCCTGCGCGCCCCCACCGTGATCGGCGCCGTCGCCCCCAGTTCGCGCCGGCTGGCAGCGACCGTCTGCGCGCCGGTCCCGGAGCGCGGCGAGCCGACCGTGGTGGAGCTCGGCCCGGGCACGGGCCCGTTCACGGCGGAGATCCAGCAGCGGCTCGCCGGGCGCGGCCACCACCTGGCCGTCGAGGTGAACGGGCGGCTCGCGGGACTGCTCGCGGCGCGTTTCCCCGGTGTGGACGTGGCGCACGCCGACGCGGCGCGCCTGGGCGAGCTGCCGGGCGAGCGCGGGCTGAGCCACGCCGACGTCGTGGTGAGCGGCCTGCCGTGGGCGGCCTTCCCGACGACGCTGCAGCACGAGCTGCTGGACGCGGTGACGTCGGTGATGAGCCCCGGCGCGGCCTTCACCACCTTCTCCTACATCCACGCCATCCCGCTCAGCTCGGCCCGGCGGTTCCGTGGGCTGCTGGCCGAGCGGTTCGAGGAGGTCGTGCCCGGACGTACGGTCTGGCGCAACACTCCCCCGGCCTTCGTGTTCCACGCCCGCAGACCTCGACCCTGAACAGAACGAGATTCTACGATGGTGTGATGGATTTCACCCTTCCCGAGAGCGCCCAGGCCGTCCAGCGCGGCGTCGCCGAGATCTGCGCCCGCTACGACCTCGACTACTGGCAGCGGTGCGAGAGCGACAAGCGGTGGCCGGAGGAGGTCTGGGCCGACCTGGCCAAGGGCGGCTGGCTGGGGCTGGCCGTGCCGGAGGAGTACGGCGGGGGCGGGCAGGGACTGCTGGAGCTCGCGGTGGCCACCGAGGCGCTGTCGTCCTCGGGCGCGGCGGGCGGCTCGGCCTTCACGTACGTGCTCACCCCCGGTTTCGGCGCGCTCACCGTGGCCCGGCACGGCACCGCCGAGCAGCGGGCCGAGCTGCTGCCCCGGCTGGCCACGGGTGAGATCGAGACGTGCTTCGCCCTGACCGAGCCGGACGCCGGCTCCAACTCCCTGGCGATCGCCACCTCCGCCCGCCGCGACGGCGGCGACTACGTGCTCAACGGGCAGAAGATCTGGATCACCGGCGTGCAGCGGGCCACCTGGATGTTGCTGGTGACCAGGACCGTCCCGGCGGCCGAGGCCAGGCCGCGCACCCACGGGCTGACCGTGTTCCTGGTGAACGTGCCCGAGGCGGTCGCCGCCGGGCAGCTGTCCTACCGGCCGATCCCCAAGATGGGCGCGAACACGACGCCGTCCAACATGGTGTTCGTCGACGACCTGCGGGTGCCCGCGGCGAACGTGGTCGGCGAGGTGGACGGCGGCGCGGCCGTGTTGTGGGACATCCTCAACCCCGAGCGGGTGCTGCTGGCCGCCTCCGCGCTCGGCGGCGCCGAGGTGGCGCTGCGGGTGGCCGTCGGCTACGCCAAGGAACGCGAGGTGTTCGGCCGCCCGATCGGCGCCAACCAGGCCATCGCGTTCCCGCTGGCGCAGGTCAAGGCCAAGATCGAGCTGGCGCGGCTGATGCTCTACAAGGCGGCCTGGTCCTTCGACCGGCGCCTGCCGTGCGGCACCGAGGCCAACATCGCCAAGCTGACCGCCTCCCAGGCCGCGTGGGAGGCGGCCGACGCCGCGTTCCAGACGCACGGCGGCATGGCGTACTCGCTGGAGTACCCGGTGGCCAGGTTGCTGGCCGACGCCCGTATCGGGAGGGTCGCGCCCGTGACCGAGGAGCTTCTGCTCAACTACCTCGCCACGCAGGTGCTCGGGTTGCCCCGGAGCTTCTGAGCCCTCAGGCCCTGCCCATCGCCTTGCGGATCACGTCACGGGCCCTGTCCATGATCGCGATGGGCGGCCCGGCGAGCAGGTTCTTCGGCGCGGTCTCGACGCCGGCGTGCGGATGCGTGGGCGCGATCGCCTCGGCGGCCTTGACGCCGAGCGCCATCGCGTGCCGTTCCCTCTCGCCGGCGGCCCGCCTCAGCGTGGGGAACTCCTCGCGTTCCTCGGCCTCGGCGTGCTCGACGACGGCCTTGCGCAGGGTGAGCAGGTTGGCCGCGAACTGCGGGTCGTCGACGCCTGCCCGCTCCATCTGGGTGAGCATGTCCTTGGCCGCGTTCTCCTCGGCCAGTCTCTCGTCCACCAGGTCGTCGCCGTGGCCGGCCTTGCGGCGCGCGTACGGGTGGACGATCTCCTCCTCCGCTGTCTCGTGGACGGCCAGCAGGCGCACCAGCCTCTGGAAAGCCGCTGCTTTGTCCTCGGGGGCGGCGTTCTCGACCTCCGTGAACAGGCTCCTGATCCTCTCGTGCTGGCGCACCAGCAGGTCGACCACATCGTCGTCGGTCATGACCCTGCGCCTACCCGAGGCCGGGGCCGGCACACCCGCCCGGCACACCCGCCCGGCTCAGCCGAACGCGGGGGGCCGCTTCTCGCGCACCGCGCGCACGCCCTCGACCACGTCGGGGCCGGTGAAGCCGAGGAACTCCATGGCCAGCGAGGCGTCGAAGGCCGGGCCGGCCAGGCGCAGCCAGTTGTTGAGCGAGTACTTGGTCAGCCTGATCGCCTCCTGGGAGCCCTGGGCGAGGCGGACCGCGATCTCCATGGCCTTGTCGTGCACCTGGTCGTCCTCGACGCACAGGCTGACCAGGCCCATGCGCTCGGCCTGCTCGCCGGTGACGGGCTCGCACAGCAGCAGGTGGTACTTGGCCTTGGCCATGCCGCACAACAGCGGCCAGATGATCGCGGCGTGGTCGCCGGCGGCGACGCCGAGCCGGGTGTGGCCGTCGATGATCCGGGCCGTACGGCCGGCGACCGAGATGTCGGCCAGTAGCGCCACGGCGAGCCCGGCGCCCACCGACGGCCCCTGGACGGCCGAGACGATCGGCTTGGAGCAGTTGAGCACGTTGTAGACGATGTCGCGGGCCTCGGCGAACACCCGCATCCGGGTGGCGTGGTCGCGGGTCATCTCCTCGATCATGGACAGGTCGCCGCCGGCCGAGAACGCCGTGCCCTCGCCCCTGACGACGATCGCCCTGACGGAGTCGTCGCGGTCGGCCTCGCGCCAGACCTCGCTCAGCTCGCGGTGGCCGGTCATGTCGACGGCGTTGAGCCGGCCCGGCTCGCTGATCGTGACGCGCAGCACGCCCTCGGCCGGGGTGTCGAGCTTGAGCTTGTCGAAGGTCACAGATGCTCCCGCAGGCGCTCGGCGATGTACTGCCTTGCCTCGGCCGCCTGGTCGAACAGGCCGGGCAGGCCGAAGAATCCGTGGACGGCGCCGTCGAAGCGGCGGGCCTCCACCGGCACGCCGGCGTCGGCCAGGCGGCGGGCGTAGTGCTCGCCCTCGTCCCTGAGCACGTCGTACTCGGCGGTGAGGACGGTGGCGGGCGGCAGGCCGGTCAGGTCGGGCAGCCGCAGCGGGCTCAGCAGCGGGTCGGCCGGGTCGGCGCCGGGCGCGTAGCGGGCGGCGAACCAGGCCATCTCGGCGGCGTCGAGCCCGTAGCCCTTGGCGTAGGCGCGGTAGCTCGGGGTGTCCATGGCCACGTCGAGCACCGGGTAGACCAGCGCCTGGTGGGCCAGCCGGATGCCGGACCCGGCGGCCCGCCAGGCGGCGACGGCGGCGAGGTTGCCGCCCGCGCTGTCGCCGACCACGGCCACGCTGCCGTTGCTCTGGTAGAAGGCGGGCCTGGCGAAGACGTCGCGCACGACGGTCCAGGCGTCGTCGGCGGCGGCCGGGAAGGGGTGCTCGGGGGCCAGCCGGTAGTCGGCCGAGACCACCACGGCGCCGGTGCGCACGGCCAGGTCGCGGCCGACGGCGTCGTTGCGCTTGACGCTGCCGAAGACCCAGCCGCCGCCGTGGAAGTAGACGACGACGGGCAGCAGGCCGTCGCCGGGGTCGGCGCGGTAGATCCGGATCGGCACCTCGCCGGCGAGCTCGTCGCGGACGAACGGGAGCTTGGGGAGCGGGCCTCTGTGGGCCGCGAAGCCGTCCTGCGCGCGCATCTCCTGGATCGTGGCCAGGTCGAGCGTGGCCAGGTCGGTGTTGAGATCCGACGGGTAGAGGGCGACGTAGTCCCGCGCCTGGGGGTGCAGCGGCATGATCGCAGCCTAGCGGGCCGCCTCGACGAACGCATGGAAGAGCCGATTGTCGGTGGCGCGTTCGGGATGCCACTGGACGCCGACGCCGAACCGGTGGCCCTGGAGCTCGACGGCCTCGACGATCTGGTCGTCGGCCCAGGCCACCGCGAGCAGGCCGCTGCCCAGGCGGCGTACGGACTGGTGGTGCGGGGCGACCGCCTCGACCTGGTCGCCCACGGCCTTGCCGAGCCTGCTCGACGCGCTCACCTGGATGGTGTGGGCCGCGCCGGGCTCGCCGTGGCGTTCGTGGCCGAGCACCTCGGGCAGCCACGGGATCAGGGTGCCGCCCTGGGCGACGTTGAGCACGTGCATGCCGCGCGCGATCGCCAGGATCGGCAGGTCGGCCGCGATCGCGGCCCTGGCCAGGGCCAGCTCGAACCGGTCGCGGTGAGCCTGCGGCTCGGCCGCGCGTTCGTCCTGCTCGCCGCCGTAGGTGCCGGCGGCCAGGTCGACGCCCCCGGCCAGTACGACGCCGGACAGGCCGCCGACGTAGTCGCCGATGCCGTGCGGGCCCAGCGGCGGCAGCACCACCGGCACGCCCGCGGCCCGCTCGATCGCCTTGGCGTAGGAGGGCGGTGACACCACGGCCTCGCGTACCCAGTCGCCCCAGCGGGCGGCTTCGAGGTAGGCGGTGATGCCGATCAGCGGTCGGGACATGCGGACTCCAGGGGGCACGGCGGAGCGCGTGCCGCCACCAGCCGGTCACCGGCGACGGCCGCAGTGCCCATCATGGCGCACACCGTTTCCCTTATGTCACCCCTCCCACAGATGTCCTCCCACCGGTGTCCTCCCACCGGCGGGGGACGCCTCAGGGCAGGCGCGCGGACGTCTCGGCGGTCAGCTGGGTGAGGACGGAGGCGGCGCCGGGGCCGGTGTCGACCAGTTCGTCCAGGCGGGCCCGCCAGGCGCCGGCCTCGGCGTAGAAGGCGTCGGCCTCGGCCTGGAGGCGCAGCCGGGTCTGGCAGAGCTGGAGCTGGTACATGAGCCCGAGGTAGTGGCCGACCGCGTCGCTGAGCCACCAGTAGGCGTCCGTGGTCGCGGCCGAGACGAACGTGTGGGCGCCTTCCCAGGCCACCCGCCTGGGATGGAGGACTGCCATGGCCGGATGCTACGCCCCCGCCGGGCGGCGGGAAAAGCCAGAAAAGGGGAAAACAAACATTAATTGTATTCGCATTCGGCTTTCAACAACTTCATCCCACAATTCGGGTGAATCGGTTGTGCCGTGTCAGAGGTGGTGTAAGACTCATTTTCGAGCGGGCGGGATGTGCCGGGGCACACCGCGCGTTCGCGACCCGGAGCCGTCAGGAGGTGGACGACGCGGCCGGAATCGACTTTCCGGCCCAATGGGGTGGGGTTGAGTGCATGTCGTTGAATCCGCGCCTGGTTAAGGAGAGCTTCTCGCTCGTCGAGCCCGTGGCCGACAAGGCGACCGCGTACTTCTACGGGCGGCTGTTCGCCGAGAGCCCGCACCTGCGAGGGATGTTTCCGCCCGCCATGGACGTCCAGCGCGACCGGCTGTTCCGCGCGCTGACCCGGGTCGTGTGGAGCCTGGACAGCCCGGACGGCCTGGCCGCCCATCTCGGGCAGCTCGGCAGGGACCATCGCAAGTACGGCGTGCTCGCCGAGCACTACACCGCGGTCGGCAACGCCCTGCTGGCCACGATCCGGCGCTTCGCCGCCGAGATCTGGAACGACGAGATCGAGGCCGCGTGGGTGGCGGCGTACACGGCGGCGGCCGATCTGATGATCGGGTCGGCCGAGTCCGACGCGGGGGTCTCGCCGGCGTGGTGGCTGGCCGAGGTCGTCGACCACGAGCTGCGCCGTCCCGACATCGCGGTGGTCACGCTGCGGCCGGAGCAGCGGCTGCCGTACGCGGCGGGCCAGTACGTCACCGTGCAGACCGCGCGCTGGCCGCGGGTGTGGCGCACGTTCTCGATCGCCAACGCGCCGCGCCCGGACAACACGATCAGGCTGCACGTGCGCTCGGTGCCGGGCGGCTGGGTGTCCACGGCGCTGACCAGGCACACCAGGATCGGCGACACGCTCATGCTCGGGCCGCCGATGGGCACGATGACGCCGTGCGAGCACAGCACCCGCGACGTGCTGTGCGTGGCCGGCGGCACGGGGCTGGCCCCGCTGAAGGCGATCGTCGAGCACGTCATCGCCTCGGGCCGCCGGCCCAGGATCCACCTGCTGCACGGCGAGCGCGGCGCGGCCGAGCTGTACGACCTGCCCGACCTGCTGCGGATGCAGGAGTCCTTCCCCTGGCTCCAGGTCCTGCCGGTGGTCTCCGGCGACCCCTCCTACGACGGGATGCGCGGGCACCTGCCGGAGGTGACCCGGCGCTTCCGCTCCTGGTCCGAGCACGACGTGTACGTGTGCGGCCCGGCCGGCATGGTGGAGGAGACCGTACTCCGGCTGCGGGACGACGGCGTGCCGCCGCCGCGCATCCACCGCGACGTCGTCCGGGGGGGACACTGAGCCGCTAGGAGGCCGCCGGGGCGAGCCGGCCGAAGGCGGCGGCGGTCTCCTCGTCGGCCGGCCAGAACGTCTCGATGGCCAGCTCCGAGACGGTCACGTCCATGGGCGTGCCGAACGTGGCGATGGTGGTGAACATCGACAAGACCCGGTCGCCGGCGTCGATGCGCAGCGGCAGCAGGATGTCGCCGGGGCCGGGCACGTGGGCGACGTTGAGCTCCACGCCCGGGTAGGTGTAGGCGGCCAGCTCGTCGTGCAGCTCGGCCACGCGGCCGTCGGCCGACGCCTCGGCCTGCCTGCGGAGCTGGTGCAGGAGATAGGCGCGCACCTCGGCCAGGTTCAGCAGCCGGCCGCCCATGGCGTCGGGGTGCAGCGACAGCCGCATCACGTTGATCGGCTCGGCCAGCAGCTCGGCGGGCACGCCGTCCATGAACATCGCCGCCGCCGAGTTGGCCGCCACCAGGTTCCAGGCCGCGTCCACGACCAGCGCCGGGTACGGCTCGTGCCCGGCCAGGATCTTCTCCAGCGCCTGGCGTACGACGGCCATCTCCGGGGCGCGGACCTCGCGCTCGGGGAAGACCGGCGCGAACCCGGCCGCGGCCAGCAGCCTGTTGCGGTGGCGCAGCGGCACGTCCAGCTCCTCGGCCAGTTTCATCACCATCTCGCGGCTCGGCCGGGCGCGTCCGGTCTCCAGGAAGCTGACGTGCCGCGCGGAGACGTCCGCCTCGATCGCCAGGTCGAGCTGGCTCACGCGGCGTCGCTGCCGCCACGACCGCAACAAATCCCCAAAAGTCTCATCTTGTACGGCTAGTGCTCCCATGTCGGAGAACTTACCGGGAGCAGGGAAGCATGACGATTACCTCCCTGGTAATGCGCACCCGTTTCGGCCGCCCGCCCCAGGACGGGCCGGACGCGCTGCGGCAAATCTCCCAGTGCTCGGCACCGCCGCCGCCCGCGTGGCACGATGGCGGCAAGCGAACATGGGAGCGAAGCTATGAGTGACGCAGTGCTCGCGATCGGCACCCGCAAGGGCCTGTTCCTCGCCCGCTCGGCGGACGGCGGCCCCTTCGAGATCCAGCCGATCCAGTTCTCCACGGTCGCGGTGCCCTCGGTGGCCATCGACACCCGCGGCGCCACACCTCGCCTGCTGGCCGGCATCGAGTACGGCCATTTCGGTCCGTCAGTGATGTATTCCGATGACCTCGGGGCAACCTGGGGCGAGGCGCCTCAACCGCCCATCGCGTTCCCCGACAAGACCGAGACGACACTGACCCGGGTGTGGCAGCTCACGCCCTCACCGTCGGAGCCGGGCGTCGTGTGGGCCGGCGTGGAGCCGGCCGCGTTGTTCCGCTCGGAGGACCACGGCGTCACCTACCGGCTGGTCGAGGGCCTGTGGGAGCACCCCCACCGGCCCAGCTGGCACCCGGGCGGCGGCGGGCTGTGCCTGCACACGATCGTCCCCCATCCCACCGACCCCGAGGTCATGGGCATCGCGGTCTCGGCCGCCGGCTTCTACCGCACCCGCGACGGCGGCATGTCGTGGGAGGCGGCCAACCAGGGCATCCGGGCGCCGTTCCTGCCGGAGGGGCAGCAGTATCCCGAGTTCGGGCAGTGTGTGCACAAGGTCTGCATCGACCCCGCCAAGCCCGAGCGGCTCTACCTCCAGCACCACTTCGGCGTCTACCGCAGCGACGACTTCGGCGGGAGCTGGCACGACATCGGCTCCGCCCTGCCCTCCGACTTCGGCTTCCCGATCGTGGTCCACCCGTCCCGCCCCGACACGATCTTCGTCCTGCCGCTGACGGCCGACGTCGACCGCACCCCGGTCGGCCACCGCTACCGGGTCTGCCGCAGCCAGGACGCCGGCGCGACCTGGGAGGAGCTGGGCGAGGGCCTGCCCGAGGGCCCGGTCCACGCCACCGTGCTGCGCGACGCGATGACCGCCTCCCCGGCCGGGTTGTTCTTCGGCACCCGCGACGGCGAGGTCCACTGCTCGCGCGACGACGGCGAGAGCTGGTCGCTGGTCGGCCGCCATCTGCCCGACGTGCTGAGCGTGCGCGCGGCGGTGCTCTAACCGATGGCCAGGTCGATGACCAAGCCCGTGACGATGGTCGTGTTCGTGCTGCCCGCCTCGCTGCGCCGGTGGGTGAGCGGGCGCACCGAGGTGAAGGTGTTCGCGATCGGCGCCGACCGCGACTCCCCGCCCACCCTCGGCTCGGCGCTCGACATGCTGCGGCGCACCCACCCGATGCTGGAGGAGCGCCTGCGCGACGACTACGGGCGCATCCGCCGGCACATCAGCATGATCGTGTGCGGGGAGAACGCCCGCGGCCTCGGCGGCCTGGACTACGCCCTGCCGCCGGGCGCCGAGGTCTACGTGTTGCCCGCGCTCGCCTGACGCCTCAGACCTTGCGCCAGCCCGGGACCCAGGCCCCGTCCTCGACGACGTAGTCGCCGAACAGGGCGGGCGCCTCCTTGCGCATCAGCTCGCCGATGCGCTGGAACAGCAGGCGGATCTCCTCCTCCGCGCCGACCGCGGTGCGGGCCTCGATCGTGTGCCGCAGCGTGCGTACGTTGGCCGTCCAGACCAGCCCGGTGGCCAGCCCCTCGGGGGCGAACCTGCGCATGAACGAGGTGCGGTGCTTCTTCTCCGAGAACGGCACGCCCTCCTCGTCGAGCCCGAAGTGCCCGGCCATCCAGAGCTGGAACTGCTCCAGCTGCTCCAGCACGGCCGTGGCCCGCTCCATCAGCTCGTCGTCCTGCCGGGCCCAGTCGGGGAACCAGAACGGCAGCTCGTCGAGCCGGACGAAACGTAGCGACTCCTGGGAGATGGCCACGCCGGGCCGATGGCGCACCAGCTCGTGGGTCAGGACGCGGCTGACGTTGTGGAGCACGAAGCTGAAGCTGACGTGCTCCAGGACCGAGCCGTGGGCGCTGGCCAGGATGTTACGCAGGTAGTCGTCCTGGTTCTCCCTGATGCGCACCACGTTGGGGTTGAGGCCGGGTTCGAAGGAGCGGTAGCAGAGCCGGCCGGCGAACTCGGCGAGGTTCTGGGCGTCGAGGTCACCGCGGTCGAGCCGCTCCAGCCAGCTCTCGCCGCCGACCTCGCCGAGATAACGGGCGAGCTCGTCGTAGTCAAGCTCGGGACGGGCGACGATGAAGACCTCGGGTTCGACACTGCGCATATGGGAGCCCCCGCTCGGGTTCTGATTTGTGACGGGCTCAAGCAAACCAGCTCCCGGGGCTGCGCGCGACTCGGCGCCCGCCGTCCCCCTCCGAGGGCCCGGCGGGCGCCGACACCAGGTCAGCAGCGGTGTGCGGGCCTGTCGCGGGTGACGAGGTCGGTGTCACCGGCGGTCCCGTCGAGCCACAGGACGCGGCCCCCGGTTCCGGCGGCGAACAGCGACTGCTCTCCCCTGTTGCAGGAGTAGCGTTCCAGGGCTCCGCCGGTGACCGGCACCTGGTAGATCTTCGGCAGGTTCACGTTCTCCAGCGTGGTGCCCTCCGGCTGCACGCCGACGGTCACCCGTGACTCGCTCGCGTCGAGCCAGGTGGGGTGCGGCGCCTGCGGCCCGTCGGCGACGACCGGCGTCTGGCCGGTGCCGTCGAGGGCGACCCGCATGACGCCCATCCGGCCGTCGCGGTTGGCGTCGTAGAGCCAGACGACGTGCTTGGCGGTCACCGCCGGGTAGATCGAGAGCGACGGGAGCACGCCGGTCGGCGGCACCTCGGGCACCACGACCTCCGTGCCGGTCGCCAGGTCGCGCACGACGGGCGTGCTGTGGCTGCTGCCCGAGGCGAAGGTCACCCGGATGTAGACGAGCCGGCCCCCGCTGATCGAGGGCATGTAGCCGGCCACGCCCTTGCCCTCGGTGAGGATGACCGGGGCGGCGTTCCCGCGCTTGAGCCACATCTCGACCTCGCCGGTCGCCGGGTCCTCGCCGGACCAGGCGACGGTGTCGCCGGAGACGGCCGCGGCGTAGACGTAACCGGTGCTCTCGTGCACGACGGTGGAGGGCGCCGATGCGTCGAGCGGGCGGGAGCGGATCTGGAAGACGCCCGCGGCGGGGTCGAGGGAGACCCAGACGGCGCGTCTGCCGTCGGTGGCGGGCGTCCAGTCCCAGCGGCCGTCGTCGGACAGGGTGGTGGCCCGGCCGCCGCTCAGGCGTCCGGTCTGGATGACGGTGGAGCCGTTGGTGTCGGGGGTGTTGTTGGTGACGGCGTACCGGTCGCCGGCCAGGGCGGGCGGGTCGATGGCGTCGGTGAGGCCGTCGAGGACGACGCGGCTGTCGATACGGATCAGCCGCTCCCAGCCGGGCCTGATGCCGTGCCGGTCGAACGCCTGCGCGACCGCGATCCGGTCACGGGTGCTCAGCCCGGCGGCGCGGGCGGCCGACTCCACGGCGCGGCGGCCGTCGCCGAAGTCGTCGAGCGGGGTCATGTACTCGGTCAGCGCCTTGTAGACGACCTTGTCGAAGCCGGTGCCGAGCTTCTCCCTGGCGTCCCACAGGGCGCCGGAGAAGATCGTGGAGTTGAGGTGCACGCCGCCGCTGTCGAGGGCGGTGGTGACGCCGAGGTAGTCCTTGGCGGCGTTCCGGTCGTCGTCGAGGTCGCGGATGGCGCACTGGGCGGGCGGGAGGTTCTTGCACAGGTCCTCGCCCAGCAGGCTGGCGTCCGGGTCGCTGGTCGGGATGCCGAGCGCGCCGGTCTGGATGGCGTTGCCGAAGTAGTCGGCCAGGCCCTCGTTCATCGCGCCGGACTGGCCGAGATAGACCAGGTCGGCGCTGTGGGTGATGACGCCGTGGGTCATCTCGTGGCCGACCACGTCGAGGCCGGCGGCGAAGGAGTGCAGGTCGGCGCCGCCGCCGCCGTAGACCATCTTGGTGCCGTCCCAGAAGGCGTTCTCGAACGGGCCGCCGTAGTAGGTGACGTTGACGACGGAGTACATCGTCCCGCCCTTGCCGTCGAGCCCGTCGCGGCCGAGCGCCTTGTAGTACTCGTAGACCTTGCCCGCGCCCCAGTGGCCGTCCACGGCGCCGCTCTCGGTGTGCTCGGCGCCGAAGGCGGGTGTGGGCGACTCGGCGAGCTCGGTGCCCGCGGGGATGCCCGGGTTGAGGAAGTCCTGCACGTCGGCGCCGGCGGCGTCGTAGGTGAGGATCTCGCCGGTGGTGCCGTTCCACATCGGGCGGGCGCGGTCGCGCAGTTCGTACGCGTTGTCGGCCCGCTGGAAGGCGTTGAGCGGGACGTCCTTGCCGTGCGCGGTCTTCCCGCTGCCGGTCGCCGGGCCGGCGAAGCGCAGCCGGTCCACGGCGAACAGCGGCTGCCCGGAGTGGGCGTCCACGTACGCGTCCAGCAGGACGGGCCGCTTCTTGGCCGCGTCGGCGCCGGTGAGCGTGACGTGCCAGGCCAGCACGCCCTTGCCGCGCGGGACCACGAGCAGTTCGCCGGGCGTGGCCTTGATCGTGTCGCGGATCCGCTCGTCCCGGACCAGCCGGGAGCGGGCCAGCCGGGCCGCGAGCGCGGGGGTGACCGTGGGCGTGGGGTCGACGTCGAGCTCGGTGAGGAAGCGGCCGCCCGCCCCGGTCACCTCGCGGCCGGTGCCGTCCTTGCGGAAGCGCACCAGGTACTGGGCGCCGAAGACGGGCAAATTCCGGTACCGCTGGGCGAACCTGACGGTCTCGTCCTGGCCGTTGACGACCGTGGTCAGCGGCACCAGGTCGGCCGGGTCGAGGTGGTAGCGCGGGTCGGCCAGGTGGGTCTTGGCCGCGGCGACGGGGTCACCGGCGGCGGCGGGCTCGGCCAGCCCGCTCACCTCGGCGGGGGCCAGGGTGCCGGCCCGTGACTCCACCTGCGGTTGCGGCGGATCGTCGGCCGCCGCGACTCCGGGAACGGCCAGCGCGAGGGATAAGGCTGTGGCCGTGAGAACGAAGGGACGCCAGGACACGACACCTCCAGGTGTGGCGTAGGGGTTCTGGCGTCCACGATCATCACAGCATTTTTGACAATCAGACAAATCACAATTTAATAACCGGAAATTGAAATTCCCGATTACCAATGAAATTTCGGGAATGAATGGCTTCCGTCAGGTGATGTCACGCCGCAGAGTGGTGAACGACGCCACCGCCGAGAACACCAGCGCGTACCCGAGCAGCACCAGCCCGCCCGCCCACGCCGGCAGCAGGTACGTCGTGTCCAGCCCCAGCGTGTTGCCCGTGTTGGTCAGCGCCGAGGCCGCGCCGGCCGGCGTCCACCTGGCCACCGGGTGCAGCACCGGGATCGCGTTGACGACGGAGTCGACGACGTAGACCCAGACCACGACCGCGATGACCGCCGCGACCTGGTTCCTGACCAGTGCCCCGAGCCCCAGCCCGAACAGCGTGTAGAGGGCCAGGGCCACCAGCACCCCGGCGACGATCCGCACGATCGTGCCCGTGAAGATCAGATCGGTGCCCGCCACCACGACGCTGCCGACCACGGCCAGCGCGGTCAGCGCCAGCACCGCCAGCCCGAGCAGCGCGCCCACCACCAGCGTGGCGAGGAGCTTGGCGGCCACCACCCGCACCCGGCGCGGGGTGACGAGGAAGGTCGTCGTGATCGTCTGGTAGCGGTACTCCGCCGTCATCATGACGACGCCGAGCACGGCCGCGAACAGCACGCCGCCCTGGCCCAGGCCCCACATGGTCTCCTGGAACGGCGGGGTGCCACGGTCCGGGAAACCCTGCTGCCCGGCGAAGGCGATGGTGAAGCCGATCGGGAGCGCGGTGTAGGCCAGCATGACGATCAGCATGATCCACCAGAGCCTGGTGGTGGTCACCTTGAGCAGCTCGGCCCGGACGATCGCGATCATGCCTGTCCCTCCCCCGTCAGCTCCAGGAAGACACGCTGCAGGTCACCGCGCTCCTGGGTGATCTCGGTCAGCACGACCCGCTCGTCCAGCGCGATGCCGCCGATGCGGTCGACGTCGAGGCCGCGCACCCGCAGCACCTCGCCGTCGGCCTCCACGACGCCGCCGTGCCGCTCGAGCGCGGGCCGCAGCGCGTCGGGCTTGGCCGTACGGACCCTGATGACCGGGGTCTCCCCGTTGGCGACCAGGTCGGCGAGGCTGCCCTGGCGTACCAGGCGGCCCTTGGCGATGATCACGACGTTGTCGACGATCTGCTCGACCTCGGCCAGCACGTGGCTGGAGACCAGCACCGCGGCCCCCTTGTCGTGGGCGAGGTGGCGCATGAACCCGCGCAGCCACTGGATGCCGGCCGGGTCGAGGCCGTTGGCGGGCTCGTCGAGAATGTACACCCTGGGCTCGCCGATCAGCGCCGTGGCCAGCGCGAGCCGCTGCCGCATGCCGAGCGAGAAGCCCTGTACGCGCTTGCCGGCCACGTCGCTCAGGCCGACGTGCTCCAGCGCCTCGTCGGCGCGGCGGCGGGGCAGGCCGGCGGCCGTGCACAACACGCGCAGGTGGTTGTAGGCCGTACGGCCCGGGTGGAAGTTGGTGGCTTCGAGCACGGCGCCCACCTCGCTGAGCGGGTGGGTGAGCTCGACGTAGCGCCGGCCGTTGACCAGCGCGCTGCCGGAGTCGGCGGTGACCAGCCCTAACAGGCTGCGCAGGGTTGTCGTCTTGCCCGCCCCGTTCGGGCCGAGACAGCCCGTGATCGTGCCGGAATCGACTGTGAAGGACACCCCGTCCACCGCGCGTACCGGACCGAAGGACTTGGAGAGGTCTCGGATCTCGATAGCACTCATGGTGCCGCGATTATCCTCGACGAGACCTGGATCACACCTCCTCCTCGCGGAGGAGATGTCACAGGCGGTACACGCGGCGGGCGTTGCCCGAGCCGATCATGTGGGCGACCCGGGCCGCGTCGGCGGCGCTCCACTCCCCCGCCTCCAGCCTGGCCAGCAGCGCCGCGCCCAGCGCCTGCCGGTAGTACAGGGCGCCGAGGTAGCCGGTCTCGGCCACGCCGTGGCAGTCGGAGCTGAACAACTGCTTGTGGAACGGCGCCAGCTCCAGCAGCTCGTCCATGACGCGGGCCGAGGCGGCGGCCGTGTGCGGGAGGGCGAGGCCGACGTCGACGTAGACGTGGGGGTAGACGCCGGCCAGGTAGGCGGCGGCGCGGTGGTAGGGGTAGCAGTGGAGCAGGATGACCGGCACGCCGAGGGGTTGCAGCGCGTCCATGAGCTCGCTGAGCCGGGCCGGGTCCGTACGGTGCAGGCCGGGGCCGCGGCCGCCGAACCCGGCCTGGAACTGCACCGGCAGCCCCCGCTCGCGGGCCACGTCGATCGCGCTCCACAGCAGGTGGCGCAGCAGCACGGGGTCGGTCAGCGGCGGCTTGGGATCGGACAGGCGGCGGTTGGCCCCGGCGATCACCGAGCCGGTGCTCGGCCTGGCCGGGTCGAAGTCGAGCCCGCAGCGCCCGCCGATGACCGTCTTCAGCCCGACCGCCCTGGCGGCCCTGGCCGACAGCTCCTCGGCCAGGCCGTCGAGGTAGTCGACGGCGATGTGCGCCGTCGCGGCGACGTCCTGCTCGATCTGCTCGATCCGGACGATCTCGTCGGCGGCGGCGCCGCCGTGGCGGCCCATCTCGGCCGCCGACAGCAGGTCGATGTCCTCGTCGCCGGTGTCCACCAGGAACGCCACCACCCCCGCCCCGGCCAGCAGGCGCCGGTTGACCTCGCCCGCGCCCAGCTCGGCCCGCCGGGCGAGGTAGACGGCCGGGGGCGCGTGCGGCTCGAGGTCGAGCAGCGGCGCGCACCAGCGGCGCAGGCCCATGCCGAACGGCGAGTCGAAGTGGGTGGTGCCGGGCGGGGCCGGGACGCCGCCGGCGTTGATCAGCGGCTCGAACTGGGACCGGGTCAGGTCGTCCCGGCGCACCCCGTGACAGTGGTGATCGACGAGCGGGGCGAGCAGCGCGTCACGCACCGTGTCGGGCAGGGCTACGGGGAGCATGCGGAGACTCTAGGGGAGCCCCGCACGCGCCCGCGGACGTTTTAACCTACGACAGGAACACCCTGCCCGTTCCCAGACGAACCCGGCCCCTCAGCGGCGGCGGACTCAGCGGCGGGTCAGGCGAAGCACGTTGGCGATGACCTTCGCGCCCGCGCCGCCCTCCTGGGTGAGGATCGACTCGGGGTGGAACTGCACGGCGAAGCGCCGCCGTTCGACGTCCTCGATGGCCATGACGTTGCCGTCGGGCGTGAGCGCGGTCGGGGTGAAGCCGACCACGCCGGGCCGCTTGGCGTGCAGCGAGTGGTAGCGGGCCGCGGTGAACTCCTCGGGCAGCCCGTCCAGCAGCGCGCCGCCGCCGAGCCGGGCGACCTGGCCGCGCTTGCCGTGCTCGGGGTAGTCGAGCAGCTCCAGCGAGCCGCCGGCGTGCTCGACCATGGCCTGCAGACCCAGGCACACGCCGAAGACCGGCAGGTCGCGGGCGTAGATCTCGTCGATGAGCGCCGCCATGCCGAAGTCGGACGGCCAGCCGGGGCCGGGCGAGAGCACGACGAGGTCGGGGGCGATCTCGTCGATCATCTGGGCCGGGAAGCCGTGGCGCAGCGTCACCACGTCGGCCCCCTCCTGGCGGAAGTAGTCGGCCAGCGTGTTGACGAAGGAGTCCTCGTGGTCGACGAGCAGCACCTTCATGCCCGCGCCCGGCTGCTCCCTGACCACGACGGGCGGGACGGCGTCGGGCTGGTTGACCGCGGCCAGGGCGCCGAGCAGGGCGCTGGCCTTCAGCTCGGTCTCGCGCTCCTCGGCCTCGGGGTCGGAGTCGAACAGCAGGGTCGCCCCGGCCCGGACGGTGGCCACGCCGTTCTTGATCTGGGCGGTACGCAGGGTCAGGCCGGTGTTCATGGAGCCGTCGAAGCCGATGAAGCCGATCGCGCCGCCGTACCAGCGGCGGGTGGTGGCCTCGTGGTCCTCGATGAACTGCATGGCCCACGTCTTGGGCGCGCCGGTGACGGTGACGGCCCACATGTGGGTGAGGAAGGCGTCGAGGGCGTCGAACTCGGGACGCAGGCGGCCCTCGATGTGGTCGACGGTGTGGATCAGGCGGGAGTAGAGCTCGATCTGGCGGCGGCCGATGACCTTGACCGTGCCGGGGACGCAGATGCGCGACTTGTCGTTGCGGTCGACGTCGGTGCACATGGTCAGCTCCGACTCCTCCTTGACGCTGCTCAGGAGGGTGCGGATGGCCTCGGCGTCCTCGACCGGGTTGCTGCCGCGGGCGATGGTGCCGGAGATCGGGCAGGTCTCGACGCGGTCGCCGTTGACCCGGACGTACATCTCCGGCGAGGCGCCCACGAGGTGCTCGCCGTCGCCGAGGCTGATGATGAACTCGTACGGCGCCGGGTTGCTCTGGCGCAGGCCGCGGTAGAAGGCCGACGGGTCGGTGCAGGCGGCGTGGAAGACCTGGCCGGGCACGACCTCGAACAGGTCGCCGCGCTTGAACCGCTCCTTGGCGGCGGCCACGACCTTGGCGTATTCGCCGCGCACGGGGTCCTTCGGCAGCTCGCCCGGGACGACCTGCGGCACGGAGGAGCCGGTGCGCTCGAGGCCGCGAGTGGTGGCGCCATCGACGGTGAACTCGTAGCGGTACTCGATGCTGGACTCGCGCTGGCGGTCGATCACCACGATCCGGTCGGGAAGGTGGAGCACCAGGTCGCGCTGGTCGTCGGGACGGGCCAGCTCCTGCCGGATGGGCTCGAACTGGAAGGCCAGGTCGTAGCCGAAGGAGCCGTAGAGGCCGAGGTGAGGGTCGTCGCCGGCGAAGGCGGCGATGACCTCGCGGATCGCGGTGAACACGGTGGGCCGGCGGCTGCGCAGCTCCTCCGGCAGCAGGTCCGCCGACTCGGCGACGTAGACCTCGACGCGGTCGGGCGTGGGCTCGGTGACCGGCTTGCCCGCGGCCAGCAGGCACGAGGCCACGGCGGGCAGCACGACCCGGCCCCGCTCGTTGAGCGCGGTCGCCGAGATGACCCGCCCCCTGGCGACCAGCTCCAGGCAGGGGTCTACGTAGCCGAACGCCCATCGGCTGTAGCGGCCCGGATAGTCCATGCCGGACGAGAAGGCGCCACCGCGCCGCTCGCCGAGCGCGGTCACGATCTCTTCGAGTGACTCTTCGCCGACCTCGCGCGCCTCGCGCTCGACGCCCACGCCCCCGGCGGTGGTATATCCGCTGCTCTCCACTTGCTGCCCCTTACCCGTCAATCATGAGGCCCCGGGGGCGGACACGCGAAAGGCCGCCATCCGGGGCGGCCGTCCTTTGAGAGGAATGCGAAACACGCGCCGCCTAGAAGCGGCGCCACCACTGGATCTGAGGGCGATTTCGCATGCCCACAGGTTAACCGCCCGTCCAAGATCGCGCAACGCGACACCCCGGTACGGACACATTTCAATACAGTGCTGTACTGTATTGAAATAGAAGGCAGCCCTCAGAAGGAGTCATGACATGGCAGGCAAGGTGTGTCTGGTCACCGGCGCGTCGGCCGGCATCGGCCAGGCCATCGCCCTGGAGCTGCTGCGCGCCGGCCACACCGTGTACGGCCTGGCCCGCCGCGTCGAGCGCATGGACGTCATCGCCCGCGCCGGCGGCCACCCGATCGGCGCGGACGTCACCAGCGAGGCCGACCTCGTCCGGGCCGTGACCACCGTCCTGGACGCCCACGGCCGCCTCGACGTGCTGGTCAACAACGCGGGCGGCGTGGTGCACGGCGCCGCCGAGGACGTGCCGGTCGAGCTGGCCAGGCAGGTGTTCGAGGTCAATCTGTTCGGCCCGGCCCGGCTGGCGCAGCTCGTCCTGCCGGGCATGCGCGAGCGGCGTTCGGGCACGATCGTGAACATCTCCTCCATCGGCGGCGAGATCGCCCTGCCGCTCGGGTCCTGGTACTACGCCTCCAAGCACGCGCTGGAGGCGTACTCCGACAGCCTGCGGCAGGAGACCGGGCCGTTCGGGGTGCGGGTGGTGGTGGTCCAGCCGGGCATCATCAGGACCGGCTTCGAGGACGGCACGCCGGGCGAGCTGCGCGAGATCTCCGGGCACGGCGCGTACGCCGGGACCGCGGAGTGGATGGCGCGGCGGGCCGAGCGGTCGCTCGGCGAGCGGGCCACCGGCTCCGACCCGCTGGTCGTGGCCCGGCTGGTCCGCCGGATCGCCGCGACGCCCGCCCCGAGACCCCGCTACGCCGTCGGCAAGTACGCGCGGCTGCTGCTGTGGCTCAATAGACTCCTGCCCGACCGCCTCTACGACAAGATGGTGACCAGGCAGGCATGACGCAGCGAGCTCCGGCGAGCGCCCGTACGGCGGGCCGCCCGCGCAGCCGGGAGGCCGACACGGCCATCCTCACGGCCGCGCTCGACCTGCTGATCGAGCTGGGCGCCGCGCAGACCAGCATCGAGCAGGTCGCCAGACGCGCCGGGGTGACCAGGGCGACGGTCTACCGCCGGTTCGCCGGCAAGACCGCGCTGCTGGTCGAGGCCCTGGAGTGGGCCAACCACGACCACGACCCCGGTTTCACCGGCTGGCGCGACCTCGGCCACATGTTCGCCGACTGGGCCGCCCACCTGGCCGAGCCGCGCAACCGCCGCCTGCTGCGCCGGGTCAACGCGCTGGTCGACGACTATCCCGAGCTGATCGGCACGTACCGGCGGCTCAACGGCGGGCGGCGGGCGGCCGTGGTGCGCGAGACGCTGGAGCGGGCCGCCGGGCGCGGGGAGCTGCCCGGCGGGCTCGACCTCGGCGTGGTGCAGGAGATGCTCACCGGGGCGGTGCTCAACCACCTCGGCTCCCACCCCGACGACGAGGGCCCGGACGAGATCAAGGCGTACTTCCTGGCCGTCGTGAAACAGATCGGTCACCGGCCGGCGGTGACAGACGGGGGCGGGAGCATCTAGCCTCGGCGTTCATGGAGCGGCCCTGGGCGTGGCGTCCGGTGACGGTGATCGCGGTCCTGACGGCCGGCGCGACGCTCGCGCTGAGCCCCTGGTACGGCTACCACCGCGACGAACTGTACTTCCGTGTCCTGGCCGGCCGTCCGGCCTGGGGTTATGTCGACCAGCCGCCGCTGACGCCGATGCTGGGCAAGGCCGCGCTCTGGCTGTTCGGCGACACGGTGACGGCGCTGCGGGTGTTCCCGGCGCTGGCCATGGCGGTCCTGGTCGTGCTGGCGGCGCTGTTCGCGCGGGAGCTGGGCGGCGACGGCCGCGCCCAGGCGATGGCCGCGGCGGGCGTGGCGACCGGGGCGTACACGCTGATCGCCGGGCACACGCTGCTGACGGTCAGCTTCGACCTGCCGTTCTGGACGGCGGCGATCCTGTTCGCGCTCAGGGCGCTGCTGCGTGATCAGCCGCGCTGGTGGGTCGCGGCGGGCGCGGTGATCGGCCTGGCGACCTACAACAAGCACCTCGTCGTGCTGCTGGTGCTGGGCCTGGCGGCCGGGCTGCTGATCGCTGGGCCGCGGCGGCCGTTCGCCGGCCCGTGGTTGTGGGCCGGGGCGCTGGTGGCGGCGGTGGCGGCCGCGCCGAACCTGCTCTACCAGGCCACCCACGGCTGGCCGCAGCTCACGATGGCCTCGGCGCTCAGCGCGGACGAGGGCGCCGAGCTGCGGGTGTTGTTCGTGCCGATGCAGCTCACGCTGTTCGGGCCGGTGGTGTCGGTGATCGCGGCGTACGGGTTCGCCCGGCTGTGGCGGGACCGGCGGGTGCGGGCGCTGGCGGTGGCCTATCCGGTGACGGCGGCGCTGACGCTGGTCAGCGGCGGGCGGTTCGACTACACCGCGGGGCTGATCGTGGCGCTGTTCGCGGCCGGGTGCGTCGGCCTGTCGCGGGCGCGGGCCGGGCGGGTGCGCCTGGCGTGGGCGTTCCTCGCGGTGAACGCGCTGGTCTCGGTGGTGCTGGCGCTGCCGGTCGTGCCGGTGGGCGAGCTGGCCCGTACGCCGGTGCCGGCGATCAACGAGGTGGCCCGCGAGTCGGTCGGCTGGCCGCGCTTCGCCGCCGCCGTCGGCGGCGTGCTGCGGGCGCTGCCGCCGGACGAGCGGGCCCGCGCGGTGATCGTGACGGGCAACTACGGCGAGTACGGCGCGCTCGACCGGGCGGGCCTGACCCGCGTGTACTCCGGCCACAACCAGCTCTGGGAGTACGGCCCGCCACCGGCGGACGGGACCGTGGCGATCCTGGTGAACGTGGGCCCGCGGGCCCGCGAGCTGTTCGCCGCCTGCGAGGAGAAGGCCCGGGTGGACAACGGCGTGGACATCGGCAACGAGGAGCAGGGCATGCCGGTGTGGGTCTGCCGGGACCCGGTGCGGCCCTGGTCCGCCACCTGGCCAATGTGGCGACATTTCAGCTGACCACATTACATTTCGGGATTTGTCAGGGCTTGTTAGCGTCAGCACCCTTGCTTTCCCGACAGGATCTCTTCACCCTTCTCGACAGAGGCGGAAAGATCACCTCTTCCTCACCGTCGTGAACGTCGTGAAGGAGAGCACGTGCGCAACACCCTCACCTGGCGTGCGATCCTGACCGGGATCGTCACCGCCGCCGCCCTGGCCGTACCCCAGGCCCCGGCACAGGCGGCGCCCGATCCCGGCAAGATCTCCCAGACTGTCCGGGCCGAGCTGGACAAGGACGGCAAGGCCACCTTCTGGGTCCGGATGAAGGGCACGGCCGACCTGGCCGCCGCCCGCCGGGCCGCCACCAAGCGGGCCAAGTCCGAGCTGGTCTACGAGGCCAAGACCGAACGGGCCAGGACGTCCCAGGCCGGGCTGGTCAAGCTGCTGGACTCCCAGGACGCCGACTACTCCTCCTACTGGATCGTCAACGCCGTACGGGTGACTGCCGACGCCAAGCTGGCGGCCGCGATCAGCGAACTGCCCGAGGTGGACCGGATCGACCCGGTCTCCGTCGTCTCGCTGCCCAAGCCCGTGGCCGGACGGGCCGAGGCCAAGGCCGGCGCCGTCGAGTGGAACGTCGACCGGATCGGCGCCCCGCGCGTGTGGAGCGAGCTGGGCGACCGGGGCGAGGGCATCGTGGTCGCCTCGATCGACTCCGGCGTCCAGTACGACCACCCGGACCTGGCCGCGAGCTACCGGGGCAGGAACCCCGACGGCTCCTACACCCACGACTACAACTGGTTCGACCCGGCGCGCGTCTGCCCGTCGGCGGCGCCGTGCGACAACAACGGCCACGGCACGCACGTCATGGGCACGATGGCGGGCGCGAACGGCATCGGCGTCGCGCCGGGCGTACGCTGGATCGCCGCCAAGGGCTGCGAGGTCAACACCTGCACGGACGCCTCGCTGCTGGCCGCGGGCCAGTGGGTGCTGGCCCCGACCGACCTGAACGGCCGCAACCCGCGCCCCGACCTCGCACCGGACATCGTCAACAACTCCTGGGGCGGCAACGGCTACGACCCCTGGTACGTCGAGACCGTCCAGGCGTGGATCGCCGCCGGCATCTTCCCCGCCTTCGCCAACGGCAACGAGGGCCCGGCCTGCCGGACGAGCGGTTCGCCCGGCCAGTACGCGATCAGCTACAGCGCCGGCGGCTTCGACGTGAACAACGTGCTGTACGCCAGGTCGAGCAAGGGCGAGGGCCAGGACGGCGAGATCAAGCCGAACATCGCGGCCCCCGCCGTGAACGTGCGCTCCTCGGTCCCCGGCGACGGCTACGACTCCTACACCGGCACCTCGATGGCCTCGCCGCACGTGGCGGCCACGGTGGCGCTGATCTGGTCGGCCGCGCCGCGGCTGCAGGGCGACGTGGCCGCCACCCGGCCGCTGCTGGACAGCACGGCGATCGACGTGTCCGACACGAGCTGCGGCGGCACCGCGGCCGACAACAACGTCTGGGGCGAGGGCCGGCTCGACGCCTACGCCGCCGTCCAGGCCGCGCCGGACGAGGGGCTGGGCGAGCTGCGCGGCACGGTCACCGCGGCGGGCGCGCCGGTGCCGGGCGTGACGGTCAAGGTCACCGGGCCGCTCGCGCGCTCGGTCGTCACCGGCCAGGACGGCACGTACACGATCCCGCGCCTGCTGCCCGGCGAGTACGCGCTCACGGCCGAGAAGTTCGGCTACGACCGGGCCACCGCCACGGCGGCCGTCACCGCCGAGCAGGTCACGACCGCCGACGTGACGCTCACCAGGCAACCGGCGGGAACGGTGTCGGGCACGGTCACCACGGCGGGCACGCCCGAGCCCGGCGCGACGGTGGCCGCCACGGGCACGCCGGTGAGCGCGGTCACCGACGCCGCCGGCCGGTACACGATGACGCTCCCGGCCGGGACGTACACGCTGACGGTCACCCCGGTCTCGCGCTGCTCCAGCGGGTCGAGCGTCCAGGTCACCGTGGACGGGGACGTGGTCAGGGACGTCGAGCTGCCGCTGCGCGGCGACGGCTTCGGCTACACCTGCCGGTCGGGCGCGCAGCCGTACGTGGCCGGCACCGAGAAGCTGGCGCTGACCGGCGACGACGAGGCCGTGCAGGTGACGCTGCCGTTCGCGGTCCCGTTCTACGGCACCGGGCAGGCCAAGGCGTGGATCAGCACGAACGGGTTCGTCAGCTTCGCCACCGACCGGATCGTCACCGGCAGCAACGGCGGCCTGCCCACCACCGGCACGCCGAACAACGCGGTCTACCCGTACTGGGACGACCTGAAGGTGGACGCCGAGGCGGGGGTCTACACCGGCGTGGTGGGCGCCGCCCCGCACCGCCAGTACGTCGTGGAGTGGCGCAACGTGAACTTCTACAGCGACACCGGCCAGCGGGTGTCGTTCTCGGCGCTGCTGGGCGAGGACGGCTCGGTCTCCTTCCGCTACAAGGACATCGAGAGCGAGCGCGACCAGGGCTCCAGCGCCACGGTCGGCATCGAGAACGCCGCCGGCACCGACGCGCTGCTCTACTCCTACGAGGAGGCGGCGCTCTCGACCGGGCAGGGCCTGACGTTCACCGCGAGCCGGCACGGGCTGGTGACCGGTGTGGTCACCGACGCCAACGACGGCCAGCCGCTGGCCGGGGCGTCGGTGAAGCTGGGCGACGTGGCCTCGTTCACGACCGGCGCGGACGGGTCGTTCTTCGGGCAGGTCCCGGCGGGCGACCACGACGTGGTGGTGTCCAAGGAGCACTACGGGACGTTCACCAGCCGGTCACGGTCGCGCCCGGCACGCTGACCAGGATCGACACCGCCCTGATCACCGGACGGGTGAGCGCCTCGGCCGGCGAGCTGACGGTCGTCCTGCCGGCCGAGTCCAGCCGGACGCGGACGCTGGAGCTGACGAACCTGGGCTCGCCGACGGCCTACACCGTGACCAGCGACGCGGCCTGGGCATCGGTCACGCCGCAGGCGGGCGAGCTGGCCAAGGGCCAGAAGGCCACGCTGCGGGTGACGCTCTCCAGCGCCGGGGTCACCGCCGGCGGGACGCGCACCGGCAAGCTGGTCGTCAAGTCCGCCAGCGGGCGGCAGCCGGCCATCGAGGTCAAGGTGACCGTGGTGGTGCCCAAGCTCCAGGTGGCGATCGACGCCGGCGGCTCCAAGGCGCTGACCGACGCCGACGGCGACGCCTGGACGCCGGACCGCCGCTACACCCAGGGCGGCTACGGCTACGTGGCGACCTCCAGCAAGACGCAGAGCACGTCCAGGACCATCGCGGGCACCGCCGACCAGGCGCTGTTCAGGACGGCCAGGGAGGGCATGCTGGAGTACCGGTTCGACGGCGTGCCGGCCGGGACGTACACGGTGGAGCTGGACTTCGCCGAGGTGAAGAGCACCCAGATGGGCAAGCGGGTGTTCGACGTGCTCGTCGAGGGGCAGCTCGCGATCCCGGCGCTGGACCTGGCGCTGGAGGCGGGCACGTACACGGCCGTGGCCAGGCAGTACACGGTGAAGGTGAGCGACGGTCAGCTCAACGTGCGCTTCGCCGCCCGGCAGGGGGCCACGCTGGTCAGCGGCGTGCGCATCTCCGAGCGCCCCGACAAGGCGCTGCCGTGACCACCCGGGGTCCCGCCGTCCCTGGTGCGGCGGGACCCCGGGTCATCCCGTACGGCGGGCCCCCGGCTCAGTGGTCGGCGGCCGTCAGCGGGGCGAGGTTCGGGCGTTTGGGCAGCGCCCCGTCGCCCGAGGAACGCCCGTTGATGCGCCTGCCGATCCACGGGCCGAGGTAGGTCCTGGCCCAGCGCAGGTCCTCGCGGCGGGCGGCCGTCCACACCGGCGGCCGCCTGACCGGGTACGGCTCCCGCCAGTCCGCGTCCACCGGAACGCCGAGCACCTCGGCGGCCCGCAGTGCCACCCTTCGGTGGCCGTCGGGGCTGAGGTGCAGGCGGTCGGCGTTCCAGGCGCGCGCGTCGCGGAAGACCGTCATCGGCCACAGGTCGACCAGCAGCGCGTCGTAGCGGCGGGCGATGTCGTGGATGTGCAGGTTGTAGACCTCGATCTTGGAGTGGGCCAGCCGCATGACCGGCACGTGCCGAAGGTCGAACCCGGTGAACATGAGCACCCTGGCGCCCGCCTCGGTCAGCGTCCTGACGCCCTGCTCCAGCCGCTTGGCCACGGACGCGGGCCCGCTGCCCGGCCGCAGGATGTCGTTGCCCCCGGCGCACAGCGAGACCAGGTCGGCGCCGAGCTCGACCGCCTTCGGCACCTGCTCGGACACGATGTCGTCGATCAGGCGGCCGCGGACGGCGAGGTTGGCGTACCGCAGGCCGGGTTGTCCGGCCTGGAGGCGGTCGGCCTCGATGTGCTCGGCCAGCCGGTCGGCCCAGCCGCGGAACCCGTACGCGGCCGGGTCCTCCAGTCCTTCGGTGAAACTGTCCCCTAGGGCGACGTAAGTAGTGATTCGTCCCATGACCGGATAGTTTGCCAAGGGGAATTCTCCTTACGCGACCGTAACCCCGGCTATCACCCGTCCCGTCGCATCTGTTACTGGTTAGGACATGAGACGCGTGCGGCTCCGGCGGAACATCCCCGTCCCCATGCCCGACGGCGTGACGCTGCTGGCCGACCACTACGCCCCGCCCCACGGGCGGCCGGCCCCGGCGGTCCTGATCCGCTCGCCGTACGGCCGGCGCGGCCTGTTCGGCTGGATGTACGGCCGCGGGTTCGCCAGGAACGGCTTCCACGTGCTGATCCAGAGCTGCCGCGGCGGCTTCGGCTCGGGCGGCAGCCTCGACCCGCTCGGCGACGAGCACGACGACGGCCTGGCCACGATCGCCTGGCTGCGCAAACAGCCCTGGTACGGCGGCTCGTTCGCCATGTTCGGCCCCTCCTACCTCGGCTACGCCCAGTGGGCCGTGGCGTCCGAGGCCGGGCCCGACCTCAAGGCCATGGCCACGCAGATCACCGCCTCCCAGTTCAGGGACGCCGCGTACGTGGGCGGCGCGTTCGCGCTGGAGTCGGCGCTGAGCTGGACCACGCTGACCGAGACCATGACGCGCCGGTTCGTGGGCGGGGCGGCGATGCTGACCGCGCCCAGGTCGACCCGGCGGGCGGTGTTGTCGGGGCGGCCGGTGGCCGAGCTGGACCTGGCCTCCGCGGGGCGGCCGCTGCGCTTCTTCCGCGACCTGCTGGCCCACCATGCCGACCCGGCCGTGCCGTACTGGGCCAAGCGTGACTTCTCCCCCAAGGTCGGCGAGGTGGAGGCCGCGGTCACCATGCTCGGCGGCTGGTACGACGTCTTCCTGCCCTGGCAGCTCAAGGACTACGCGGCGATGCGGGCGGCGGGACGGCGGCCGTACCTGACGATCGGGCCCTGGTACCACGTCGACTCCCGGCACGGGCGGCCCTCGATGACCGAGGCGCTGGCCTGGTTCCGCGCCCACCTGATGGGCGACCCGTCCGGGCTGCGTCCCGACCCGGTGCGGCTCTACGTGACCGGGGCCGGCGAGTGGCGCGACTACCCCGACTGGCCGGTGCCGGGCATGCGGGAGCAGCGCTGGCACCTCCAGGAGGGTGGCGGGCTGACGCCGGAGGTGCCGGCCGAGGCCGGGTCCGGCCGGTTCCGCTACCACCCCGCCCACCCGACGCCGGTGATCGGCGGGCCGGTGCTGCTGGCCGACTCCAGACCGCGTGACCAGCGGCGCCTGGAGGCCCGGCGCGACGTGCTGGTCCACAGCTCCGCGACGCTGGAGTCGGACATGGAGATGATCGGCCCGGTGCACGCCGACGTCTACCTGCGCTCCAGCACGCCGTACGTGGACGTGGTGGTCCGGGTGTGCGACGTGCACCCCGACGGGCGCTCGCTCAACCTGTGCGAGGGGGTGCGCCGGCTGGGCCCGGTGACCGGCGACGGCGACGGCGTGCGCCGCGTACGGGTGGAGTTGTGGCCGATCGGGCACCGGTTCCGCCGCGGCCACCGGATCCGGGTGCACGTGGCGGCCGGGGCGTACCCGACGATCGCCCGCAACCCGGGCACCGGCGAGCCGGTGGACGCGGCGGGCGGCCCGATGGTGCCCGCCGACGTCGAGGTGTTCCACTCCCCCGACCGCCCCTCGGCCGTGGTGTTGCCGCTGTGCGCGCCGCGCGGCTGATGTCCCTGGTCCTGCTGCTGCAGGGCCGGGGCGGGATGACGGCGGCCGAGCTGGCCAAGGAGCTGGAGGTCTCCGAGCGCACGGTGCACCGCGACGTGCTGGCGCTGTCGGAGGCGGGCGTGCCGGTCTACGCCGACCGCGGGCGCGGCGGCGGCTACCGGCTGCTGGACGGCTACCGCACCCGGCTGACCGGGCTGGACCGGGCCGAGGCCGAGGCGCTGTTCCTGTCGGGGGTGCCCGGGGCGCTGCGCGAGATGGGACTGCAGGAGGTGGCGGCGACGGCCCGGCTCAAGGCCGCCGCGGCGCTGTCCCCCGCGCTGCGCGACGCGCCCGCGACCGCCGCGCAGCGCTTCCACCTGGACGCGCCCGGCTGGTTCGCCGGCGACGTGCCGCCGCCCGCGGCGCTGGCCCCGCTGGCCAGGGCCGTGTGGAACGACCTGCCGGTCACGCTGGACTACAAGGAGCGCAGGCGGGACCTGGAGCCGTACGGGCTGGTGCTGAAGGCGGGCAACTGGTACCTGGCGGCCCGGCTGGGCACCCGGTTCCTGATCTTCCGGGTGGACCGGATCGGGGACGTCCTCCTGCGCGAGCCGCGTTTCGAGCGGGAGGCGGGCTTCGACCTGGCCGGGTTCTGGGCCGGGCAGGCGGCCGCGTTCAGCCGCTCGCTGCTCAGGGACGTGATCACGTTGCGGCTCAGCCCGGCGGGGCGGCGCATGCTGCGGTACGTCGCCGACCCCGCCGCCGTGGACGACGCGCTGGCCTCGCTCACGCCGGACGGGGTCGTACGCCTGGCCGTGGAGTCGGTGGAGGTGGCGTACTCGCAGGTGCTGAGGTTCGGGCCGGAGGCCGAGGTGCTCGAACCGGCGGAGCTGCGTGCCCTGGTCGCCCGCGCCGCCGCCCGCACGGCGGCGCTCTACGCGGGCGAGGAGCCACCCTCCTCCGCGGGTCAGCGATAGGCCTCCCAGCCGCCGTCGCCGCCCTTCTCGCCGGCCTTCTCGCCGACGTCGGCGAGGTAGCGCCACACCTGCGGGCGGCTGCCGTCCACGTCGGTGATCCCGTACGCCTCGGCCAGTTCGCCGCTGGTGACCGAGGCCCCCGACCAGCGCTTGCGGCCGGGGTCCTGGGCGAGGGCGGCCACGCCGCGACCGGCGTAGGCGGGGGTCTCGGAGACCATCCAGGCGCCGTCCGCCTTCGCCTCGCGCCAGTTCTCCTCGGTGACGCCGAAGCCCTCCAGCATCGCCTCCGAACGCAGGAACCCGGGTGTCACGGCCACCGCCGTCCCGCCGTACGGGCGCAGCTCGTGGGACCAGGCGAAGGCCAGCCGGTTGACCGACAGCTTGGCCAGGTCGTAGTAGACGTTCTCGCGGTAGCGGGTCCGGTTGAACTCCCAGGTGCCGTCGGTGACCTCCACGACCAGGCCGCCCTCGTGCCGGATCAGCAGCGGCAGCAGGTGGCGGGCGCTGATCAGGTGGGTGTCGATCGCCAGCCTGAGCAGGCGCAGCCCGTCGTCCAGGTCGTGCTCCCAGACGGGGGTCTCCCACTTCCACAGGCGGTCGGCGCCCCACACGTCGTTGACCAGCACGTCGAGCCGGCCCTGCTCACGTTCGACCCGCGCGGCCAGGTCCGCGACCTGGGCGGGGTCCAGGAAGTCGGCCGCGACCGCGATGCCCGTGCCACCGGCCGCGCTCACCAGCTCAGCGGTCTCCTCGATCGTCTCGGGACGGTCCATCTCCGAACGGCGCTCCCGAGTGCTCCGGCCGGCGCAGTAGACCGTCGCCCCGGCCGCCCCCAGAGCGACCGCCATGCCTCGTCCCGTACCGCGGGTCGCGCCCGCCACCACAACAATCATGGGCCGATCGTGTCCCGAATACCCGTCACCCCATGTCATGTTTTATGCCGAAACCCTGTGATAAGTAGTTGATTACTATGAACAGCGAATTCGAGCTCCGCGGGGTCAACCACATCGCCCTGGTCTGCTCGGACATGAAGCAGACCGTCGACTTCTACTCCGGCGTGCTGGGCATGCCGCTGATCAAGACGATCGAGCTGCCCTTCGGCTGGGGCCAGCACTTCTTCTTCGACTGCGGCGGCGGCAACGCGCTGGCCTTCTTCTGGTTCCCCGACGCGCCCGAGGGGGTGCCCGGGGTGTCGGCGCCGAAGAGCCTGCCCGACCGGGGCGAGCTGCTGTCGGCGGTCGGCTCGATGAACCACCTCGCCTTCGACGTGCCGCCCGAGCGCATCGAGGAGTACCGCGACCGGCTGGTCGCCAAGGGCATCGACGTGGGCGTACTGCTCAACCACGACGACAGCGAGTTCGGCGTGGCGGCGCAGATGCACGACGGCGTGTTCGTCAGGTCCATCTACTTCAAGGACCCCGACGGGATCCTGGTGGAGTTCGCTGCCTGGACGCGGCCCGTCGGGCAGCCCGGCGACGTACGGCACGAGCCCAAGACGGCCGCCGACAGGACCGTCTGATGCCGCGCCTGCGCCGGGTGCCGCCCGAGGAGGTGAGCGACCCGGTCGTCCGGTTCTTCCACGACCGGCTGCTGTCCCCCGACGGCACGGGGACCGCGACCGGCTCGCCGGGCGACTGGTGGACGGTCTTCGCCCTCGACCCCAAGATCTTCCGCCACTGCGTCAAGGGCTTCCAGATCTACCGGGAGTCCCGGCTCGACCCGGTGCTGCGCGAGCTGGGGCAGACCAGGGCGGGCTGGGCGCGGCAGAGCCAGTTCGTCTACTCCCAGCACTGCAAGCAGCTCCGGGCGCTCGGCGTGCCCGAGGAGAAGGTGGCGGCGGTCGCGTCCTGGCAGGTCAGCGACCGGTTCGGCGAGCTGGAACGGGCGGTGCTGGCCTACACCGACGGCCTGGTGCTCGACGGCGGCCGGGTGCACGACGAGGTGTTCGCCGTACTGCGCGCCCATCTGCCCGACGAGCAGATCCTCGAGCTGACCTACATCGTCTGCCTGTACGAGATGCACGCCACGATGGCACGGGCGCTGCGGCTGGAGTTCGACGACCGCCCCGACCCGATCACCGAGGTGCCCGCGCCCGAGGGGTACGGCACGAGGGACATCGCCGACGAGGTGACCGTTCGTCGCGAGTAGCCGACCATTCGCCGATCGGGCGGTTCCGCCCGGCGTGAGGGCGACTTAACGTGCCGGTGACGGAGGGGGCTTCACGTCTCACTTGTTGAGAGTTCATCTCGACATTTAGGCCAAACCGTAATACTCCGGACATTGGGTTCAATACCTCCGGAAAGCTAACCTCCCTCCATTGACGACATTGTCAGGAACCGGTCAACAAGCCGGTCCTGATCCCCAATCGGAGGGTCGATGACTACCGGGGATTCCGGGCAGCCACGTACCGACCGCAGCCCGTGGAACTGGCTGCTGGTCGTGCCGATCGTGCTCCCCCTGCTGACGTTCCTGTTCAACTCCGACGAGCCGCGCGTGCTCGGCTTCCCGCTGTTCTACTGGTTGCAGCTCGCCTTCATCGTGGTCGGCGTCGGCTGCACCACGATCGTCTACCGGATGACCAAATGAGCGGGCACGTGACCGAGCTGGTCGTCTTCGCGCTGCTGTTCATCCTGGTCAGCGGCATGGGCTTCGTGGCGGCCCGCTGGCGGCGGCCCACCGACCTGGCCAGCCTCAACGAGTGGGGGCTCGGCGGGCGCAGCTTCGGCTCCTGGGTCACCTGGTTCCTGGTCGGCGGCGACCTGTACACCGCCTACACGTTCGTGGCCGTGCCGGCGCTGGTGTTCAGCTCCGGCGCGCTCGGGTTCTACGCGCTGCCGTACACCGTGGTGGTCTACCCGCTGGTGTTCCTGGTGCTGGCGCGGATGTGGTCGGTCTCGCACGTGCACGGGTTCGTCACGCCCGCCGACTTCGTCCGGGCGCGCTTCGGGTCGCCGACGCTGGCGCTGCTGATCGCCATCACCGGGCTGGTGGCCACGATGCCGTACATCGCGCTGCAGCTCGTCGGCATCGAGGCGGTGCTGAAGTCGATGGGCATCACCGGGCACCTGCCGATCGTCATCGCCTTCGCGATCCTGGCCGCCTACACCTACCAGTCGGGCCTGCGCGCCCCCGCGCTGATCGCCTTCGTCAAGGACGCGCTGATCTACATCGTGATCCTGGCCGCGGTCATCTACATCCCGGCCAAGCTGGGCGGCTGGAGCCACATCTTCGACATGGCGCAGGCCAAGTTCGACAAGACCCCGGCCCCGGGCGACGGCATCCTGCTCAACGGCGCCAACCAGCTCCAGTACGTCACGCTGGCCTTCGGCTCGGCCCTGGCGCTGTTCCTCTACCCGCACAGCCTCACCGGCGTGCTGGCCTCCAAGAACCGCAACGTCATCAAGCGCAACATGTCGGCGCTGCCGGCCTACAGCTTCGTGCTCGGCCTGATCGCGCTGCTGGGCTTCATGGCCATCGCGGCCGGCACCAAGCCGATCGGCACCGACACGAACACGGTCGTGCCGATGCTCTTCGACCAGCTCTTCCCCGACTGGTTCACCGGTGTGGCGTTCGCGGCCATCGGCATCGGCGCGCTGGTCCCGGCGGCGATCATGTCGATCGCGGCGGCGAACCTGTTCACCCGCAACATCTACCGCGAGTACATCAACAAGCAGGCCACCGACGCCCAGGAGGCCAAGGTCTCCAAGGTGGTCTCGCTCGTGGTCAAGGTCGGCGCGGTGCTGTGCATCCTGCTGCTGGACCCGCAGTTCTCGATCGACCTCCAGCTCATCGGCGGCGTGATCATCCTGCAGACGCTGCCGTCGGTGGCGCTCGGCCTGTACACGCGCTGGTTCCACAAGGGCGGCCTGATGGCGGGCTGGGCGGCGGGCCTGGCGGCGGGCGTGTGGATGCTCTACCTCATCCCCAACCCGGCCAAGGGCAAGGCGCACTTCGGCGGCTCGGCCTTCAGCCTGGAGAACCTCGGCTTCGACACCAAGATGACCATCTACGCGGGCTTCCTCGCGCTGATCGTCAACCTGGTCGTCGCCGTGCTCGGCACGCTGATCTTCCGGGCGGCCAAGGTGGCCGACGGCGCCGACACGACGCAGCGCGGCGACTACTTCGCCGACGAGGGCGACCCCGACGTCAAGGACCTGGACCTGGCCGGCTCCCACTGACGCTCACGGCCGCTGGAGGTAGCCGGGATCGGCCACCTCCAGCTTGGCCCGTACGGCCTGGACCAGGGCCTCGGTGAGCGCGTCGTCGCCGTCGAAGCGGCCCGCGCGGACGGCGGCGGCCAGCTCGGCGTCGTCGGCCACGCCCAGCTCCGCCAGTCGCGCGGCGTGCTCGGCGGCCTGGTCCGGGCCCAGCTCGATCTCCCGCTCGACCATGCCGAGCACGTTGATCGCCACCCGGGTGTGGAAGCGCACCCGCCCCTCGACCGCGGGCAGCACGTCGTCCCGCAGGAACTCCCGTACGGCCGCGACGAGCTGCGCGGCGGTGGGCACGTCATGGGGCTGCGCCATCGGGGGCACTCCCGTCACCTCGCTCCGGAGCCGTACGCGCCGCGCACGGCCTGTCGTGAGCCCAGCCATAAGGATCATCGCCTCCCGTGTCAAGCCTCCGGCGCGCGGATGACCTTTCTCCACCCCGGGACGACAGACACTCGTCCGCGGTCGGCGTGTCTCTACCCGGCCGCCCGATCGCCCGCTGGCGGGCTCGCGGCGGCGATGACAGGCTTCCCGAGCGGCCCGGCCCCCGGGGTCACGCGGACGGCCCGGACGGCTGGGGAAGTCGCCCGGCGCAGCTTCCCGGACCACAGGTCTCCCGGGCCGCTCAGCCGCAGTCGACCCTAGGGAGCGCAGCATGAACGACGACGTACGCGTCAAGGCCTGCCGCATCAACGACCACGTGGAGCTCATCCACGACTCCGCGCCGGACGTGGTCCTGGAGATCCCGCGCCGCGACTGGCAGGACTTCCTGGAGGCGGTCAGGTCCGGCGCGTTCGAGCTGGAGATCCTGCCCCGCAAGGCCGAGGAGAACGCGGCCTGACCCGTTCCACGCCGAAGGGCCCGGCGGCCGCCGCCGGGCCCTTCCCCGTCCCCCGGCGGGTCGGCACGACCCCGGCGGGCGGACGCGGCACGATGGGAGCCGGTTCTGTCGGTCGGCGCGCGTACGGTCGACCCAACCGGACGGTGGGTGACATGTCGGTGACCAGGGAACAGTCCGCGGTGCTCGCCCTGACCAGGGCCACCGCCGGGCCGTGGCATCACACCGCGCGGGCCGTCGAGGCCCGGGGCAGCGCGCTGCGGCTGGCCGGCGGCGACTTCGCCGGGCTCGGCGAGCACGACCGGGCGCACGCGGCGGGGGTGGTCGCCCGGTTGCGGGCGGGCGACCTCGACCGGGCCGGGGAGCTCATCGACGCCTGCCCCGCGACGCTGGTGACCGTGCTCGACGACGACTACCCGGGCAACCTGGCCGGCGCCCACAACCTCCAGCCGTTCCTGTGGGTCTCCGGACGGCTGCGCGAGCAGGACCGGCGTTCGGTCGCGGTCGCGGACGGCGGCGACGCCCCCGCCGCGGCCCGCGCCCTGGCCGCCGCCGGCCTGACGGTCGTGTCCGGCACGCCGGCCGTCGCCGAGGCGGCCCTGACGGCGGGCGGACGGGCGATCGCGGTGACGCCGGGCGGCCTGCCGGAGGAGACACGGGGGCCGGGAGCCGCCGTGGAGGAGTGCCCCTTCCGGCCGGGAGCCGTGCGGGTGTGCCCCTTCTGGCCGGGCACCGCCGTCGGCGGCCGCACCCTGGCGGTGGCCGCCCTCGTGACCAGCGGGCTCGCCGCCGCCCTCTACGTCACGGGCGCCGCCGACGGCGACCGGGCGGCGATGGCGCTGTCCCAGGGCAGGCACGTCTTCGTCCCCTGCGGCCTGCCCTGGACGCCCCGGCTGGCCTACCGGGGAGGAGTCACTGTCGTACCGGGCATTGACGAGCTCGTAAGCCAGGCCGTCAATCTGGTAGATGTGACCCGGCCGACGACCGTCTTCTGACCATGGGCGACGCCCGTGCGGTGACCGAGCCCTACCTCCAGATCCTGCGCGAGGTCCCGCCCGCCGGCCCCGGCGTCTGCCGGATCTGCCACACCGGCACCGACGGGCCGTTCGAGCTCTGCGCCACCTGCCGGATCACCACCCAGGGCCTGCACCGCCACACCGAGCACGTCGTGCCCGTCTCGCTGTGCGTGCGCGACGGCGACGGCGCCCAGTTGCACGCGATCGTGACCCGCCGCAGGGACCCGCCGGGCAGCCTGCGGCGGGTGCCGTTCCTGGCCGCCACCTTGGCGCGCTTCCACCAGGCGCACGCCGCCTGCCTGACCCGGCTGGCCGGCGGGCCCTTCACGATGGTGACCACGCTGCCCGGCACCAGCCTCGACCGGCCCGTCGAGGTGTTCGCCCCGATGCCGCGGGTCGTCGACCTGGTGGGCGACCTGCGGCGGCTGCACCGGCCGGTGCTGTTGCCCGGGTCGGCCGCGGCGGCCGAGAACCTCGCCCGGCGGCGTCCGGACGAGCGGGCCTTCCAGGTGATGGGCCGGGTGGACGGCGCGCGGGTGCTGCTGGTGGACGACCTGTTCGTCTCGGGCGCGCACGTCCAGAGCGCGGCCTCGGCGCTCCACCTGGCCGGGGCGCGGTCCGTGGTCGCGCTGGTGATCGCGCGGCTGGTCTTCCCACGCGCCAACGGCAACACCGCCCGCATCTGGGGACGGGCCTCGGCCGAGCGGTTCAGCTTCGACCGCTGCTGCTGCTCCGGCGCGCCGACCGTTGACCGCGCAACGGATTTCGGTTGAGATCACCCCATGAGCTTCGCCGTACCCGACCAAGTCCGGCCGATCCGTGACGCCGTGCGCGCGTTCATGACCGAGCGCGTCGAACCGGCGGAGGAGATCCTGCACGAGGGCGGCCCGGAGGCCGCCGCCACCATGGCCCGGCTGCGGGACGAGGCCAGGAAGGAGGGCCTGTGGGCCCTCGGCCACCCCCGCGAGCTGGGCGGCGGCGGGCTGCCGTTCCTCGACTACGTCTACGTCAACGAGGTCCAGGGCCGCAGCGAGTACGGGCAGCTCGCCCTCGGCACGTTCACCCTCCAGGACTCGCTCATGCTGCACGAGCACGCCTCCCCCGAGCAGCGCGAACGCTACCTGGAGCCGCTGGTGCGCGGTGACATCTCGCCCAGCTTCGCGATGACCGAGCCGGCGGTCTCCAGCAGCGACCCCACCCAGATCACCACCGCCGCCGTGCTCGACGGCGACGAATGGGTGATCAACGGGCACAAGTGGTTCACCACGGGGGCGTCGGTGGCGGCGTACACGACCGTGATGTGCCGTACGGAGCCGGACGCGCCGACCCACCGGGCCTTCTCCATGATCCTCGTGCCGACGGACACGCCCGGCTACACGATCGTGCGCGAGACGCCCGTGCTGGGGCTCGACGGCGCGCACTGCGAGGTGCGCTACGAGGACGTACGGGTGCCCGCCGGGAACCTGCTCGGCGAGCGCGGGCACGGCTTCGTCATCGCCCAGCGGCGTCTCGGGCCCGGCCGGATCTTCCACTGCATGCGCTGGCTCGGACAGGCGCAGCGGGCCTTCGACCTGATGTGCCGCAGGCTGCACGCGCGCACCGCCTTCGGCGAGCCCCTGGCGGCCAAGCAGCTCATGCGCCAACACGTCTTCGACTCCTACACCGAGATCCAGGCCGCCCGCCTGCTCACGCTCCAGGCCGCCGAGGCCGTGGACGCGGGCTCGCAGGCCCGCGTCGAGATCGGCGCGATCAAGGTGGTCGGCGCGCGCATGCTGCACAACGTCATCGACCGCGCCATCCAGGTGTACGGCGCGGCCGGCCTGACCCCCGACACCCCGCTGGACCGCATGTACCGCCACGCCCGCGCCGCCCGCGTCTACGACGGGCCCGACGAGGTGCACATCGACGCCGTGGGCCGCCGCGTCCTCGGCGAGTACGCGGCCGGCGGCGCCTGGGAGTTCGGCCTGCGATGAACCGTCCCGAGTCGATCGCCCGCGAGGTGTACGGCCCCGGCGCGGCCGTCCCGTACGCGGTCAGGCTGCCCGGCGGGGCCTCCAGGGAGACCTGGGCCCTGGACGTGGTCGTCCCCGGCGGCGACCGGCACGAGCTGGTGCTCCGGCTCGACGGTCCGGGAGCCGCCCTGGAGGCGGGCCCTGGTCTGGCGGCCGAGGCGCGGCTGATGCGGGCGGCCGGCGACGCCGGGGTGCCGGTGCCGCGCGTGGTGGCCGCCGGCGCCTCCTACGTCCTGATGACCCGGATCCCCGGCCAGACCATCCCGCGCCGGATCCTGCGCGACGACGCCTACGAGCGGGCCCGGCCCAGGCTGGCCGCCCAGTGCGGCCGGGCGCTCGCGGCGGTGCACCACATGCCGCTGTCGTGCCTGCCGGAGAGCGAGCCGGCCGATCCGCTGCGCCGCTGGCGTGACGTGCTCGACCTGACCGGCGAGCCGCATCCGGTGTTCGAGCTGGCCCTGCGCAGACTGGAGGCCGACCGGCCGCCCGCCTCCCGGACGAGCGTGGTGCACGGCGACTTCCGCAACGGCAACCTGATCGTCGGCCCCGAGGGCATCAGGGCCGTGCTCGACTGGGAGCTGGCCCACGCCGGCGACCCGCTGGAGGACCTGGGCTGGTTGTGCGTCAAGGCGTGGCGGTTCGGCTCGCCGCTGCCCGTGGGCGGGTTCGGCGGCTACGCCGAGCTGGCCGCCGCCTACGAGGAGGCCGGCGGGCAGCACGTCGACCTGGACGCGCTGCGCTGGTGGGAGACGTTCGGGGTGCTGAAGTGGGGGGTCATCTGCGTCATGCAGACGATGCGGCACCTGCGCGGCGGCGCGTCCTCGGTGGAGCTGGCCGCCCTCGGCCGCCGCGTCTGCGAGACCGAGTGGGACCTGCTCGGCCTGCTGCGCTGAGCGGCCCTCCGCTCACCGGCGGCCGGGGGCCACGGCCGCCGCGATCACGTCGACCAGCCCCTCCACCACCTGCGAGCGGCCGACCTCCGGATGCTCCAGCCACCAGTCGCCCGTCGTCTGCACCATGCCGACGAAGGCGTGGCCGAGCACCTGCGCGCGCACCGGGTCGGGCACGACCCGCTCGTCGGCCAGCACCCGGCCCAGCTCCTCGCCCAGGCTGCTGACGAGCGAGGTCATGTGGGAGCGGATCCGGGTGTCCTCGCCGCTGGCCCGGTGGAACAGGAAACGGTAGAGGTTGAGGTTGGCCGAGACCAGGTCGAGGTAGACGTCGATGGTGGCGCGGGCGGCGGCGGGCAGGTCGGTGCCGGCCTCGGCGAAGCGGGGGCGCAGCAGGGCGATCACCGTGCGCACGTGGCGGTCGGCCAGCGCCTGGTAGAGGCCGCTGCGGTCGCCGAAGTGGCGGTAGAGGATGGGCTTGGTGATGCCCGCCTCGGCGGCGATGGCCGCCATCGACACCTCGGGGCCCTCGGCCAGGATGGCCCGGTCGGCGGCGTCGAGCAGCGCCCTGCGCCGGTCGGGGTCCCGTCCACTCATCTGCTCAGGATAGATCGCAGACGGCCCGGCAGCAGCGCCGAGAAGATCAATAACGCGCCGGTGTAGGCGTACAGGCCGGTCATCCCGGCCAGCGTGCCGGGCGGCTCGGCCCACGGCGGCTGCCACACCTCCGGCAGCGCCCCCGCCAGGCCGATCGCGGCCCGCAGGTCGAGGGCGAACAGCGCGCCGGCCACCACCAGCGGTAACCCGCAGGCCAGCGCCGCCGCGGGCCAGGCGGTCAGCAGGGCGACCAGCACGGCCGCCGCCGCCAGGAGGCCGGGCCCGGCCGGGGCCGGGGCGAACGCGGCCTGACCCGCCCGCAGCGCCCTGGCGCCCGCCTCGGTCAGGTAGAAGACGGGGGGAACGGCGATCAGGCCCGCGCCGACGCCGATCAGAGCTCGCACCTCACCGGTCACAGGGGCCATCGTCCCCCTTCGCGGGCGGCTCACGCGGCGATTACGTTCAAAAGATGAAGAACAGCGGAACAGGCCCAGGCGCCATCACCCCCGACGGATCCCCCGTGGAGTTCTACACCCTCCTCGAACCCGGCCGCGACGCCGAGCTCGTGATCCAGGAGAGCCCGCCCGGCGGCTCCGTCCTGGAGCTGGGCGCGGGCGTCGGCCGGGTCACCCACGCGCTCGTCGCCGCCGGCCTGGACGTCGTCGCCGTGGACGAGTCCGCCGAGATGCTCGCGCACGTGCGCGGGGCCGGGACCGTGCTGGCGCGGCTCCAGGACCTGCGGCTCGACCGGCGCTTCGACACGGTCACGCTGGGCTCCCAGCTCGTCAACGTCGTCGACGGCGAGGTCAGGCGGGCCTTCCTCGGCGCGTGCGCCCGGCACGTCGCGCCGGGCGGGGCGGTGCTGGTCCAGTGGATCCCCGGCGAGCGGCACGACGTGTGGCAGGCGGGCTCGGGCAGGGCCGACGGCGAGGTCACGATCACCATGGCGGAGGTCGAGGAGATCTCCCCCGGCGTGTACGCGGCGACCATGCGCTACACGCACGGCGAGCGGGTCTGGACGCAGTCGTTCACCTCGCGGCGGCTGAGCGACGAGGACGTGGCCGCCGACCTGGCCGCCGTGGGGTTGCGGTTGGACCGGTTCCTCACCGAGGACCGTACGTGGTTCGCGGCCCGGCCCTTTACAACGTAGATTTCACCATAAATACTGGTAAATACTGGAACTGTTGATACCCTCGCGCCATGAGTGACGGGCTGGACGATCTCGAACGGCGGATCGACGGGCTCCGGGCAGGCGTGCGCAAGGCCATGCGCGCCAGGGACGGCGCCACGGCCCGCGTCCTGCGCGCCGAGCTGCGTGCCGCCGAGCGCGCCTGGGACGCCCTGGTCAGCGGCGAGCAGCCCAAGGCCAGGGCGGAAGGGCCCCGGCTGGTCACCGTGCGCGAGCAGGTGCACCAGGCGCTCGCGCTGCTCGGGGCCGCCGCGCAACCCCGCCTGGTGGTGGCGGTCAGCGGCGCGTTCTTCGCCGGCACCATCCGCAGCGCCCAGCTCACCAGCCTGCGCAGGGACGAGGAACGCTCGTTCCGGTCCACGCCGCACGGCAGGCCGTACTATCTGTGCGCGGCGCTGACCGACCGCCTCTCCCCCGCCCGCGGCCTGCTCACGCTCAGCACGTGGCCGCTGGAGCGGCGCGTGGTCGGCCCGCTCAGCCCCCGCGTCGACTTCCTGACCTGCGCGATCGCCGTGGCCTCGGCAGGCTGCGCGGACGAGGGCGCCCTGCGCCTGCTGGCGCGCATGGCCAGGAACGTGCCCGGCGCCACGGCCGCCGACCTCGGCCCGCCCGACCCGCGGCGGATCGTCGAGGCGGCCACGGCCGAGCTGTCGGTGCACGCGGAACGCGACACGCGCGACCGCGCCGAGCTGGCACGACGCGCCACATCCCAGCTCGGTGACGTCGCCAGGCTGTTCGGCGCCGCTACGCTGGGCACGATCAAGGAGGAGACAGCGACGTGAGCGGCTTGAGACGCGAGGACGGCCCGGCCCACCGGCTTGACGCGCTGCGCGGCACGACACCGCCCAAGCCGCACGACGCCCGCGCGATCGCGGCCCTGGCGGCCAACCCCGGCTGCGCCCGCCGGGCCCTCATGGACGGCGCCGGGGTCGACAAGGACGCCGCCGCCCGCCACCTGGGCTTCCCCGCGCCGTTCGGCCAGTCGCCGTTCGCGATCACCCGCGGGAACGCGTTCGAGGCGCTGGTCAAGGCCGACGGGTGCGCCGAGCTGCTGCGCCTGCTGCGCGAGGTGCTCGGCCTGCCGGTCGCCGAGGTGGCCTACCACGACGTGGAGAACGTCGGCGCCCACCTGCGCCACACCCACACCCGCGCCCTGTTCGACCGGGCCGCGCGCGGCGACCAGGACGCCGGCACGCTGTTCGACCACCCGCTGCTCAGCCTGGAGATCGCCGGCCACGTCGCCTTCCTCGAACCCGACGTGGTGGCCTTCCAGCTCGGCGGCCGTTTCCACGTCGTGGAGATCAAGTCGTTCGCGGTGGTGGACGGGCAGGCCGACCCCGGCGCGGTGGCCGCCGCCGCCCGCCAGGCCGCGGTCTACGTGCTGGCGTTGCGCACGATGCTGGAGGAGCTCGGGCACGACCCGCTCACCGTCTCCCACGACGTGGTGCTGGTGTGCCCGGAGAACTTCGCCAACCGGCCCGTGGCGACCCTGGTCGACGTACGCAGGCAGCTCGCCGTGCTGCGCCGCCAGCTCACCCGGATGACCGGCCTCGACCGGCTGCTCGCGGCGCTGCCCGACGACCTCAGCTTCGACCTGCGCCCCGGCGAGGACGGCCGCCCCACCCGGCCGGTCGCCGAGCTGGCCGACGCGCTGCACCGGACCACCGCCCGCTACGCGCCCGACTGCCTGTCCACGTGCGACCTGTGCTTCTTCTGCCGCGACGAGGCCCGCCAGGAGGGCGCCTCCGACCTGCTCGGCCGCCAGGTGCGCGACGAGCTCGGCGGGGTCGCCTCCGTGGCCGAGGCGCTGGGCCTGGCCGACGGCCTGCGCGACCCGGCCGACGGCCAGGAGGAGATCGCCGGCCTGCTCCGCAACGCCGAACGCCTGCGCAGGGAGTGCCTCAGTTGAGCCTGCTCACCTCGCTCGCCCGGCTGCGCGCCCTGAACGAGGGCATCGCCCAGCCCGTCGCCACGGTCCGCCACTGCCACGTGGGTGACCGGCCGATGGTGTTCATCCCGCTGAAGTTGTCGGGCGAGGCCGCCGCGCCGCTGGCCGCCATGCTCGGCACCGACCGCGAACGGCCCCGCCTGCTCGTCGTCGCCCAGCCGCGCAACCGCGACCTGCGCTTCGCCTGGGCCGCCGAGCTGGCCGGGGTGCTGCTGCCGTACATCGAGTCGTTCACCGGCGACACCGAGACGGTGGAGCGCAAGAACGCCGACCCCTACGAGCGGGCGCTCGACGCGCCGCAGCTCGTCCTGCCGAACCAGGCGGGCATCGCCTTCGCCAGGCTGCTCGGCCGTTCCACGCGCTTCCGCCGGCCCGACGGGCCCTACCCGGTGCCCGCGGAGGTGCCGCTGCTCGGGCGGTGGCTGACCTACTTCGGGGAGCGGGCCGCCTATCCCGGCTCGTCGCTGACGCAGGCCGTGACCGAGGAGCTGGGCCGCCACTGGGCCAGCGGGCAGAGCGCGCTGGAGGACGCCAACCTGGCGGCGCTGCTGGCCTGGATCACCCTGGGCCCCTCCGACGACGCCGAGGACCCGCTGATCTGGCCGCCCGCCGGGCCCGCGACCGATCCGGGCTTCGACGCCGAGGTGCTGGCCCCGGCCATCGAGAGCGAGTCGGCCGAGCGGGTCGCCGAGGCGCTGCGCACCCAGCTCGAACCGACCTGGCGGCTGATGTGGCAGGCCCTCGACCTGCTGGCCGGGCTGGAGCCGGGCGCGAGCGTGGCCCAGCGGTGGGAGCAGGACCGCGGCTCGTTCAGCGCCATGGCCGCCCACCTCGCCGAAGGCGGGCCGCCGCAGGCCAGGCGCGACGGCGCGGTCGCCGCCGCGGCCAGGCTGGCCCGCATGGAACGTGCCCAGGCCGGCTACGACGTGCAGCGCGCCTACGACGACCCGCTGGTGATGGCCGAGTACCGGCTGACCGGCGAGGCGTTCGCCGGCGAGGTGGTCGAGACCGTGCCCGACAACGTCGAGGGCGAGGGCCGCTCGCGCAAGCTGCGCCCCCTGGTGGTGCTCAAGACCGACGACCCCGTACGCCTGCCGCCCGGCGCCTCGCTCGGCACCCCGCAGCGCCGCGGCCAGGGCGCCGAGCTGGTGGAGGCCGGCGACGGCCTGGTCACCCTGAAGATCACCAAGGGCATGGGCCGGGGGAAGACACCCGTTCCCGGCGCCGTGCCGGAGGTCGGCGAGCGGGTCTGCTACACCTCGCTGACCGACGACTTCCAGGGCTCGCCCGCGCTGCCCGACTCCGAGGCCACACCCTGGACACACGGCGGGCCGCCGCAGGAGTACGTACCCGACGACGAGGACGCGCAGGAGGAGTGGTCGTGAGCGAGAGCCCGGAGCAGGTGATCGCGAACGTCCTGGCCGACCTGCCCAGGAACCGCGGCGTCGTGGTCGACTCCCCGCCGGGCGCGGGCAAGTCCACCCTCGTCGTACGCGCCGCCGCGCACATCGCCGCCACCGGCGAGCCGCTGATGATCGTCGCCCAGACGAACGAGCAGGTCGACGACCTGGTCGCGCGCATCTCCGACAAACATCCCCACCTGAAGGTGGGCCGCCTGTCGGCCGGCGGATACGTGCCCCACCCGCGCATGCTGGAGCTGCCCGGCGTCACGATCGGCACCCGGATCCAGGACCTCGGCGACCCCGACATCGTCATCGCCACGGCCGACAAGTGGGCGTGGATCTCCGGCCGGGTGTGGCCGTGGGCGATCGTGGACGAGGCGTACCAGATGCGTTCGGACAAGCTGCTGCGCATCGCGGGGCTGTTCGAACGGGCGCTGTTCGTGGGCGACCCGGGACAGCTCGACCCGTTCTCGATCGTGGACGGCGACCGCTGGTCGGGGTTGTCGTGGGACCCGTTGCAGAGCGCGGTCGCGGTGCTGCTGCGGCACAACCCCGACCTGCCGGTGCACCGGCTGCCGGTGTCCGGGCGGCTGCCGGCCTCGGCCGCGCCGATGGTGTCGCGGGCTTTCTACCCGTTCACCGGGTTCAGGTCGGGCACGTCCGAGGGCGACCGGCGGCTGGAGCTGACGGCCGGCGGGATGGGCACGGTGCACGACCGCGCGCTGGAGGAGGCCGCCCGGTCGGGGTGGGCGCTGCTGGAGCTGCCCAACCGGCACACCGTGCGTACCGACGGCGAGGCCGTGCAGGCGGTGGCGCTGCTGGCGGCGCGGCTGCTGCAGCGCGGGGGCGTGGCCTCCTCCGAGCAGGGCGAACGGCCGGTGACCGCCGACCGGATCGCGGTCGGCGCGGCCCACCGCGACCAGGTGGCGGCGATCCGGAACGCCGGGCTGCCGCCGGAGATCACCGTCGACACCGCCAACCGCCTCCAGGGCCGCGAGTACGACGTGACGATCGTGTTGCACCCGCTGTCGGGCCGCCGGGACGCGACGGCCTTCCACCTGGAGTCGGGGCGGCTGTGCGTCCTGGCCTCGCGGCACCGGCACGCGTGCGTGGTGGTGGCGCGGGCGGGCATCGCCGAGCTGCTGGACGCCCATCCGTCGGCCGAGCCGGTGCAGCTCGGGGTGCCGGTGAAGTTCCCCGACGGCTGGGAGGCCAACCAGTCGGTGCTGGAGCATCTGGCCCGCCACCGGGTGTGAGGCAGGGGGCAGGTCAGAGGCGGCGGCGCCAGACGTCGATGGCCAGCACCCGCCGCATGCCCGCCGATTCGTACAGGCCGAGGGCGGGGGTGGTGTTGTTGGAGTCGACGTGCAGGATCGTGCCCGTACGGCCCCTCGCGGCGTCGGCGGCGAAGGCGTGGCGGAGCAGGAAACGGCCGAGGCCCCGACCGCGGAAGCCCGGGTGCACGGCGAGCGTGGCGACGTAGCCGCAGTTCTCGTCGGAGACGAACTGGTTGTTGCCGAACAGCACCCCGGCGGGCTCGCCGTCGATCCTGGCCAGGGTGAGCTGGCTCCAGTCGGTGATGCTCATGGCCTGGCGGCGCTCGTACCAGTGGTCGTAGTCGACCGGGACGAACCCGAAGTGCTCGGCGAAGCCGATCTGGTGCACGCCGTGCGCCGCGCGCCGGGTCTCCTCGTCCTCTCCCGTGTGCAGGGTGAGGCCGGGCAGCGGGGCCGGCGGTTCGACGGGGGCCGTGTGGTCGGCGCGCATGCGGTGGAAGCTGGTGCCCGGCTCGAAGCCCTGGCCCTTGGCGTAGGACTGTTTGGCCTGGTCCTCGCGGTAGACGCCGATGTCGACGGTGACGCCGTCGTGGCCGCGCTCATCGCCCAGCTCGCGGGCGCGGGCGGTGACGAGGCGCCACAACTCGTCCTGGAGGCCGCCGTCCATGCCGGGGCGGGTGACGACCTCGATGTTGACCAGGTCGCCGTCGCCCACGCGGCACGCCCACGCCCACCCGGTCAGCCGCCCGGTCTCGTCGTGGGCCAGCCAGCCGTCCCTGTCGAGGTCGAAGCCCGGCTCGGACAGCTCGTCGGCGACGTCTTCCGGCGTCATGTCGGGCGATCCGATGATCTCGGTGTCGTAGGCCGCGACCAGCTCGTGGATGGCCGCGGCGTCGTCCACCCGGGGGCGGCTGAAGGTGTGCATGAGCAGGATTGTGCCCATTCCCCCACCCCCGCGCCTCCCATTTTTCCCGCGGTGGCTAAGCTGAACGGGTGCTCGACAGGACGCCGCTGCACATCGAGGTCGCCACGCCCGACGCGACGACCGTCACACTCGCGCTCAGCGGCGACCTCGACTACGACTCCGTGACCCAGCTCGCCGGGCTGACCCTGCCCGCGGGCCACACCGCGATCGACGTCGACCTGTCCCGGCTGACCTTCATCGATTCCTCCGGCCTGGCCGCGCTCGTCCGCCTCCAGCAACAGGCCGCGGACGCCGGCGCCGTGGTACGCGTCGTGGCGCTGACGCCCCACCTGCGCAGCCTGTTCCTGATGACGGCGCTCGACCGGCTGTTCAGCCTGCCGCCGGGCTGACGACCTCCTGCCGGTCGGCGTCCACCGGGGCGCCGCCGCGCAGCGGGATCTCCTTGATGAGGGCCGCGAGCAGCGGCACCACGACGGCGAAGGCGATGGCCCACCAGAAGACGCCGGAGATCGAGGTCGCCAGCGACTCCAGGATCCCGGTGCGCATCTGCGGCGCCAGCTGTTCGAGCTGCTTGGGGTCCATCCTGGCGCCGCCGCCCGAGGTCATCCGCTCGGCCGCCTGGGCGCCGAACCGGTCGGTCAGCTCCGACAGGTAGTGGTTGTTGAAGATCGCGCCGAACAGCGAGACGCCGAACGAGCCGCCGATCGACCGGAAGAACGTGGTCGCGCTGCTGGAGACGCCGAGGTCCTTCTGCTCGACGCTGTTCTGCGCGATGAGCATGGTGGTCTGCATGAGGAAGCCCATGCCGAGGCCGAGCACCGCGATGTAGATGCCGGTCTGCCAGGACGCCGTGTGCACGTCCATGGTGGACAGCAGCCACATGCCGGCGGCCATGCCGGCGCCGCCGACGATCGGGTAGATCTTGTACTTGCCGGTGCTGGTGATGGCCTTGCCGACGAACAGCGACACGACCATGGCCGAGGCCATCATGGGCAGCAGCAGCAGGCCGGAGTTCGTGGCCGTGGCGCCCTGGACGGTCTGCTGGAACAGCGGCAGGAAGTTGATCGCGCCGAACATGGCGAAGCCGAGCAGGAAGCCGATGCCCGAGATCAGGGTGAAGTTGCGGTTGCGGAAGAGCTGCAGCGGCATGATGGGCTCGGCGACGCGGCGCTCGACCACGATGAAGCCGGCCAGGAACACCACGGCGACCGCGATCAGGGTGAGGATCTGCCAGGAGCCCCAGGCGTACTCGTTGCCGCCCCAGGTGGTGATGAGCACCATCGCGGTGATGCTGACCGACAGCAGGACCGCGCCCGCCCAGTCGATCCGCACCTTGGTGTGCGTCCTGGGGAGGTGGAGGTTCAGCACGAGCATGACCAGCGCGACCGCGCCGACCGGCAGGTTGACGTAGAAGGCCCAGCGCCAGTCGAGGTGGTCGGTGATGAAACCGCCGACCAGCGGGCCGGCGATCATCGCCAGCGACATGACGCCGGCCATGATGCCCTGGTACTGGCCGCGCTCGCGGGGCGGGACCAGGTCGCCGATGATGGCCATGACGTTGACCATGAGGCCGCCGGCGCCGAGGCCCTGGATCGCGCGGAAGGCGATCAGCTCGGTCATGCCGTCGGCGGGGCCGCCGAGCATCGAGGAGCCGGCCATGCCGCACAGCGCGGAGCCGATCATGAAGATGACGACGGACGTGATGAAGATGGCCTTGCGGCCGTACAGGTCGCCGATCTTGCCCCAGATCGGGGTCGAGACGGTCGTGCCGAGGACGTACGCCGTCACCACCCACGACAGATGGGTCAGCCCGCCTAACTCGCCCACGATGCGTGGCATGGCCGTGCCCACGATCATGTTGTCGAGCATGGCCAGGACCATGGCCAGCATCAGGCCCGGCAGGACGACCATGACCTCGCGGCGCCGTCCGACTGCCTCCGCCACTGCACACCCCCAGTGAGATCTTGCTTACTTGCCGACCGGCAAGCTTAGAATAAGCTAGATACTTACTTGCCGACCGTCAAGTCGAAATAGGTGCGAAGTGCGGGAAGACACGCGGACGCGGATCCAGGAGATCGCGCTGAGGCTCTTCACGGAGCAGGGTTACGAGGCGACCTCGCTGCGCGAGATCGCGGAAGAGCTGGGCGTGACCAAGGCCGCTCTGTACTACCACTTCAAGACGAAGGACGACATCGTCGGCAGCCTCGTCGATCTGCGGGTGGCCGAGGTCCAGGAGCTGCTCGAATGGGCCAAGAGCCGGCCGAAGACCCTGGAGACCCGCCGTGAGCTGCTGGAACGCTACGCCGAGCGGCTCCGGCAGCCCCGCTACCTGGCGGTCGCCCGCTTCCTGGAGAGCAACCAGACGGCGATGCGCAACCATCCGAAGCTCGCCAAGATGCGCGACACGATGATGGAGCTCACCGCCGAGATGAGCGACCCCGACGCCACGCCCACCGAGCGCATCAGCCGGTCGCTGGCGCTGTTCGCGCTGCACGCCGGGAAGTGGCTGACGAGGGCCGGCGAAGGGCTGACCGAGGAGGAAATCGACAAGGCGTGCATGGAGGTGGCGCTGCGGCTCGTCGAGGAGTAGCCGCCTTTTCCGAACTTTGCCGCCGGGACCGACGATTGCCGCAGCGGATCCGGGGCAGGATGCTCGCACGCATCCAGACGGGAGGAGACGCGGTGGAGGCCACGATAGCTCTCCGACTGCCCAGGGATGCGGCGAGCGTCCCGCTGATCAGGCAGATGCTGGACGGCACGCTGCGGTCGCTCGGCGTCGACCCCCAGGTACGCGACGACATCGAGCTCATGCTGACCGAGGCGTGCGCCAACGTCGTCAAGCACGCGACGCCCAGCGACGACTACACCGTCAGCGCCTGCGTACGTGACGACCTGTGCACCATCAAGGTCGTCGACACCGGGGGCGGCTTCGACCCGCACCGCGTGATCGAGCCGGGTCCCGAGGCCGAGCACGGCAGGGGCCTGCAGATCATGCGCGCGCTCGCCGACGACATCCGCTTCACCAACATCCGCGAGAACGGGGCGATGGTCTGCCTGGAGAAGAGACTGCGCTTCGCCCCCGGGGCGGCGGGGCAGCACCTCATCGCCAGGTGATCCGCATCCCACGGCCGGGGCCGCCGCTCACACGGCGGCCCCGGCCGTTCGCCGTTCCCTGAGCCCTTCCGTGACAGCCCTTCCGGGACAGCCCTTCCGGGACAGCCCTTCCGGGTCAGCCCTTCCGGGTCAGGGGACGGCGACACGGGGCGACTCAGTGAGAAGTGAGGCCGGAACGGCCGCGAAGGCGGGCCCGGCGGCCGGGGTGGCGGACGCCGGGACGCCGCTCACCCGATCGGGCGACGGCGGCGAGCCTGAAGCGGCGGCTCACCAGGGGCGTGCTCCCGCTCAGCTCGGCCCGCAGCCGGACCGGCGCCTCAGGGGCGCTGAGCTTCAGCGGCAGCCGCGCCCCACGGCGGGTCAGCCGCCGCCACAACGCGCGCCAGTCCGCCAACGATCCGGCCAGCGCCGCCATCGCGAGCACCGCGAGCACCGCGATGACCAGGACGGCCAGGACGATGAGAACGAAGACCACCACGAGGGAGCCGATCGTACCGATGACTGTCAACATTGGACGAAAAGTGCCCGTTCACCAGCGAACTATGCCAATTTATGGGGATAGATCGACCTTACTCGGTAATCCCGGCGGACTGATCGAGCCGACTGGGCAACATGTCGAGCCGGCGCAGTATCACTCCCTCGCGCAGCGCCCACGGGCACACCTCCAGCCGGTCCACCTCGAACAGGTCCATCGCCGCGTCGTCCACCAGCGCCCCGGCCGCGAGCTGCGCCGCGCGCCCCTCCGACACCCCGGACAACTCGGCCCGCTCGGCCGACCCCATGGTGGTCAGCCGGACCGCCCACTCGGCCATGTCCTCGCGCGAGAGCGCACGCGAGACGTAGGGCCCCTCGTTCGAGGGCGCCGCCCCGGCGATCCTGGCGAGCTGCTTGAAGGTCTTGGAGGTGGCCACGGCCCGGTCGGGCTCGCCGTACCTGGCCACGTCGCCGACGGTGCGGGCGATCTCCGTACGGACGTGCTTGCGCAGCTTGCGCACCTCCTCGGCGGAGGGCGGGTCGCCGGTGAACCAGTCGCGGGTCAGGCGTCCGGCGCCGAGCGGCAGCGACACGGCCACGTCGGGCTCCTCATCCACCCCTGCGGCGACCTCCAGCGAGCCGCCGCCGATGTCGAAGGCCAGCAGCCGCCCGGACGACCATCCGAACCACCGCCGCACCGCCAGGAACGTCAGCCGGGCCTCGTCGCGCCCGGACAACACCGCGATGTGCACGCCGCACCGCTTGTCGATCTCGGCGAGCACCTGCTCACCGTTGGCCGAGTCGCGTACGGCGGAGGTGGCGAAGGCGAGCAGGTCCTCCACGCCCTTGTCCTCGGCCAGGCGCACGGCCTCGTCCACGAACGCGCGCAACCGCTCGATGCCCTCGGGCGCGAGCCTGTTGTCCTGGCCCAGGTACTGGGTGAGGCGCAGCTCCTCCTTGTGGGAGTAGGCGGGCATGGGTCGCGCGCCCCGGTGGGCGTCGACGACGAGTAAATGGACGGTGTTCGAGCCGATGTCCAGCACGCCTAGTCGCATGGGAAAACGCTACCGGTCTGCGGCTTTTCGGGCGAAGCCGGCTCTAACCCTGAGGAGAACACTGGCGGGCTGAGCGGAGCCGGGTGGCCTCCCGGCCGCGGCCCGGGACGGCCGCGTCATCGTACGCATGGTCAGGGGACTACCCTTCCCATGGTGACATGACACGTTTGGGGGGTTTCCGTGAGCGCGTGCTGTGGTCCGAGCAGGGGGGCCGACGCCCCGCCTCGCCAGGTCGAGGTGATCACGCGGCGGACGGCGCCGCGCGGCATGGTGCGCGTCCCCGGCGGCACGTTCCTCATGGGCGGTGACGACCCCGACGGCCGCCCGGAGGACGGCGAGGGCCCGGTGCGCGAGGTGCGGCTCGACCCGTTCCTGATCGACCCGGCGTGCGTGACGAACGCGCAGTTCGCCACGTTCGTCAAGGAGACCGGGTACGTCACCGAGGCCGAGAGCATCGGCTGGTCGTTCGTGTTCCGGCAGTTCGCGGCGGCCGGGATCATGGACGCGAGCGTGCCGCAGGCGCCCTGGTGGGTGGGCGTGGAAGGGGCGACCTGGCGCTCCCCCGAGGGCCCCGGCTCGACGGCCGGCGACCGCCAGAACCACCCGGTCGTGCACGTGTCGTGGAACGACGCGAACGCCTACGCCGCGTGGGCCGGCAAGCGCCTGCCGACCGAGGCCGAATGGGAGATGGCCGCCCGCGGCGGGCTCGAACGCGCCCGCTACCCCTGGGGCGACGAGCTGACCCCCAACGGACGGCAGCGCTGCAACATCTGGCAGGGCCGTTTCCCGAGCGCGCCGAGCAAGGGCACGATGCCGGTCAAGTCGTTCCAGCCCAACGGCTACGGGCTCTACAACGTCTCGGGCAACGTCTGGGAGTGGACGGCCGACTGGTGGGGCACCACGTGGGAGCCCTCGTCCGACAATCCGGCGGGTCCGGCCGACGGCACGGCCAAGGTGATCCGCGGCGGGTCGTACATGTGCCACGATTCCTACTGCAACCGGTACCGGGTGGCCGCGCGTACGTCGAACACGCCGGACTCCTCGACCGGGCACACCGGCTTCCGCTGCGCGGCCATAGTCTGAGCGCATGTCACGAACCCTGCGACTGTTGATCACCGGCGGCGGCACCGGCGGTCACACCTATCCGGCCCTGACGACCCTGACGGCCGTCCAGCGACGTCAGGTGCCGCACGACGTGCTGTGGGTGGGCACGGAGAGCGGCCTGGAGGCCCGGATCACGGCCGAGCACGGCATCCCGTTCAAGGCGATCACCACGGGCAAGCTGCGCCGCCGGCCCAACCTCAAGGAGCTCGGCACCAACATCGCCGACGTGTTCCGCATCCCCGTCGGGGTGTTCCAGGCCGTGGGGCACGCCGCCCGCTACCTGCCCGACGTGGTGCTGTCCACCGGCGGTTACGTGGCCGTGCCGATCGGCGTGGCGGCCAAGCTGATCCGGCGTCCCCTGGTCATGCACGAGCAGACCACCGTGGTGGGCCTGGCCAACCGCATCCTGTCCAGGCTGGCGACCCGGATCGCGTTGTCGCACGAGTCGTCGCTGGAGTACCTGCCGGCCTCGGCACGGGCCAAGGCCGTGGTGACGGGCAACCCGGTGCGGCCGGAGCTGCTGCAGGGCAACCGGGCGGCGGCCTACGACCTGTTCGGGCTGACGTTCGAGGTGCCGCTGATCTACGTGACCGGCGGGGCGCAGGGCAGCAAGCAGATCAACACCCTGATCGCCGAGATCCTGCCGCGGCTGCTCCCGCACGCGCAGATCGTGCACCAGTGCGGGCCGGCGTGGATCGACCAGATGCGGGCGGTCGAGGTGCCGCCGGCCCTGGCCGACCGTTACCACCCGGTGCCGTACGTGGGGGCCGAGCTGCCCGACCTGTTCGCGGCGGCCGACGTGGTGATCTCGCGCAGCGGCGCGGGCACGGTGTCGGAGCTGACCGCGATCGGCAAGCCGTCGCTGCTGATCCCGCTGATCCCGACCGGGGGCGACGAGCAGCGCAAGAACGCCGGCTACCTGGTCTCGGCGGGGGCGGCGCGGGCGCTGCTGGAGCCGCGTCCGACGGCCGAGCAGCTGCTCGGCGAGCTGATGCCGCTGCTGGCCGATCCGGGGCTGCGGGCGGCGATGGGGCAGGCGGCGGGCAGGCTGGGCCGCGTCGACGCCGCCGACGCGCTCTGCGACCTGCTCCTCGAAACCGCCCACACCGGAACACACCCCCCGCACACCCCGCAGGCCCAGGCACCGCACGACCCCCATGCCCCGTACAGCCAGGGTGGCTTGGGAGGCCCGGGAGGCGGCGCTCAGGGTCCGGGCGGGCCGGGCTTCGGGGCCGGTGGAGCCAGCGGGCCGGGCTTCGGGGCCGGTGGGTCCGGTGGGCGGGGTTCCAGGTAGCGGAAGGCCTCGTGGGCGGAGCTGACGCTCCGCCTCAGCGCCTGGTCCAGCCGGTCGGCGTCCTCGGTCAGCCGGGCCAGCTCGCCCGTCATGGCGTCGCCGGCGCCGGCCTCGGCGAGCAGCTCCTCGTACTCGTGCAGCCGTCCGCGCAGCTCGGCGATCTGCTCCCGCGCCCGGTAGGCGCGCTCGGCCTCGGCCACGTTGGCGGCGTACCGTTCCAGGTCCTCCACCCGGCCGAGGACGGCCTGCTCGCTGCTGTCCAGCGCCTTGGCCAGTGGGCGCGCCACGTCCGCCACCTCGGGCGTGCTCTCCCCGGCCAGCGTCCGCCGGTGCCGGGCGCGCAGCCCGGACAGCTTGCCCAGCAGGCGGGCGATCTCCCACTCCTGGGCGGGCAGCATCACCGCGTTGCGCACGTCGTCCAGCAGTCCATGGGTGTTGACGCGGGACTCCGTCACCGCGGCGACGGCCCGCTGGGCCCGGCGCAGCAGCCTGCGCGAGGGCTCGTCGAGGTCGTCGATGAGCACGTAACGGCCCTCGTGCCGGGCCGCCCGCGCGTGGACCTGCCGCTCGTACGCGGCTTCCTCGTCCTCCGGCGTCCCGGTGCGGACGAACGTCCCGATCGCCAGCGGGATGGACAGGAGCAGGAGCAACAACATCCCGAAGCTGCGGCCGAACGCCCCGGCGCCCAGGAGCATGCCGAGGCAGACGGTCGCCCCGCAGATCGCGCCCAGCCGCCAGTACGGCCACGCGGCCCCGCCCCGGCCGGGCCGTTCCGGGACCCAGCCCCCGCGCATCCTGAGCAGCAGCCGCCGGTTGTCCCTGAGCAGGCAGGCGTCGTCCGGCGGCACACCGGGGTCGACGACCACGTCCGCCATGAGGTCGGATCGGATGGGAGTTCACCTCCTGAGGGGCGGAACGCCGTTCGGGCGCCGGCCGGGCGGTCCGCCGATTTGTCCGGGTCAGCTCTCCAGGTACCGGAACGCCTCGTGGGCCGAGCGCACGCTGCGCCGCAACACCCGTTCGAGGTGGTCGGCGACCTCGGCGAGCCGGTCGATCTCCGGCACGGCCAGCGCGTCGGCGCCGGACTCGGCCAGCAGTTCCTCATAGCGCGGCAGGCGGGTGCGCAGCTCCTCGATCTGGCCGCGGGCGTGGAAGGCGCGCTCGGCCTCGGCGACGTGCCCGGCGTAACGTTCCAGGGCCTCGACACGGGCGATCATGGCGGCCTCGCTGGTGGCCAGGGCCCGGTCCAGGGGCTCGATGACCGCGGCCACCTCGGGGGCGATGCCCCGGGACACCAGGTCCCGGTGCTCGGCGCGTAAGGCCGACAGCTTGGCCAGCAGGCGGGCGATCTCCCATTCCTGGCCGGGCAGCATGGCCGCGTTGCGGGCGTCGTCCAGCAGCCCCTCGGCGTTGACGTGGGAGCGCAGCACCGAGCCGATCGCGCCCTGCGCCCTGGTCAGCACGTCCGCGGCGTCCCGGTCGAAGTCCTCGGGGAGCAGGTAGCGGCCTTGGTGGAGGCGGGCCTGCTCGTACACGCCGCGGTCGCGCGACAGGTCCTCCTCCGGCAGCTCGCTCATCGAGGCGATCTTGACCAGGACGACGAGCACGAACGCGCCCAGCAACATGAACCCGACGCCCGGGTGCGACCAGGCCAGGAGCACGGTCATGAGCGCGACCACCGCGGGCGTGGCGGCCAGCAGCGCCACGCTGGAGACGTTCCTGAACCGGGCGGGCCGTTCCCCGGCCGGGGGCACCCAGCCCGACCTGATCCTGGACAGCAGCGGCGCGTTGGCCCGCAGCAACCCCGCGACCTCCGGGGGAACTCCCGGATCGACGACCACTCCCACGTTCTGTCCCGGCACCTTGGCGCCCCCAACGCTCGTGATGCTGTGGATATTACGTATTTTTTCGCAAGGATGTCAGCCTCCGCGGGGTCAGGACGGGAAACCACCAGGCCCGCTCCCCCAGCACCTCCATGACCGCGGGCACCAGCACCAGGCGCACCACCGTGGCGTCGAGCAGCACCGCGACGGCCAGCCCGACCCCCATGATCCGCAGCGCGCGGTCGTCGAAGGCGCCGAACGCGGCGAACACGCAGAACATGATCGAGGCCGCGGCGGTGATCACCCCGGCGGTGCGGGCCAGGCCGGCGGCCACCGCACCGCCCGCGTCGGCGGTCCGCGTGTACTCCTCCCTGACGCGGGAGAGCAGGAACACCTCGTAGTCCATCGACAACCCGAACGTGACGACGAACAACATCATCGGCACCCACGCGTCCACCGGCCCGCCGGTGCCGAGGCCGAGCACGTCCCACTGGAAGACGGCGACGACCACGCCGTAGGCGGCGGCGACGGACAGCAGGTTGACCACGATGGCCTTGACGGGCAGCACCAGACTCCGGAACACCACCGTGAGCAGCACGAACGCGGCCAGCAGCACGCCCCCGACGGTCCACGGCAGGCGTCCGGCGGAGAAGGCGGCATAGTCGGCGGCGGCGGCCGTGGCGCCGGTGACCAGCACCGGGGCGGGCAGCGCGGCCCGCAGGCGGTGGAGGAGATCGGTGGTCCGCTCGTCCTGGGGGCCGGTCCGGGGGATGACGAGCGCCGAGCGCTCGCCCGTGGCGAAGGCGCGTGCCACGCCCGGCGTGCGGCCCGCCAGCGCGGCGGCCTCCTCGGCGCCGATCCGGGCCGGGTCGGCGACGGCCAGCACGAGCGGCCCCGCCCAGCCCGGCCCGAAGGCCCGGCCGAGCAGGTCGTGGGCGCGCCTGGTGGTGTCGGTGACCGGCCGGTTGCCCGCGTCCGACCAGCCCGTACGCAGGTCCGCGGCGGGCAGCGCGAGCACGGCGAGCGCCACCAGGGCGAGCGCGCCCGTAAGCCCGGGACGCCGCCGCACGACCCGGCTCCAGCGCAGGGCGGCCCGCGGACCGCCGGTCGTACGGCGTCCGCGGGCGAACCTGTCGATCCGGTGGCCGATCAGCGCCAGCAGCGCGGGCAGCAGGGTGAGCGAGGCCAGCATCACCATGAGCACGCCGCATCCGGCGGCCAGCGCGATCCCGCCGCCGATCGCCGGGCCGAGGAACAGGATGCCCGAGCCGGTGGCGATCACGATCAGCCCGGCGAACAGCACCGACCGGCCCGCCGTGCGCATGGCCTCGGTGACGGCCCGTTCGACGTCGCCGTGCTCCTGGAGGGCGGCGCGGTGGCGGGTGACGATCAGCAGGGCGTAGTCGACGCCGACGCCGAGCCCCAGCATGATCGTCAGGTAGACGGCGAAGGCGGGGGTGTCCACGAGGTTGCTCAGCACGGTCAGGAGTGCCACTCCGCAGGTCACCCCCGCCACGCCGACGACCAGGGGCAGGGCGGCGGCGATCAGGGAGCGCAGGGCGAGCAGCAGGATCACCGCGGCGGCCAGCAGGCCGACGCCCTCGGTGAGCCCTCCCGGCGCGAAGTCGGCGAAGTCGCCGCCCGACAGTTCGACGTCCGCGCCGGGGACGCGCAGGCCGTCGCGTGCCTGCTTGAGCCGCCGGCCGGTGTCCTCGTCCGGGTAGTCCAGCGGGACGCGAGCGACGGTGCCGTCCCCGGACAGGGCGGCGGGTCCCGTGTGTACGCCGGGCAGGGCGAGGGCGGCGGTCACCCGGCGTACGTGGGCGTCCTGGACGCCCGAGGGGACGGAGACGACGATCGCGCCCTTCGGCTCGGCGGCGGCCGGTCCCAGCAGCGCGGCGGCCCGGCCGCTCTCGGAGTCCGGCAGGCTGAAGTCGTCGTGGGAGGGGCCTGGGGCGAGCGCGGCGGCGGTGACGAGGGCGGCGCACAGGGCGAGCCACATCAGCCCGACCAGGCGCCGGTGGCGTACGCAAAATCGGATCATGGGGCGACGGTAGGGACCGCGACCGCTCGGAGGCATCGGCCCGGCGCGGGCGACCGGCTGCACCCGCCGCGGTACCGCCCACCTCCGGCCGGAGTACGCCGGGGTGCCTCAGCCCGCTCCCGGCCGGGCGAGGCCGCTCTCGTAGGCGAGGACGACGAGCTGGGCCCTGTCGTGCACGGCGAGCTTGGCCATCATGCGGTTGACGTGCGTCTTGACGGTGGCGGGGCTCATCAGGAGGTGTGCGGCGATCTCGGCGTTGGTACGGCCGCGGGCGACCCCGGCCAGGACCTCGCGCTCGCGTCCGGTGAGCGGGGCCAGGCGGCCGGTGTCGAGGACGGCGGGCCGGGCGGTGAACTCCTCGATCAGCCGCCGGGTGACGCCGGGCGACAGGAGCGCGTCGCCACGGGCGGCCACCCGTACGGCGTGCCGGATCTCGGCGGGTTCGGCGTCCTTGACCAGGAAGCCGCTCGCCCCGGCGCGCAGCGCCTCGTAGACGTACTCGTCCAGGTCGAAGGTGGTGACGACGACGACGCGGGTGGGGCCGCCGGCCAGGGTCCTGGTGGCCTGGAGGCCGTCGGTGCCGGGCATGCGGATGTCCATGAGGGCCACGTCGGGCCGCAGGCGTCCGGCCAGCCGTACGGCCTCGGCGCCGTCGGCGGCCTCGCCCACGACGGTCAGGTCGTCCTCGGTCTCCAGCAGCGCCCGCAGCCCGGCCCTGACCAGCGGCTGGTCGTCGGCCAGCAGGACGGCGATCACGCGGGCAGCCGGGCGGCGACCCGGAATCCGCCGCCGGGGCCGTCGCCGGTGTCGAGCCGGCCGCCCGCGGCGGCGACGCGCTCGGCCATGCCGGTCAGGCCGTGGCCGCGCGGGGCCCGGCTGCCCTTCCCGTCGTCGTCCACGCGCACGGTCACGGCTCCCGTCTCGTAGGTGAGGGTCACGCGGGCGCGGGTGGCGGCCGCGTGCCGGATGGTGTTGGTCAGTGCCTCCTGGACCACACGGTAGACGGTCAGGTCGGCGGCGGGCGGCAGGGTACGGGGCTCCCCCTCGACGTCGAGCGTCACGGGCAGCCCGGCGGCGCCGAGCAGGCCGGGCAGCTGCGCGCACCCCGGCGACGGGCTCCTGGGCTCGCCACCGTCCCCGTCTCCGTACCCGTCCCCAGGGGCGTGCGGCGGGCGCAGGACGCCCAGGACGGCCTTCATCTCGGTGAGCGCCTGGCGGCTGGAGGCGCGGATGACCCGCAGCGCCTCGGCTGCCTCCGGCGGGCCGCCCGCGCGGGCGACGGCCTCGGCGGCGACCGCGGCGTGCAGGGCGATGACCGACACCGTGTGCGAGGTGACGTCGTGCAGCTCCCTGGCCACCCGCAGGCGTTCCTCCTGGGCCCGGCGCCGGGCCTCCTCCTCGCGGGTACGTTCGGCCTCGGCGGCCCGCCGCTCGGCCTCGGCGGCACGGGCGCGCCGCGCCCCGGACGCCTCGGCGAGCTGCGCCACGGCCGTCACGATCAGCGCCCACAGGGCCACCCCCGCCGCGTTGTCGGCCTCCGGCGCCGGGATCAGCACGGCGCCGGGCACCGCCACCAGGAAGGCCGCCCCCGCCCACCCGAGCGCCCGCCGCCCGGCCACGACGACCGAGAACAGCGCGACCAGCGCGGGCGCGGGCCACAGGGCCAGGGCGTACCCGAGTGCGAAGAAGGCCGCCGTGGCGGCGGCCGTGGCGGCCAGCACGGCCGGGGCGCGGCCGGGGAGCCAGGCCAGGGCGAGCACGTTCAGGGCCAGGAGCGTCCAGCCGAGCACGTCGAGGGGGCGGGCGTGCGGCTGGTTGGCGTAGGCCATGACGGTGGAGGCGAACACCACCGCCGCCATGCCGCACACCAGCGCGATCGTCCTCATACCGGCACGGTAGTGCGCTCCTTCTCCCCCGCGCGATACCGCCGTCGCCGTACCCCGGCTACGGCCAGCGCGGCAGAGACGCAGGCGAGCGGGATGGCGGGCAGCACGTACCGGTGGTCGAAGTCGAGGGCGGCGACCGGCGCGACGAGCAGGAACGCCGCCATCGCCCACGGCAGCAGCGCGGCCCGCCGGCGGCCGGCCGAGCCCAGCGCGCCCGCCAGGAGCAGCACGCCGAACACGGTCCCGTGCAGGGCCCACGGGTAGGTGTAGGCGGCCAGGACGGAGGCGGCGGGCTCGGCCGAGCTCATGCCGCGGATGCCGGGGTCGTACTCGGCGCGTACCTCGGCTATGAGGGCGTGCTGCTCGGGGAGCGGCCAGGAGCCCTTGGGGAAGGTCGTGGACGGGCTCACCCGCTTGGGGTGGGCGACCGGCTGCCAGGTGAAGGCGAGCGAGGTGTCGCGGACGACCTCGCGCAGGTAGTCCAGCGGCTGGGCGGCGATGGCGCGCACCGCGAACGACCTGGCCAGGTCGTTGTGGGCGAACCGGTCGCCGGGCAGCCGGTTGAGCGAGGCGGCGGGGTCCCAGACGTACTCGGAGGCGGCGTCGAGGACGGTGCCGTTCGGGCAGAGCGGGGCCTCGGCGGGCGGCGGCTTGATGATCGAGCAGTCGGCGAAGGTCATGGTACGGGCCCACAGGGCGACGCCGTCGGAGCCGCTGAGGGCGAACCTGCCGTGGTGCTGGGCGTACCAGCCGGCGTAGGCCACCAGCGGGAGCGTCCCGGCCAGCACCAGCGCGGCCACCCGCCGCCAGGGCGCCCGGCGCAGCACGAGCCAGCCGGCGGCCAGGGCGAGCAGCGGCACGGCGGCCGTCCTGGTCAGCCCGGCGAGCGCGAGCAGCAGCCCGGCCACCGCCGCCGCCCGCCCCGACGGCAGCCCCGGCCACAATCCCCCGGACGGGTCGTTGCGCCACATCAGGACGAGCAGCGCGGCCATGATCAGGAAGATGACCTGAAGGTCCGACAACACGGCGTGCTCCAGCCGGACGAAGGCCGGGTCGAACAGCACCGGCACGGCCGCCAGCGTCGCCCCCCAGCCGGGCAGCGAACGGCGGCGCAGCAGCGCGTAGATCATCACGCCGATGCCGAGGCCCATCACGTGCTGCACCCCGGCGATCAGCTCGACGCTGCGGAAGGGACGCAGCACCCACAGGAACCACGAGTACCCGGCGGGGTGGAAGGCCGCCTGGGGCCGCATGTGCACGGCGGTGTCCAGGTACGTGAAGGAGTCGTACCAGTAGAGCTGCGCGGTGTCGTACCCGAGCATGACCAGCACCCGCAACGCGGCGGCCAGGGCCAGCGCGCCGGCGAACAGTCCGTGGCCGGGCAGGCGGCGCGCGGCGGGCGCGCGCGGGCGCGTCCGCGCCAGTGTGAGTGCCATGGACTTTCTCCCCCGTCGGCGACCGGGCCGATCCCGGTCGTTCGGAGGGCATTCCAGCGATCCGCCGATAACCTTGGCGTCACTTGAAGTGGTTATGCCCGCGTTATGGGGTCTGGTCCAGACTTGCGGCATTTCATGATCTTGTGGGGGGCTAGGGGTGCGGGTATTGGTCGCCGAGGACGAGCGCATGCTCGCCGACTCGATCGCCGAGGGGCTGCGGGGCGAGGTGCTGGCCGCGGCGGTCGCCTACGACGGGGAGGCGGCGCTGGAGCGGCTCGGCGTGCACGACTACGACGTGCTGATCCTGGACAGGGACCTGCCGGGGGTGCACGGCGACGAGGTGTGCCGGACGGTCGTGGAGCGGGAGTGGCTGGTCAGGGTGCTCATGCTGACCGCGTCCGGCGACGTGCGGTCGCGGGTGTCGGGGTTGTCGCTGGGGGCCGACGACTACCTGACGAAGCCGTTCGCGTTCGAGGAACTGGTGGCGCGGGTGCACGCGCTCGGCCGCCGAGCTCGCCGGGCCGACCCGCCGATGCTGGAGCGGGCGGGCGTGCGGCTGGACTGGGCGCACCGCCAGGTGTTCCGCGACGGCGTGTACGTCCCGCTGGCCCGCAAGGAGTTCGGCGTGCTGGCCGAGCTGCTGCGCGCCCAGGGCGCGGTGGTCTCGGCCGAAGACCTGCTGGAGAAGGTCTGGGACGAGCACATCGACCCGTTCACCAACACGGTTCGTACGACGATGATGAAGCTGCGCAAGAAGCTCGGCGAGCCCCCGGTCATCGAGACCGTGCCGGGATCGGGGTACCGCATCCCATGACCGTACGCATGCGTTTCGCCCTGGCCTGCGCCGGGGTGTTCCTCTTCCTCGGCGCCCTGACGGTGACCGGGGTGTACTTCGTCGTCCGATCGCAGCTTGAGTTCCGGGCGGACCTGATCAAGCCCGACTTCCCCCGGGAGTACTCCTACGGCGACTCCTACGAGCGCTCCTACAGCAACGCGATGCGGGTGCGCGCGGCCTACCAGCGCGAGACGCTGAGCGGCGTGCGCACCGTCGGCGGGATCATCGTGCTGGCCGCCACCGCCGTCGCGTTCGGGCTCGGCTGGCGGGCGGCGGGATGGGTGCTGCGGCCGGTCAAGTCGGTGACCGAGACCGCCCGCCGGGTGGCCCAGAGCCACGACCTGACCGAGCGCATCGACTACAAGGGCCCGCGCGACGAGGTCAAGGAGCTGACCGAGATCTACGACACCATGCTCGGCCGGCTGGCGCGCTCCTTCGACGGGCAGCGCCGGTTCGTCGCCAACGCCTCGCACGAGCTGCGCACCCCGCTGACGATCAACCGCACGCTGGTGGACGTGGCGGTGCGCCGTCCCGACGCCACGGACGACGTCAAGCGCCTCGGCGAGTCGCTGCTGCTGGTCAACGCCCGGCACGAACGCCTCATCGACGGCCTGCTGGCCCTGGCCGAGGGCGAGCAGTCAGTGCTCGACCGGCGGCCGTTCGACCTGACCGACGTCGCCGAGCACGTGCTCGACCAGGCCGGCGACGAGGCGGCCGAGCGGGAGGTGACGATCCACCGGCTGCTCGACCAGGCGCCGACCAAGGGTGAGGCGGTGCTGGTCGAGCGGCTGGTGCAGAACCTCGTGGAGAACGCGATCCGGCACAACCACCCCAAGGGCGAGGTCTGGGTGACCACGCGGCGGCGGGCCGAGCAGGTCGAGCTGGTGGTGGCCAACACCGGGCTGCACGTCCCGCCGTACGAGATCGAGACGATCTTCCAGCCGTTCCGGCGGCTGCACGGCGACCGGCTGCGCTCGGAGCGGGGCAGCGGGCTCGGCCTGTCGATCGTCCGGGTCATCGCCGAGGCGCACGACGGCACGGTGTCGGCCAGGCCGCGGGACGAGGGCGGCCTGACGATCACCGTGGAGCTGCCGGTGGATCAGTCGGTCCCCTGACGGATCTGCCAGAGCTCCTCCTCCGGCACACCCGCCCTGACGAGCTGCTCCCAGGTCGCCACACGCTCGGTCGGGTCGGCCAGCACGGTGTGCAGCAGCGCGCGCAGCGCCTCGTGGTCGGCGCCGTCCGCGCGCCACATGGCGCCCAGCGCCCGGTGCACCGCGGGTGACCGTACGGCGGCGGTCTCGACCAGCTCCCGCAGGAGGGCCACCCGGTCGCGGAAGTGCAGGGACCGGCCCTCCCCCACGGCGAGCATCAGCAGGTCGAGCAGCCTGCGGTTGCGCGGCGCGTGGCCGGTGGCGGCGGCGACGATCACGTCCCCCATGGCGGTGCCCTCGGTGCCGCCGAGGATCACCTCCTCCAGCCCGGCGACGCGGTGCGCCGACAGGGCGTTGACCAGGCCCGTCCAGCCCTCCTGCCCGAGCTGGCCCTTCCACAGGTGGCTGAAGGAGGCCCAGCGGTCGAGCGGGTCGGGCCCGCCCAGGATGTGCGAGACGGGTACGGGCTCCTGCGCGGCGGCCACGATGAGCAGCGCCAGGTTGGCCGAGTAGGCGGCCAGGCGGCGGGTGACCGGATGGCGTACCGGCCGGAAGCCGGTGAAGCAGCGGCGGCGGCGCTCGTGCAGGGACCGGCGCAGCAGCCCGGCCAGGTGGGTGACGCACCGGGCGCGTACGGCCGCCGGCACCTCGTCCAGCAGCTCCAGGATGAACCCGATCGTCGGCCCGCGCTCGGCCAGGCAGGAGAACGACGTGACCGCGTACAGCAGGTCGTCGTCCACGCTCTGGGCCAGGGCCAGCGGCTCGTCCCCGGCCAGGCGGCGGCGCCGGTCGAGGTCGCGCAGGGCGTACACGGTCAGCCAGGCCGTCAGGAACTCGCCGAAGGTGGAGTGGAGGAAGGAGTAGCCGTTCCGGCGGATGAAGAAGAAGCGGTCGGTGGCCCTGCGCGCCCAGTCGACCGGCGGGGCCGGCTCGTCGGGCTCGTCGTCGCCGCCCTCGCACAGGGCGGGCAGGTCGCGGGCGAGCGCGTCCTCGGTGATGACCTGGCTGCCGCGGGCCAGCATGGACAGGGCCACCGTGCCGAGCAGGACGAGCTCGCTGTCGATGACCACGCGCCGCGGGGTGGCGGTCTCACGTTCGGTGAAGTCGCGCAGCAGCGCCTCGTACAGGCGGGCGCGGCCGATCGGCCCGTGGTCGCGCTGGAGCGCGTTGCCGCCGGCGTCATAGAGCGCCAGCAGCAGCAGGAGCAGCGGCTGCCTGGCCATCTCGCCCTGGGCCAGCGCGGTCGCCGCGGGCAGGGGCTTCAGGTCGCGCCTGGCCAGCAGGGCGCGGTTGGAGTGGTCCCAGATGTCCAGCCACTGGCGCACCTGGTCGTCCTCGAACGGCTGGAGCTGCAGCGCCAGCAGCCCGTCGGGGAACCTGATCCGGTCGGCCACGACGGTCCGGCTGGTCACGACCACCACGACGGGCCGCCCGAGCGCGGCCTCGCGGCGCTGGAACTCCTGGACGTGCCCGAGGTAGTCGTAGCGGTTGACGCCGCCCTGCAGCAGTTCGTCGAAGCCGTCGAGCAGGATCACCGGCTGCGCGCCGCCGCCCGCGGCGACCAGGTCGGCGTACTCGACCTCCTCCTCCAGCACGGCGGCGACGGCCCGCTCGATCTGCTCGGTGACCGGCGCGCGCGGCGGGACGCGCGGCAGCTCCACCCTGATCGGCAGGAACTCCGACCTGGCCAGGCGGGCGCCCAGCACCTCGGTCAGCTTGGACTTGCCCGAGCCGGGCTCGCCGAGCACCAGCAGCGGCGCCTGGGTGGCGCGCAGCGAGGTGAGGTGGCCGACGAGGAACGCCTCGGCGTCCGGCAGCAGGCGCTGGTCCTGCCACCAGCCCATGGAGGACGGGTCGGACTCGCGGGTCAGCTCGGCCACCCGGCAGCGCGGGCTGAGATAGCCCTCGCCGAGCAGCGGGAGCGAGACGTCCTCGGGCAGCTTGCCCGCGGCCAGCAGCGGCCGGTCGAGCGCGTTGGCCGCCATGCGGGCCTGATGGATCATGGGACGGTCGCCGACCCGCGGCGGGGCCAGCTCGGCCAGCAGCCAGGCCACCCGCGACAGGCCGGTGCCCGGCGTCTGGCGGTCGGTGACCAGGCTGCGCACGCCGAACTCGTGGCTGTCGAGCGACAACGAGCGGAAGTCCTCGTCGTAGATGCGCAGCGCGTGCGGGGGCGGGCCCTCGGCCAGCATGCGGGGTAACAGGAGCTGGTCGTCGACCGGCAGCTCGTCCCACACGCTCAGACCGCCGACGAACCCGGCCATCGCCTCCGACATACGCAGGTACGCGCGTTCGACGGCCTGGCGGGTCTCGGCGAAGGGCACGTGCGGCTCGGGGGTGGGCAGGCGTTCCATGAGCAGCCCGGCCACCAGGCGGGCGAAGCGCTCGGGGGTGGGCACGCCGTGGGAGATCTTGTCGGCCCGGTCGAGCTGCTCCAGGGTGAAGGGCAGCTTGGCCTCCCCGAGCGCCTCAAACCAGGCCGACACGACGACGACGGCGTGCGCGGCGGCCAGGCGCTGGGTGCGGGTGTAACGGTCCACGCCCCCCTTCAGCTCGGGCATCCTGCGGATGACCTCCTCGCCGTAGCGCACGATGTCGGCACGCAGGTCGGCCAGGCTCATGGTGAGCAGCCCGCCTCCGGCCAGCGCCCATCCCGTACGGGCGGCCGCGGCGGCGAAGCCGACCACCTTGACGAGCCTGCCCTCCTTGCAGCCCAGCACCCTCAGGGCGTCGGCGTAACTCGGCGTCTCGATCATCAGCCTTCTCTCCGGGACCGGGATGTCCCATCATGTGCCAGGCCGCGCCGCGGCGCTCCCCTGATGCCCGCTCCGCTATGGCCCGTTCACGGCGTCGGCGATCTCCGGCAGCACGCCGGGGTCCTCGATGGTGGACGGCGTGGTGTACGGCCTGCCGTCGGCGATGTCACGCATGGTGGCACGCAGGATCTTGCCCGAGCGCGTCTTGGGCAGCCGGGCGACCACGACGGCCCGGCGGAAGGCGGCGACGGGCCCGACGTGCTCGCGTACCAGGGCGGTCAGCTCGCGTTCGACGTCGGCCGGGTCGCGCTCCGAGCCGGACTTGAGCACCACGAAACCGACCGGGAGCTGGCCCTTCAGCTCGGCGGCGACCCCGATCACCGCGCACTCGGCGACGTCGGGGTGGGCGGCGATCACCTCCTCCAGCGTGCCCGTGGACAGGCGGTGGCCGGCCACGTTGATCACGTCGTCGATGCGGCCCATGACGAAGAGGTAGCCGTCGGCGTCGATGTGGCCGCCGTCGCCGGTCAGGTAGTGGCCGGGGTAGCGGGTCAGGTAGGAGGCGGCGAAGCGCTCCTCGTCGCGGTAGAGGGTGGGCAGGCAGCCGGGCGGCAGGGGCAGCCTGACGGTGACGGCGCCCTCCACGCCGGGCGGGCACTCGCGGCCCTCGGCGTCGAGGACGCGTACGTCGTAGCCGGGGACGGGTTTGGTGGGCGAGCCCGGCTTGATCGGCAGGGTCTCGATGCCGACGCAGTTGGCGGCGACGGGCCAGCCGGTCTCGGTCTGCCACCAGTGGTCGATGACCGGGACGCCGAGCAGGTCGCTCGCCCAGTGGTAGGTGTCGGGGTCGAGGCGCTCGCCGGCCAGGAAGAGGTGCCGCAACCCGGACAGATCCCACTTTTTCGCGAAGTTGCCGGATGGGTCCTCTTTTTTGATGGCCCTGATCGCGGTCGGCGCGGTGAACAGCGTGCGCACGCCGTGCTGGGCGGTCACCCGCCAGAACGCGCCGGGGTCGGGCGTGCCGACTGGTTTGCCCTCGTACAGGACGGTCGTGCAGCCGGTCAGCAGGGGCGCGTACACGATGTAGGAGTGGCCGACGACCCAGCCGACGTCGGAGGCGGCCCAGAAGACCTCGCCGGGGGCCGCGCCGTAGACGTTGGTCATGCTCCAGCGCAGCGCGACCGCGTGGCCGCCGTTGTCGCGCACCACGCCCTTGGGCAGGCCGGTGGTGCCGGAGGTGTAGAGCACGTAGAGCGGGTCGGTGGCGGCCACGCTCACGCACGCGGCGGGGGCGGCGGCGCGTACGGAATCGTGCCAGTCGAGGTCGCGGCCCGGCGTGAGCTCGGCCGGGCATTGCGGGCGCTGGAGGATCACACAGTGGGCGGGCCGGTGGGCCGACTGCTCCAGGGCGGCGTCGAGCAGCGGCTTGTAGGCCACCACGCGGGCCGGTTCGATGCCGCAGGAGGCCGAGAGCACCACCTTGGGCTCGGCGTGCTCGATGCGCAGGGCCAGCTCCCTGGCCGCGAAGCCGCCGAACACCACCGAGTGCACCGCGCCGAGCCGGGCGCAGGCCAGCATCGCGACGACCGCCTCGGGCACCATCGGCATGTAGATCACCACGGTGTCGCCGGCCGTCACGCCGAGCCCCTTCAGCATGCCCGCCGTCCGCGCCACCTCGTCGAGCAGCTCCGCGTACGTGATCGTGCGGACCGTGCCGGTGACCGGGCTGTCGTGGATCAGCGCCGCCTGCCCGCCGCGCCCGGCCGCGACGTGCCGGTCGATCGCGTTGTGGCAGGTGTTGAGCCGTCCGCCGGGGAACCAGCGGCCCCCGCCGCTGACCGCGGCGGGCGCGACGTCCCAGTCGATGTCGAGTGCCGCCTCGGCCCAGAACTCCTCCGGCCGCTCGATGCTGCGCCGGTACGCCTCGTCATAGCCGCCCACTTGTCGATCAGATCAGCCGCCGGCCCCCGAACGCAAGACCCGTGGGAGGGTGTCCGGGTGAACGAAGACCTGATCTTGTCCGTCGTGGTGGGCTCGCGGGCGTACGGGCTGGAGACCGAAGGGTCCGACACCGACCGGCGCGGCGTGTTCGTGGCCCCCACCGCGGACTTCTGGCGGCTGACCAAGCCGCCCACCCACCGCGACGGGCCGCTGCCCGAGCAGTTCTCGTGGGAGGTGGAACGTTTCTGCGTGCTGGCGCTGGAGGCCAACCCGACGGTGCTGGAGTGCCTGTGGTCGCCGATCGTGGAGGTGGCCACGCCCGCCGGACGGCGGCTGCTGGAGCTGCGCGGGGCGTTCCTGTCGCGGCGGGCGCACGAGACGTTCGCCGGGTACGCCGGGGCGCAGTTCCGCCGCCTGGACCCGCGGGCGCCCAAGTGGAAGCAGGCCATGCACATGTTGCGGCTGCTGATCAGCGGCCTGCACCTGGTACGGCACGGCGAGCCGCTGGTCGGGGTCGAGGCGTACCGGGAGCGGCTGCTGGCGATCAAGCGCGGCGAGGTGCCGTGGGCCGAGGTGGACGCCTGGCGGGCCGAGCTGACGGCCGAGCTGGCCGCCGCGCCGACCGTCCTGCCCGAGCGGCCGGACCGGGAGCGGGTGGAGGACTTCCTCGTCGGCGTGCGGAAGGAGAACCTGTGAACGGGCTGCCGTCCTTGTTGCCGTCGTGGTTGCCGGAGATCCCGGGCGAGCAGCCGTACCCGGTGGTCTTCGCCACGGTGAGCGGCGCCCACCTGTACGGTTTCCCGTCCGTGGACTCCGACGTCGACCTGCGCGGCACGCATGTGCTGCCGGTCGCGGAGGTGGTCGGGCTGCGCACCGGGCCGCAGACCCTCGACCGGACGTGGACGCGCGACGGCGTCGAGGTGGACCTGGTCACGCACGACCTGGTCAAGTTCTGCCGCCTGCTGCTCAACCGCAACGGCTACGTGCTGGAACAGCTCCTGTCGCCGCTGGTGGTGGCCTCCTCGCCGGTGCACGACGAGCTGGTGTCGCTGGCGCCCGGCTGCCTGACGCGGCATCACGCCCACCACTACCTGGGGTTCGCGCGCACGCAGTGGCGGTTGTTCGGGCGTACGGGTGAGCTGAAGCCGCTGCTGTACACCTTCCGGGTGCTGGCGACGGGCACGCATCTGATGCGTACCGGGGAGCTGGAGGCCGACCTGACGCGGCTGATGGCGTACGGGCCGCCGTACCTGCCGGAGCTGGTGGCGGCCAAACGGGAGGCCGAGCACGGCGCGGCGCCCGCGCTGGACGGTGTGGCGGCCGACGTGGAGCGGATGACGGCCGCGCTGGAGGCGGCGCGCGAGAGCTCGGCGCTGCCCGAGCGCGCCACCGCGGGCGACGCCCTGCACGACCTGGTCGTGCGGGCGCGCCTCGCGGCCCTTGCCTGACGGGCCCCGGGAGGGGCCCGTCAGGCAAGGTCAGGCGGCTCCGGGATCGGCCGACAGGACCAGCCGGATCGCGAAGTTGTCGTAACCGGCGCGTTCGAACGCCCGCGCCATCGGGACGTTGCCCGCGTCGGTGTCGGCCACGATCCGCTGCACGCCGCGCTCGGCGTGGAAGCGGGTGATCTCGCCGAGCAGGTCGTCGACGAGGCCGCGGCCCCGGTGCGAGGGCACCACGCCGAGGTAGCCGACCACGGGCCCGCCGTCGTTGGCCGACGGCAGCGCGATGCCGGCCAGGTCGCCCGCCTCGTCGTAGGCGAGCCGCCACCAGGACCGGTCGCCCTTCATCGACTTGTTGTCGCGCACGTCCTCGCGGGCCTGCTCCACGGGGTCCGTGGTCATCAGGGCCTGGCGGGTGTAGAAGTCGAGCGTGCCCTCGGCGACCTGGCGGAAGGCGTCCACGAACACCTCGTCGTCGTCATCGCCGCGGAAGACCAGCCGCTTGGACGGCTCGGGCACGGGCGATCCGGACGTCCAGGCGTACCGCAGGCGTTCGAGCTCCTCGGTCAGCCCGACGCGGCCGGCGGCCTCCCAGCGCCAGGCGATGGCCGCGGAGCTCTGCGGGTTGTCGCGCCAGCCGTTGGAGACGAAGACGTGGTAGGCCGGCTTCTGGCCGAAGGCGGCGTGGGCGTGGTTGAGCAGCTCGGCGGCCAGGCCCACGCGGTCCTCGACCGAGGGGTGGACGTAGACGCAGTCGAGGGCGAGCGGCCGTTCCTCGCCGGCGAAGCCCCACCAGACGGCGCGGGCCATGATCTCGCCGTTCTCCTCGGCGAGCCAGATACGGTCGAAGCGGTAGTTCCGGCTCTCCAGGAGAGAGAGCAGCCGGTCGGCATGGGCCCAGCTGATGGACTCGTCGACGACGACGCAGCCGAGCAGGCGGTCAAGGTCAGCCTCGGCCGCAGGGCGGAATTGCACGGTTCCTCCGAGAAGTAGTAAGCGCCCTTATATTGACAAACATCTCAGAGCCTCCTTTCTGCCGACATTTCGTGGCACTGTAGTGCATGTCGTCTTCGGTCGCCTCCCGTTTCCCACCGGCGTGATCTTCCTCTCGTGGCCGGGCAGCGACGTGAGTACGCTGGACCGCGTTCAGTTTCCGGCGTTTCCCGATCCGGCGGGACGATTTTCGATCCAGCGGGACGAAGAGGACAGGATGGGCTCGTGAGGTCCTACGACGACGACACGCTGCCGCTGCAACCGCCGATCCGGCTTCCCGCCGCCTCCACGCTGGCCGCCGCGGTGCGCGCCGCGCCGCTCTCCGGCGAGCTGGAGGCGGCGCTCGACCCGGAGCACGACCGAGGGGCCGAGGACGACGCGCGGGTGCTGGAGGCGTGGGCGGAGGTGTGCCGGACGCGGCTGGCCACCGACGAGGGGCTGCTGCTGGAGCTCATCCGCATGTTCCTGTCCCGCGAGCCGGTCGCCGGGCGGGTGCCCCAGACGCTGACGGACCTGGGGCTGGTACGGCAGGCGGAGCCGTACACGCTGAGCTGGCTGGGGTTGTGGGTGGCGCGGCTGATCATCGCCGAGACCGCCGGGCAGGAGATCCCCGTCATGGGCTCCCTCGCCGACGCCGGCGCCGCCGCGCTGCTGCACGGCCTGCGTTCCTATCCCGAGGCCGAACGGGCCGAGGAGCTGGCAGGCTGGCTGACCGGCCGCGACGCCGGGCAGGGGGCGGCCGAGATCGCCGCCGCGCTGGCCGGCGTGAGCCCGCTCAGCAGGGCGGTCGGCGTGGAGCTGCTGGCGACGGGCCTCGGCGACGAGGGCCGCCGGGCGCTGAACGGGCTGCTGGAGGAGCCGAGGCTGGGCGCGGTGGTCGCGGCCAGGACGGGCCGCGAGGAGCGGCGGACGGCTCCCGACGAGATCGCCTGGGTGCTGGTGGACATGGCGGCGGCGCTGCTGGAGTTCGGCGGCGAGGCGGGTGAGGTGATCGAGTCGATCGCCATGGGGATGGACGCGGAGGAGCAGGCGGGCACGATCGCCATCCTCGCCTTCGGCGACCACCCGTGGACGGGCCGGGTGTTGCGGGTGCTCATCGACCACCACCCGGACGAACGGGTCTCGGCCGCGGCCCGCAAGGCCCTGCGCCGCCTGCACGGCCTGGCCGACACCCGCGGCTGACACGACCGGCCGCCCGGACGGGCCGCCGGGGGCGCCGGTCCCGGCCGGTAGAGTCAGCTCGATGACGAAGCATACGATCTCGCCGCAGAGCGGCATCCTGGGTGACGGCTTCGGCTGCGACTGCGGCGCCGTACTGGCCGGACGGATGGCGGCCGAGCTGCACGCCGCCGAGAACGGCCGATGCTCGGCCTGTCTCGGCTCGGCGGTCGAGCAGGTGGCCCCCGGACTGACGCGGGGCTGCACGGTCTGCGCGGCGACCGGGGGGCGCAAGGAGCAGATCACCTGGCAGCTCGCCCACACCGAGGCCGAGGAGCTGATCACGATGACCGTCGTACGCGGGATCGTGGCCGGGTACGACGGGCCGTTCCATCTGTCGGAGATCGCCGACACGGTACGGGCGGGGTTCGGGTTGCCGGCCGGACGGCTGCCGGTGGGGCCACGGGTGCGCGACCTGCTGCTGCAGCTCCAGGCCGCGGGCGAGATCGCCATGTTGTCCGCGCCCGACGAGCTGCTGGGCACCGACCAGGTGCTCTACCGCGACCCGCAGTGGCAGCGCACCCGCACGCTGGGCCTCTGACCCTTTCACCCCCTTCCCCCTCCTCGCCCGCTCGCCCCCTCGCCCCCTCGCCCTCTTCGCCCCCGGCCGCCGGGCCCGCTGGGGCCCGGCGGGCGTCAGGCGCGGCAGATGATCTCGCCGTGCAGGACCGACAGCCAGCCGTCGCCGTCGGCGGCCCACTCCAGCCAGCCGTCGGCCATGCGCCGCAGGTCCCGTTCGGTGGCCGCGCCCGTGGCGAGCGCCTGCCGGGCCAGGGCCGACTCCTGGACGCGTTCGGCCCACATGCCGCCCCACCAGGCGCGGTCTTCGGGGGTGGCGAAACACCAGGTGGAGGAGGTGGCGGTGACGTCCTCGAAGCCGGCGGCGCGGGCCCAGGACAGCAGGCGGCGGCCGTCGTCCGGCTCGCCGCCGTTCGCGCGGGCGAGTCGCTGGTAGAGGGCCATCCACTCGTCCAGCGCGGGCAGGTGCGGGTACCAGGTGAAGGCGGAGTAGTCGCTGTCCCTGACCGCGACGTACCCCGTCGGTTTGGTCACCCGGCGCATCTCGCGCAGCGCCCGTACCGGGTCGCCCACGTGCTGGAGCACCTGGTGGGCGTGCACCACGCAGAAGGAGTCGTCGGGGAAGTCGAGGGCGTGCACGTCGGCGACGGCGAAGTCGACGTTGCGCAGCCCCCGCGCGGCGACCTCGGTCCTGGCCAGTTCCAGGGCCTCCTCGGTGACCTCCGACGCCGTCAGGTGGCCGACCCGCGCGGCCAGGTCCGCGGTGATCGTGCCCGGCCCGCTGCCCACGTCGAGGACCTTCATGTGCGGCAGGAGGTGCGGCAGCAGGTACGCGGCCGAGTTCTCCGCGGTACGCCACCGGTGCGAGCGCAGCACGGACTCGTGATGACCATGGGTGTAGACGGCGTCCATCGCAAGACTCCTTCACGACGATGTGTACTCGTACCCTAGCGTCAGTCTCACTATTCAAGAGGATGTGTCTTGTCATATGAGAATGGTTCGACCGTGCGTGACCCGCTCCTAGACTGGTCACGGCAACGTTCCGGCAAAGAGGAAGGCGTGGTCGTGGGAGAGGTCCGGCCGATCGTGCACGTGGGCGACCCGGTGCTGCATCATCCGTGCGAGCCGGTCACCCGGTTCGACGGCGAGCTCGCGGCGCTGGTCGACGACATGTTCGCGAGCATGTACGCGGCCAACGGCGTGGGCCTGGCCGCCAACCAGATCGGCGTGCCGCTGCGCGTGTTCATCTACGACTGCCCCGACGCCGAGGGCGTCAACCACAAGGGCGTCGTCGTCAACCCCACCCTGGAGCTGCCCGGTCTCGGCGAGCGCCGCCTCGATCCCGACGAGGAGGGTTGCCTGTCGGTCCCCGGCCAGTTCGCCCCGCTCCCCCGTCCCGACCACGCGACCGTCCACGGCTTCGACGCGGCGGGCGAGCCCGTCACCGTCTCGGGCACCGGCCTGCTGGCGCGCTGCCTGCAACACGAGACCGACCATCTCGACGGCTACCTGTACATCGACCGGCTGCCCACCAAACGCCGCAAGCAGGTGCTGGCCGCCTACGAGCAAACTAAGGCCGCTAAAGAGGACATTTATCCGCTATAGTGGATAAATGCAAGGTGAAGGCGTACTGTCCAGCGGCCTGTCCCTGGCCGAGCTGGGCGGGCGCATCCGGGCCGAGCGGCGCGGGCGCGGGCTCTCGGTCGAGCGCCTGGCCGAGCTGAGCGGCATCAGCAGGAGCATGGTCTCCGACGTCGAGCGCGGCGCCAAGTCGCCGACCGTGCTGGTGCTCGACCGGCTGGCCACGGCCCTCGGCACGTCGATCTCCCGGCTCCTCGACGAGCCGGCGGGCGAGGCGGTGCGGGTGCTTCGCCACGACCGCCAGCGCGTGCTGCGCGACCCGTCGGGCTGGGAGCGGCGGGTGTTGTCGCCGGTGCTGGCCGACGTCGAGTTCGAGTTCATGCGCACCACGATCGGCCCCGGCGTGGACGCGGGCGAGTTCGCGCCGCACGCCCGGGGCTCGCGCGAGTACCTGGCCGTGGAGCGCGGCACGCTGCGCCTGACGATCGACGACCGCCCGTACGAGCTGGCGGCCGGCGACTCGGCGAGCTACCCCGGCGACCACCGCCACGCCTTCGCCAACGACGGCGCCGCCGACTGCGTCTTCTACCTGGCCATGGAGCTGGGTGGCGGCGGCCACCACGAGACCTGGAGGGAATCGCCACATGGATGAGCTGCGCCGGGCCGGCGTCAGGGCGGCCGAGATCGTGGCCGGCCATCTGGAGGGTGTGCCCGCCGGGCCGGTCTGGCAGCCGGTGCCCGAGGCCGGGCGCGCCTGGCTGGGCGGGCTGCGGCTGCCCGAGGCCGGGCGTCCCCTCGACGCGCTGCTCGACGACGTACGCGCCCATGTGCTGCCGTACCCGATGGGCAACGGGCACCCGCGTTTCTTCGGCTGGGTGAACTCGCCGCCCTCCCCCGCGGGCGTGCTGATCGAGCCGCTGGCCGCCGCGCTCAACCCGAGCGTCGCCGGCGGTGACCACGCGGGCCCCCTGCTGGAGCGTACGGTGGTGCGCTGGCTGGCCGAGCTGGTCGGCTTCCCCCACCCGCCCGGCGGCGGCCTGCTGACCAGCGGCGCGTCCATGGCCACCATCGTCTGCCTGGCCACGGCCCGGCAGCAGGCGGCGCTCGCCGACGGCTGGGACGCCCGCGAGGAGGGCCTGCACGGCCGCCCGCCCATGGTCCTCTACGTCACCGAGGAGGGCCACAGCTGCCTGCACAAGGCGGCCCAGCTCCTCGGTCTCGGCGCGCGCAACGTCCGGAAGGTACCGGTCGACGCCTCCTTCCGGATGGACGTCGGCGCGCTGCGTACGATGATCGCCGAGGACCTGGCGGCGGGCCTGCGGCCGTTCTGCGTGGCGGGCAGCGCGGGCACGGTCAACTCCGGCGCGGTCGACCCGCTCGACGCCATCGCCGACGTGGCCGCCGAGCACGGCCTCTGGTTCCATGTGGACGGCGCGTACGGCGCGCTCGGCGTGCTCGACGCGCGCTCGGCGCCGGCCTACGCCGGGCTGGACCGGGCCGACTCCCTGGCCCTCGACCCGCACAAGTGGCTCGGCGTCCCGGTCGGCTGCGGCTGCGCGCTGCTGCGCGACCCGGCCGCCGCGCGGGCCGCCTTCAGCCTGGTGCCGTCGTACCTGGTCGACGACAACGCCGACGACCTGGGCTGGTTCTCCGAGTACGGCCCCGAGCAGACCCGCCCGTTCCGGGCGCTGAAGACCTGGGCCACGATGTCGTACCTGGGCAGGGAGGGCATCACGCGCCTGGTGGAGCACACCTCCGGCCTGGCCCGCACGCTGGCCGCCATGGTCGAGCGGGCCGAGGACTTCGAGCTGCTCGCGCCGGTCGCCACCTCCATCACGGCCTTCCGCCACACGCCGCGGGACGGCGGGCTCGACGCGCTCAACCGGGCCGTACCGGGCGCGGTGCAGGCGCGCGGCAACACCTTCATCACCGGCACCCGCCTCGGCGGCCGGGACGCGCTGCGCGCCTGCTTCCTGCACCCCGACACCACCGAGGACGACCTCGTGCTCCTGCTGGAGGAGATCCGCCTGGCGGCCAAGACGCTCTGAGGCCCGGCAGCCCTGAAGCCCGGTAAAGGGTTCCTCCAGGGACGTACCGGACACGCATGGCCGGACGCCGGGATCCGACAAAGCCCTGTGAGTGCCCCATGGGCCCGGGTAGGAGGCCGCCTGGACAGAGCAATCAGGAGGATCCCATGGCACAGACCGTGGCAGACGTGATGACCACGCACCCGGCGACGGTCGAGAGCGACCAGCCGGTGTCGGTCGCCGCGTCACTCATGCGCGACCACGACGTCGGCGCGGTGATCGTCAACGACAACGGGCGCATGAAGGGCATCGTCACCGACCGCGACATCACGATCCGCGTGGTGGCCGACGAGCGGGGACCGGACACGCCGGTGAGCGAGGCGTGCAGCCCGTCCGTCGAGGCCGTCGGGCCGGACACGAGCATCGACCAGGCCGTGCAGATCATGCGCTCGCACGCCGTACGCCGCCTCCCGGTCGTCGAGGACGGCCGTCCCGTCGGGATCGTGAGCCTGGGCGACCTGGCGCTGGAGCGGGACCCGAACTCGGCGCTCGCCGACATTTCGGCCGCGGAGGGCAACCGCTAACGTGGCCGTGTGGTCACAGTCGAGGACGTACGGCGCTTCGCGCACACCCTTCCACGCTCGTCCGAGCACCTGATCCGGGACCGGGTCAAGTTCCGCGTGGGGAAGATCGTCTACGTGGCGTTCTCGCGCGACGAGACGCAGATGGGCTTCGGGTTCCCGAAGGAGGAACGCGAGGCCCTGGTGGCGGCCGAACCGGACAAGTTCCTCATGCCCGGGGAGTCCGACCTGCGCTTCCACTGGGTGGTCGCCCGCATGGACGCCCTCGACGTGGCGGAGATGCGGGAGCTGGTGCTGGAGGCGTGGCGGATGTGCGTACCGAAGAAGGTACGCCTGGAACAGCAACTCCTGACCGGCCCCTGAGGCCCCTCTACCGGCCGAGCGACATATCCCCCAGGCCCGCCGAAGCCCTCGGCCCGCATTCCCCCTCCTCCCCGAACGCCGTGGGCTGACTTCCGCGTGCGCGCGATGGCCTCGTCGGCGTGCGCGCGTGGCGGCGGGCTCGCGCCTCACCCGTACCGCCTGAGCGCGATGGCCGAGCTGCCGCCCGACGGATCACGCGAAGGCGGCGCCGGGCCGGCCGGCCTGCCGGGGCCAAGGCGGACGATCAGAGCCGGCTGGACAGCCAAGAGCGGCTAACCCGAGTCCACCCGCGCCCGCACCTCGGCCCGCACCTCCGCCTGGGCCCGCGCCTCCACCTCCGCCTCCGCCCGCACCCGCACCTCCGCCTCCGCCCGCACCCGCACCGCCGCCCGCGCCCGCGCCCCCGCCCGTGCCTGTGCCTGTGCCTGTGCCCCCGGCGAGCGGGCTTGTGTCGGGTGGTTGCGAAGCCTCATATGTGGCTAATTCCGGTTAAATCGCCCTGCAGTAGCGAACTCCACAAATCTCCGTATATTTCAATTTATGTCGGCAGCAGCATGCGGAAACACGACTTGCTGAATTCGGATTTTACGCATCGCATGTCACAACCGTCACTCAGGCACCACCGGCAACACATCCGATCGCGGCCGAATCTGTCCGGTTCGCCTCATACGCCGCTTACCCGCATCACTGCGGGTTGGCAGGTCACGACATGCGCCAGCATTCCAGGCGCGACCCGCACCCCGAGCCGGATTCACATTACCGACATTTCGGACAATGTCCGCAAAAAGGTAACGCCCATTCGGTGAATTCGACTTGGATCACAGTGAAGTAACAATTCCCCCTAAATGCGATCTAATTCGGTCAGCATGGACCCTAAGAAATGAAGAGCGGCGCGTCTCGAACGGGGCGAGGCGAATTCGCGCCCTCGTAACGCCTTTCATCGAAGGACTCGGGATATGACTTCAGCTTTGCGCTGCCGGGCGACGCGCGCTCTCATCGTGGCGGGGGCACTGGTGCTCGCGCTGCCGGCACCGCTGAACGCCCTCACCGCCCGCCCGGCCGCCGCCGCGCCGGAGACGTTGCCCCTGGACATGGTGGTCGCGGTCGACGAGTCGGGGAGCCTGTCCGCCGGCGCCGTGTCGCGGGAGATCGAGGCCACCTCCACGATCGCCCAGAGCGTGCTGAACCCGCAGAGCCGGGTCACCGTGATCGGCTTCGGCAGCAACAACGGCCGGCCCGGCCAGAACGCGGTGAGCCAGGTCTGCCGCCCCACCGTCACGGGCGACGGCGTCAGCCTGCAGTACCTGTCGGAATGCGTGAAGGGCCTGCACCGCCGTACCGACGAGGAGGGGAACGACACCGACCACGTGGCGGCGCTGACGCAGGCGCTGGCGACGCTGCGCGAGGGCTCGCCGGCCGGCGCGCTGAAGGTGGTCTTCCTGCTCACCGACGGCCGGCTCGACGTGCCGCGCAGCCCCGCGTACGGCAGCGGCTCCGACACCGACCCGCAGGTGCGGCAGCGCCGCAACGACGGCGCCACGCAGCAGCTCGGCGAGGTGATCGGGCGGACGCAGCGGGAGGGCGTGCAGGTCTGGCCGCTGGGGTTCGGCGCGGGGGTCACGCAGGAGAACCTGGACAGGTTCGCCGCCGGCGGGTCGCGCGCCGGGTGCGACGACCGGGCCGAGTCCCGGCCCAGGGCGCGCATCGTCCGCGACGACCGGGACGTCACGCGCTCGCTGTTCGAGGCGTACGCGGCGGCGACCTGCACCGGCCTGACCCCGACCGACTCCACCACCGTCGAGGACGGCCAGACCCGCGAGCTGAAGGTGGACATCCCGCTGATCGCCACCGACGGCACCATCACGGTCAGCAAGAGCGACCCCCGGGTGCTGGCCGAGTTCGTCGACCCCGAGGGCCGTACGGTGACGACCGGCACGCTCGGCGACTCCACCTTCGCCCACAGCGGCGCGAACACCGCGACCGAGGCCCTGCGCATCGTCAACCCGCTCAACGGCACCTGGACGGTCCGGCTGAAGGCGCCCGAGCGGCTCAGCCGGCGGCTGGTCAGCGCGACCGCGTTGTGGCAGGGCGCGGTGCAGGCGGCGATCGTGCCGGAACCGCCGTCCGCCCGTGCAGGGCAGGAGGTCAGGATCCGGCTCTCCCTGGTCACCCGCAGGGGCGCGATCACCGACGAGGAGGCGCTGCGCGGCCTGACGTTCTCGGTCACCGCGACCGGCGGCGGCCTGGCGCGGCCGCAGACCGTCCAGGTCAGGGACGACGGCCGCGCGCCGGACGACAAGGAGCACGACGGCCGCTACGCGGGTGTCCTCACCGCGCCGCAGGCGCCCGGCGACGTCACGCTGACGGGAGTCGTCTCGGGCACCGGCATCCGGGCGGAACGGGTGCCGACCACCGTCACGGTGGGCGCGGCGGCGGCCGTCGTCCAGGGCCAGATCGAGTTCGGCGGCGACGGCACCGTACGCCAGGGGGAGGCCGTACACGGCCTGGTGCGGGTGCGCAACGACTCCGCCGCGCCCAAGCGGGTCCGGCTGTCGTTCCAGGGCGTCGCGGGCGTTCCTCCGGCCCTCGAACCCGCCGGCCCGTTCACGGTGCCGCCCGGCGACTCCGCCACCGACTTCAGCGTCCGTTTCGGCAAGGACGCCGCGCTCGGCGGCACGTCCATGGAGGTGCGGCTGGCCGACGACGGCGATCAGGGCGCGGTGTACGCCGCCGGGCTGCTCACCGTATCGGTGGAACGGCCGCCCACCTGGTGGGAGACCTACCGCCGGTACATCGCGGCGGCCGCGATCGTGCTCCTGCTGCTGGCCCTGACGTTGTTGCTGGTCCGCGCCGCCCGCCGCCGCCGGGCGAACGTACGCGGCCTGTCGGTCGCGCTGACGCTCGACGGCGAGCGCACCGGCGCCGACCTGAAGGCGCCCAGCAGCTGGTCGCCGCGCTTCCGGTTCGCCGTACGGGACGGCGACTCCCACGCCCCTCGGCTCGTACCGCCCAGGCCCGACGGCAGCGACCAGGTGTTCACCGCCTTCCGGACCGGCGCGGGCGTCACGGTCGAGACGCCGGACGGCGACCGCCAGGCGCTCGGGTTCGGCGTGGAGAGCGAGCCCCTGCCGAGCGGTCACCGGCTGGTCTTCCGGGACACGGCCAGGCGGCGCGGCCCGGCCCGGCGCGCCCAGCCCCGCCGGACGCCCACCGCAGCGCCCACCGCCATGCCAACCGCCGCCGCGCCGCCCCCCGGACCCGGCGGCGACCCGGTGGAGCGGGAGGACCCCTGGCAGCGGACCGCCCCCGACTACGACAGCCCCTGGCTCTGAGGCCGCGAGGAGACAACACATGAAGCTCTACCAGCCCCTGCTCTTCGTCGGTCTGGGCGGCACCGGCTGCGCGATCGGCGCCGGTCTGGAACGCCGGCTGCGCGAGGAGGTCTGCGGCCCGGACGGCAGCCTCTTCCAGCGCAAACGCGAGGACGCCCAGCGCTACCAGCTCCCGGCCTGCCTGCAGTTCGTCTACGCCGACGTCAACCAGGCCGAGCTGGACCGGCTGCCGCTGAGCGTCGTGCCCGGCCCGAAGCACGTGCGCACGGCGCAGCTCACCGCCCATTACGTACGCGGCCTGGTGCCGCAGGTGGACTCCTATCCCCAGGTGGCGGTGAACCTGCGGCTGGCCGCCGGGGAGGCGGTCCGCGGCTGGCTGCCGCCCAGTCACGGGGAGCCGCGGGTGCTGCCGTTGCAGAAGGGCGCCGGGCAGATGCCGACCGTGGGGCGGGCGGCCCTGTTCGAGACCTTCCGCGACGGCCTCGCCCCCGCGATCCGCGACCTGGACGCGGCCATCGGCAACCTGTCGGGCAACCAGGCGGCCACCGACCTGTTCCGGCTGGCCGACGGCGCCAGGATCAACCCCAGGGCGGTGGACGTCTTCGTGGCGTTCTCCGTCGCAGGGGGCACCGGCGCGGGCATCTTCTACGACTACTTCCACCTGATCAGCAGGCAGTTCCAGGAGACCGACCTCAAGCCGAAGATCTATCCGCTGGTGCTCATGCCCTCCGCCTTCGAGTCGGGCGCGGGTGGCGGGCGGCCGGCCGAGCTCAACGCGGGCCGCGCCCTGCTCGACATGTTCCAGCTCGTGGACCACCAGAACACCGCCGACGCCGTACGGCACCTGCCCGGGTTCGAGGGCGACCAGGCCGATCCGGAGGAGATCGCGGTGCGCTACCCGCTGGAGGGGCGGGTGGCGATGCGGCCGGGCGTCGCCCAGACCGCGTTCCTGTTCTCCCGCCCGACCGGCGCCAAGCCCGGCGACCTGCGGCGTTCGGTCGTGTCGCTGGTGATGTCGCTGATCGGCACCGAGCTGAGCCCGAAGGTCCGCAGCGACGGCGAGCAGCACCAGTCCTTCGCCGACAGTTTCATCAACTCCGTCGGCCAGCGGCAGACCATGGCCGAGAACGGGGTGGGCAACCGCGGGGTGTCCACGGCGCTGGTGACGTCGCTGACCACGCCGGTGGAGGAGCTGGCCGACGTCGTGGCTGGCCGGCTGCTGCGGGCCGGCATCGAGGAGCTGCGCGAGCCGGTCCCGGGCGCGGAGACCAACCGGGCGCTGATCGAGGAGTTCTTCACGCTCTCGCACATCCACCAGATCTTCGCCCGCCAGCAGGTGGAGTACGCCGAGCCGGGACCGGCCACCGGGGCCCGCGAGGTGCTGGCGGTGCTGGCCGACCGCCTGGCCGCGATGCGGATCGGGCTGAACGAGCTGCGCGCCCAGCTCGACCGGTCCGTACCCGCCATGGTGAGCCAGTTCGACCCGGGCGGCGCGGTGCTCGGGCTGCTCGGCAAGATCGACCCGTTCCGGGTGCGGCGGGTGCTCTTCGGGCACGGCTCGCTGGCCGACCCGGTGGACCAGCTCGGCGTCAAGGGGCTGATGCAGCGCCGCAGCATGCCTCCGCCGCCGCCGCCGGGCTTCCGCGAGATCCCGCCCGCGCTGCCGCAGCTGCGTGACCGTTCGCTCGGCATGGTCAAGGTCAAGTGGACCGACGACGCCCCCGCGGAGGCGCGCCAGGATCAGGACCTCTGGTACAGCTGGCGCAGCCGGGTGTTGTGGACCGAGCCGTGGGCGTCCCAGCACCAGCGGTGGGAGCGGGCCCTCGGCGTGGCCGAGGACCACCTGCGCGCGCTCAACCAGGCGCTGCACGACCTGGCCAGGCAGGATCCCGACCAGTTCAGGGAACGCTCGGAACATCTCTACCGGCCCAGGGTGGGGGTGGTCTTCCACCTGCCGACGGGCAGCCTGGAGCAGTTCTGCCGCAACGCCGTCGTCCGCATCAGGGAACGGCTCATGATCGAGCCGACCGCGGACGACGCCGAGGTGCTGCGACGGCTGATGGGCCAGGACGGCTGGCGGCGGATCTACCGCCAGTCGATCGAGGCCACGCCGGAACGCGCGGTCCACGAGCTGCGCGAGCGGATCAAGACCGACGTCAAGACGTACCTCCAGGAGGAGACCCAGGGCCGGACGACGCTGCTGCCCAAGCTGCGCGACCTGCTCGACCAGGCGGCCGGGCTGGGCTCGGACCGGCCGCGGTTCGGCGAGGCGGAGCTGGAGGAGTTCCGCAGCCGGCTCACCGGGCTGGTGCCGGCCAACTTCACCCCGCAGGGCACCGGGCCGCTGAAGGTGCTGGTGTCCTACCCGGGCGCCGAGAGCCCGGCCATCGCCTCCTACCTGCGTACGTCGCTGCAGCTTCCCGAGGGGCCCGGCATCACCTTCGAGTTCAGCGGCACCACCGCGGAGTCCGTCTCGGTCGTGCTGTTCCGCTCCTCGATGGGCATCACGGACGTCAAGGAGGTCCGGCAGGTGCTGCGGACCTGGGCGGACGCGGTGCACCGGCCGCGCCGGGACGACTTCCTGCCCTGGCGGCAGCGCACCGGCTACGACTTCGGCTACCTGGCCACCCGCGAGGAGCACCGGGTGCAAATCCTGCACCGGCTGCTGTGCGCGATGTGGAACGGCGACGTGCGGGTGCTGGGCGACCCGGCCTCGCCGTCCCAGGCGGAGGTGCGGCTCAACGAGGTGGCCATGTCGCTCGGCCTGAAGGCGCTGGAGGACGCCTCCTCGTGGGGCAGCCTGCTCCAGGCGTACGAGTTGTGGACGCTGGCCGACAACGACGACGCCGCGCGGGTGTTCTGCGCGCAGCTCATGCAGGCGGCGCCGTACAAGCTGGACGAGGGCACGCATCCGCCGTCGAAGTTGTTCGAGCTGGTCGTCGGCATGGCCGCGGAGCAGGTCGACTGCCTGGACCGGATGCTGGTCGAGATCGCCCCGGCGAACCGGGCGCGGGCCCGGATGTTGCGCCGGTTCTGGCACGAGACCCTGCCCGCGGCGATGGCCTTCTCGTTCGAGTTGCCGGGCGCCACGCGGGAGAACCTGCACGCCCTGTACGAGGCGTACAAGCGGCGGACGGGAGGCGGCGCGTGAGCGGGCGGGTCGTCCGGCTGAGCCTGCGTGGTCTCGGCGAGGGCGCGGTCGGCGAGGTGGCGGCGCTGCTGTCGGCCGCCGGCCGGGAGGACCTGACGTCGCTGCTGGTGGTGGACGACGTCGCGGCCCTGGCCCGGCACCGCAGCGCCTACGAGATGTTGTTGTCCTCCCGCTACACCGACGAGGTGTTGTGCGTGGTGGTGGGCAGGGCACGGGACGAACCGGGGCGGATCGCGCTGCCGGGCAGCCTGGCGCAGGCGGCCGGGGTGTTGTGGGTGCCCGATCCGTACGGGATCGACTGGCGGGCGGCCGCGGCGGCGCCCGCGGTGCGGCGGGACCGGGCGGAGGGCGCCGAGGCGGGCCTGCTGCGCCTGCTCGACGTGTTGTCGCTGGGCGAGGTGTTCCGCGAGACCCTGCGCGTGGTCGAGCGCATGCCCGGCCTGGTCGCCAACCCGGGTATCAGGCTGGCCTGGACGGGTGAGGGCGGCGGCGACTTCCGCCAGGCGCTCGCCGCCGCCGGCGCCCGCCTGCTGGCCGCCGACGCGCGCCTGCCGGCCGCCGACGCCGCCGACGTCCCCGAGCCCGCCGCCGCGGCGGCCGGGGAGCCGCCGGCGCGGCCGCTGCGGCCGGTCCCCGACGGTGTGCTGGCGGGCCTGGTGGCCCAGGCGCGGGCGGCCGTGGACGAGGCCGCCACCCTGGGCGACGAGCTGGGCGACGACGTGTCCCTCATGGCCGGGCCGGTGCCCGCCGCGACGGCGGCGACCGTCGCCGGGCAGGCGCTCGGGCTGCTGCGGGAGCGGCTGGAGGAGCTGTTCACGGCGGCCCACAGCGCGGCCAGGCTCGACGCCGGGCATCGGGCGGCCGTCGCCGCGGCCGGGATCGTGCCCGGCGAGCCGGAGGAGTTCGACGCGGGCCGCGTCCGCGCCGCGATCGGCCGGTATCTGGACGCCGGGCTGGAGGCCGACACGCCGCTGCCGCGCCTGATCGAGGGCCTGGACCGGTGGCAGGCGCGGCTCATGCCGCGCGGCAGCCGGTCGCTCGTGCCCAGGTTGCGGGAGGTCTGCCCGGACGCGCTGGTGGCGGGGCTGCGCGAGCCGGAGCCGATGGCGGGCCCGCAGCCGTGGTTGCCGGCCGTGGGCCTGGTGAGCGCGGCGCTGGCCGGGCTCACCCCGTTCGGGGTGGCCAGCGGGCTGGTGATGGCGCTGCTCTGGACGTTGTCGGTCGCGCTGACCGTGCTGCGCGGGCCCGGCGGGCGGTTGCGCGGGCACGTCGGTTCCCTCGCCGCGAACGCCGCCGCGTCCGCCGTGGGCGGTGTCGTGGGCGGTGTCGCCGGCGCGGCACTGGAGGCCGCCGGGGTGCTGCCGCAGCCGATGTGGGCGCTGGTGCTGATCGTGGCGCTGGCCGGCGCGGTGTGGACGGTACGCGGCTCCTGGCGGCGGCGTACGGCGGCCTGGGTGGCGGCGCGCCGGCTCGGCGAGGCCGGGAAGGCGGTCGACGACCTGCTCGCGGTCGCCGGTCTGGCCGTCCGCGAATGGACGCGGGCGGGGGCGCGGGTCGAGTCCGCCGACGCGGCCGCCCGGGTGAGCGCCGCGCTCGCCCAGGTGGGCGCCGTGTCCGCCGAACGCACCCGCCCGCCGGACGGCTCCGCGGACGACGTCGTCCCCGGGCGGCGGGACCGGCGGGTCGAGCACTTCCTGGCCGGACTGGTGCGCGAGGCGGCCGAGCCGGCGCTGCGCGGGCTGGCCTCCGGTTCGGCCGCCGAGCACGCCGGGCGGGCCGGCGACCGGGCCGCGGAGCTGTTCTCGGTGTGGGAGAAGCACGTCGCCGAGCACGGCATGGACGATCCGCCGCCGTTCGCGACGGAGTGGGCGGTCGAGGCCGGGGACGTCGCGCCGGAGGAGGACCTGTCGGAGCTGGCGGCGGCCGCGGCGCAGGATCCGTCGGCCGTCATGTGGCAGCTCTGCCTGGCCCGCGACCTGTCGCTGCTGGACGTCGGCGGCGGGCCGCCCGGCGTGGTGCGCTTCGCCCCGCGCCGCTGCCGCGCCGCCATGCGGGAGTCGCTGCCCGCCGGGACGGTGTGGGTGCCCTCGGCGCGGCACGCCGGGACGCTGCGCCTGCTCCCGGTACGGCCGGGCGTCGCCTGCCGGACGTGGGCGGACGAGCCGGAGACCGGACGGGAGGGCGACTGATGACCATCCTTCCGGAACCGCCGACGACCCGGCCGGGAACGGTGTTGCGCTTCCGCGACCGCCACGGCGTCCCCGTCGAGGCCACCGTGACCGACCGCCGCGAGGACCCCCTCCAGCCCGCGCCGCCGCTGCGTTCCTGCCTGCTCACCCTGTCCTACGCCGACGGCGGGCGGCACGAGGCCCGTCATGTCGGCCCGGCGGCTCCGGGGCCGGGCGCCGGGTACGACGCGCTCGACAACGAGATCCTGGCGGGGCTGCGGCTGAGCAGGCTCTGCGGGGCGGGGCCGTACCCCGCGAAGGTCTCCCGGCTGATCGGCTACGAGGCGGACGGCGAGCTGCCGTTCGTCCTGCTCGCGCCCTACCGCGGCCGGCCGGTCGGCGGCACGCTGGGCCGGATCCTGCCCAGCGAGAGCCTGCCCTTCCAGCGGAGCCTGCTGACCGGGCTGCGCTGGACGAGCGCCGCCGGGATCGCCCACCGGGCGCTGTCGCCCGAGACGGTCCACTGGGACACCGTCTGCGCGCAGATCACCGGCTTCACCGAGGCCGCGCCGGCCGGGACGCCCCGGTCGGTGGCGGGCGCGCCGCCGTGGTGGGCGCCCGAGCAGCGGCCCGGCCAGGCCGGTGGCGTGGTGACCGGCGACGACGACGTCTGGGCGGCGGGACGGCTCATCTTCTGCGTGGCGACCGGCCGCGCCCCCGAACGGGCCGACCTGGCCGACGCCCCGCCCGACCTGGCGCGCCTGCTCCAGGGCGTCTTCGGCCCACCGGAGGGGCGTCCGTCGGTGCGCGAGCTGCTGCGGCGGCTGGACGCGGCCGATCCGGTGCCGCGCGGGTTGTCGCCCGACGTCGCGCTGGAGCGGGGCCGGGCCGACTTCTTCGCGCTGCGGGCCCGTAAGCATCCGCAGACCGTGCCCGCGGCCGAGCCGGAGCCCGCCTGGCCGGCCCCCGCGGGCCCCACCACCCCTGATGAGCCGTCCCGGCGCGGACGGCCGTGGAGGCGGCGCAGATGAGCATCCTGCACCAGGTCACCTACGGGTGGCAGCGCTTGGCGACGGGCCCGGCCTTCGGCCCCACGGCCTCCACGCTGGCGCCGGACGAGCTCAGACGGCTCCACCGCCGGGTCGAGCACTGGCTGCGCACCGACCCCGGCGGCTCGTGCGAGGTCAGCCACTTCTACGGCGTCTTCGGCCGGCACGCGGTGCTGGTGCGGCGCGAGCAGCCGCACGGGGGGCACAGCGCGCTCGCCCGGCTGCTGGTGAGCGCGCCCGCGCTGCTCACGCCCCGGCTCGCGCTGGAGGTGCGCGACTGGCAGTGGCTGGGCGTGCAAGGGGAGCGGCTGCTGCCGCTCACGCGGCGCGGCATCGAGCCGTACCGGGTCGGGCTGGCGGCCGAGTCCCGCTCGCCGGAGGCGTTGGCGCAGCTCGTGCCGCTGCTGTCGCACGTGCTGGCCGGTGAGGAGGACCTGATCGAGCTGCCTCCGTCGGAGTGCGCGTACCCGCTGCTGTGGGGGCTGGACGCGATCGTCGGCGGGCTCGTGTCCGACGAGCCGGTACGGACCGACCGGCCGCCGGCCTTCGAGACCTTCGACGACCGGGCCAGGCCGCCCGGCCATCCGGGGCTGTTCATCCGCTTCAGCGAGCGCGCGGGCACGCTTGCCGCGCATCCCGTCTACGACAGCGTCGCGGGCCGGTTGGTCGCCGACTACGCCCGCAGAGCCAACGGAGCGCCCATGCCCTCTTCCCCACCGGCCCGGCCGGCCGCCCCGGCCCCGGCGGGCCCCTTGGTGCCGTGCCCGATCTGCGCCGCCACCCTGACGTGGGACGAGCGCGAGCTCTACCGCTACGACCGCGGCGAGGGCGCGTACGTCACGCTGACGATCCCCGACAGCGCCAGCCCGGCCCAGCGGGCGGTGCTGCGGCGTACGGCCTTCGTCCGCTGCGCGGGACCGGAGGAGGCCGGGCCCGGGGCGGCGCACTATCTCCCGCTCGCCTACGGGCAGCACGGCACGCCGTCGGTCTACGGGTTCGTCGGCGCGACCAACTCCGGCAAGACCCACCTGCTGATCTCCATGATCGCGCAGCTGGAGAAGCACGGCCTCGGCCCCGGCCTGAGCCACCAGGCGATCAGCCTGGCGGGCCACCAGAGCCTGGTCGACGAGCAGGTCAGCCCGTTCCTCAACGACTCGCGGGTGGTCGAGCACACCCGGCCGGGTGCCGTCGGCCTGGTGGACATCTTCATGGTGCGCGAGGCGGGCGGCGGTGGGCGCCCGGTCGCGCTGTTCGACGTGGCGGGCGGCGACCTGCTGGAGATCGAGTCGGCGCGCCGCTTCCTCGACGTGGCCGACGGGCTGATCTTCGTGGTGAACGCCGCCGACCTCGGCCGGGACGAGCTCGGCGACCGCACCTTCGCCACCGTGCTGGAACTGCTGCAGGCATCGGGCCGCCTGGCGGAGCTGAGCACGGCGATCGTGCTGGGCAAGGCGGACCTGCTGCGCTTCGAGGACCCGATCGCGTCGTGGTTGCGGCAGCCGGACCGGGTGCTGGACCCGGACTCCTCGCTGCGGGAGAGCGCCGACGTCTACGCCTACCTCCAGGCCAGGCACGCCGACGCCTGGACGCGGCCCTACCGGGAATGCCGCCGGGCCACCTTCCACGTGGCCTCGGCGGCCGGCTCGGACACCGTGGCGGACAAGACGTTCGTCCGCGGCGTGCGGCCCTGCCGCGTGCTCAATCCGCTGATCGCCCTCATGGCGATGACCGGCGTGCTCACCTCACCGGAAGCCCGGAGGATCGGAATCTGATGAACGCGACGTCAGTCGACCAGGTCGAGTTCCGCTGGCAGCCGGGCAAGGACTTCGGGCCGGTCGCGTACTCCACCGAGGATCCGCGTATCCGTCACGCCGCCCACCTGATCCTGCCGATGGCCACGCTGCCCCAGGGGGTGGCGTCCGGGCATCGCAGCCTGGTCTACCTGGTCCTGCCGGGCGACGGGCTGGCCACGATCATCGAGCGTTCGTCCGACCCCGACGCGGTCGCCCTGTCGGCGGGTTCGCCCCGGGCGGGCGGCGGACGCCATCCCCAGGTGGCGCGCGCGCTGATCGGGCCGTACGCGACGGTGGGCATCGACCTGGCGCTCGCGTGCCTGTGGCAGGGCCTGGACGCGTTGCGCCTCGGCGACCCGCCCGGCCAGGTGACCTACGGCCGGACGCTGGCCCGGCTCCCGGCCGGTGAGCACGAGAAGCTGCTCCGGGCCTTCCGCGCGCGGGCCGGCAACCGGCCGCAGCCGGTGCGGGGGCTGTCCGCCCTGGTGGCCGCCGTGCTGAGGCAGCCGGAACGGCCCCTCGCGGCCATGCTCCCGGCCGCCGACCTCCAGGCGCCCGTCCAGGGCGGTTACCTGCGGGGGCTGCGGTTCACCGCTGCCGTGCTGCTGCGCGGGACGGGCTGCGCCTGGCGGCCGTCGTTCTCCACGTACGAGCCCGCGCAGGGCGACGACCGCGGCGGCCTGCAGCCGCACCTGGTCTTCCGCGCCGCGCACGCGCACGCCGGCGCGCCGCCCACCCAGCCGCGGGAGGAGAACAGGATCGCCCTGTGGGAGGAGGCCGAGGCGCCCGCCGACGAGTGCGCCAGGGTCGCCCGCTGCCTGGTCAGGGCCTACAACGAGCTCGGCGGGACGGGCCTGGCCGAGCGGCTGGGCCCGGTCGTGTCGCAGTACCGCACGCTGGAGGCCCGGCTGGAGGCGACGGCCCTGTCGCTGCGGCAGTACGCCGAGCCGTCCGTGTCGGCCTACGTGTTCCCGGTGCAGCGGCCCGCGCCGCCCGCCGTGCACCGCGTGCCCGGCGCGACCGAGCCGGTGAGCGCCCCGCCCGCCGCCGATGACGGCACGGAAGAGACGGACGGCATGGACGGAAAGCTGCTGGCCGAGCTGTACCGGATGTTGCCCACGCAGTACGACGACGGCTTCTTCCAGCTCGTGGAGTGGATCTGCGCCGCCGCCGGCCGCCGGGTGCGGGTGCCGGAGGCGGAGTCGGGGCAGATCGTCGAGTACCTCAACCACGTCGACTGGTACGCCGACCGGCTGACCGGCCACTACCGGGAGCTGGCGGCCTCGCGGCTGGCCGGCCTGCTGCAACCGCTGCTCGGCACGCGGCTGGACAGCGGGCAGCCGATGCGCTGGCTGGCCGGGCGGCTGTCGCGGGAGGACGACGCCGGGGTCTGGGCCCGGGCGGGAGCGTTGATCTACGCGCGGCTGTCCGATCCGCGCGAGGCCGCCGTCCTGGCCGACCGGCTGGTGCCCGAGCTGCTGATCCGGCTGGCCGAGCCGCGTCACGAGACAGCCGCGCGCCCGTCCGCGCCGCAGCCCGTCCAGGCGCCGCCCGGTCTGCTTTCCGACGCCTGGCGGCGGCCCGTACGGGTGCCGCGCTGGCTGCTGGGGGGCCTGGTCCTGGCCGTGGTCGTACTGAGCGCCGCCCTGGCGTGGTGGTGAGCGATGGGCCACGACTTCGAACGCAGGCTGGTGCTCGCGGTGCGGGCGCACGGCTACGGCACGCGTACGGCCAGGATGCAGGAGCTGATCCGGGAGGGGCTGCGCGAGACGCTGGACGTGGCGGCCGGGCGGGCCCGGCTCGACCGGCCGTCCTGGGGCCGGGCCGGGGAGGTCGGGGGCGAACTGGCCGTACTGCCGCCCGGCGAGCCCGAGTCGGTGGTCTGCGACGGCTTCGTCCACCAGGTGCGGGCGGCGGTGCGCGAGCACAACCGGCTGACCGCGGCCGACGGGCGGCTGCGGCTGCGCCTGGCGATCCACTTCGGCATGACGGCCGGGGACGCGGCCGGCGGGTTCGCCGGGCCGGGCCCGGTGGTGGCCAGGGAGCTGGCCGGGTGCGCCGCGGCGCGGGACGTCCTGGAGCGGGGCACGGCCGAGCTGGTCGTGATCATGTCGGCGGGCGTCGTCGAGGACACCGTCGCCGGGCAGCTCACCTCGCTGGAGCAGCGGGACCTGCGCGAGGTGGACGCGGGAGGAGGGCGGCGGGCGTGGTTGTGGCTGCCGGGCGGCGACCCCTGGCCCGAAGCCCCGCCCACTCCCGAGCCCACTCCCGAGCCCGAACCCGCGCCCGAGCCCGGCGCCGCCTCCGGTGGTCGTCCGGCGGGCGGGCCGTTCGCGGACGCGCACATCATCGCCGGCCAGGTGGCCGGCCGCGACATCAACAACCACTTCGGAGACAGGGCATGAGTGACAAGGAACCGCCGAACCCCGAGGAGCCGAAGACCCCGGACCCTCAGGGCTCCGACAACGATCCGGAGCCCGGCGAGCGCGGCGAGCGCAAGCCGCACGACCTGGGCCGCGAGATCTCCGCCAGGGCCGCCACCCCCGGCGTCGTGCAGGACCGGCTGGACACCGAGGCGGACGCCTTCTCCAGCTTCGGCGGCGCGAACGTGCGCGCCGGCCAGGCGGCCGGCCGGGACCTCTACATCAACTACCACGCGGTGTCGGCGGCCAGGGACGCGCCGCGCGTGTGGCAGCTGGGCCCGGCCGACCTGGAGCACGCCGACAAGCGGTTCGTCGCCCCGGCGGACTTCGGCGACCTGGTCGCCGCGGCCGGCGCGCGCCGGGTGTTGTTCATCCGCGCCGACCCCGGCAGCGGCAAGTGCATGGCGGCCACCAGGCTCCTGCTCGGCTGCGCGACCGTCTACCGGCTGCACGCCGGCACCAGGCTGAGCGCGCTCACCTCCGACGTACTGGCCAAGGGGTGCGGCTACATCCTGGCCGACCTGCCGGGCGCCGCCTGCCGTCAGCTCACCGCCGACGACCTCGACCAGCTGGCCGACGTGTTCGAACGCGCCGACGCCCGGCTGATCGTGACCATGTCGGCCGGTGGCCGGATCACCGGGGCCGGGGTCGGCGCGCTGGTCATGGAGCTGGGCGAGGTGACCGACCGGGTGGAGGTCTTCTTCCGCCACCTGAGCCGCGACCTCGACGACGAGGCCGTCGAGCAGGTGTTCGGCGACCGGGCGATGATGGACCTGCTGCGGAGCGAGCTGGCCAGGAACTCCTCCCCAGGGCATGCCGCGCTGATCGCGACGTACGCCGCGGAGGCGTACAAGGCGGGCGAGCCGCTGGCCGAGACCGTGGGCGACCGGCTGGCGATGCTGGACGCGGCCGAGTTCGAGAGGTGGGCCGAGGGGCTGCCGGACCTGCCCACGCAGAGCATGGCCGTGGCCGTCGCGGTGCTGGGCGGCGAGCCGTACGAGACGGTGTCGGCCGCAGCCGAGTTGATGCGCGAGAGCCTGGAGCCGGAACGGCCGCTGCAGAGCGCGGAGCCGGCCAGGGACGCCCCGCTGGTCGCCCGCAAGCGGGCCAGGCTGCGGGCGCTGCGCGCCCACGTGGTCCGCGCGACGGTGGAGACCCGGCACGGCGGCGCGCCCACCGAGGCCGTGCGCTACCGCGACCCGGGCTTCCAGCAGAAGTACCTGGTCTACTTCTGGAACGAGTACGACCAGGCGCGGCCCACCCTGCTGGCCTGGCTGCGCGTGTGCGCGCGGCACGAGCTGGAGTCGGTCCGGGTGCGGGCGGCGGTCGCCACCGGCGTGCTCGGCGCCCGGTCCTTCGACCACGTCCGGGCCCTGGTGATCAGGCCGTGGGCGGAGGGCGACGATCCCGACCTGCGGGACGCCGCGGCCCGGGCCCTGCGCCACGCCGCGATGGCCGACCCGGACCTCGGGCCGCCCGTACGGAACCTGGTGCGGGCCTGGTCGGCGGACGAGTCGCCGCAGTTGCAGGCGACCGCGGCCCGGTGCTGGCGGATCGAGTACGACGCGGCCGGCCCCGCCGCGGCCATGAAGGCCCTGGAGGAGCTGACTTCCTCCGCCGACCTGGGCGTGATGACGGCGATCTGCAACAGCCTCACCGAGATGTGGGAGGTCGACGGCGAACGCCTGGAGGCGCCCGCGCTCCTGCTGGGCTGGCTCGGCAAGAGCTCGCGCAAGCCGATCGCGCGCCTGGCGTTCCTGCTGGCCGCGGCCGACCTGGTGCGCCAGGTCTCCGGCGTCACCTGGCCGGCGCTGCTCTACATCGCCACGCGGAATCCCGTACGGCATCGGGAGATCGCCTCGCTGTGGCGGGACGCCGTCACCGCCCCCCACCTGAACCCGCACGCCAAGGAGATCCTCGCCGAGTGGGCCCACAGCGTGGACGCCCATCCCCTGGCCCGCAGGTCCTTCGCCCGTCTCATGGAGGCGGTCGCGGAGACCCCGCGCAGCGCCACGATCCTGGCCCACGAGGCCGGCAAGTGGGCCAAGGGGTCGCGTCCCGCGCCCGCCGCCGCCGCGGAGGTCCTCCGCCTCGTCCGAGAAGAGAGATGACCGCAGTGAACCAGCCCATGCCTCCCCAGCCCGTGCCTCCCCAGCCGCTGCCCGGGAACGGAGCCGTTCCGCAGCACCAGCCGGTGCAGCCGGGCCCGGTCATCCCGCAGGACTACCCGGCCGGGATGACCGGCCCCCTCCCCCAGGGCCCGCCGGTGCCCCCGCACTCGCGCAGCCCCCGCGAGCACCTGCCCCGGCGCGCCGCCGAGGACATCTGGGGTGCGCCCGCCCCGAAGCCGGTGCCGCTCATCCTCCTCGAACAGCAGACCCAGGTGGCGGGCCGCGCGCCCATCCAGCCCGGACGGGCGTTGCTCTACAGCGACGACTCCGGCCAGGTCTTCCATCTGGCCAAGCCGCCCGGCATCTTCGGCCGCCGTTACCGCTGGCGGTACGAGGTGGACATGGCCGACCATTACAGCGCCCTGTACCTGGAGGTGGCCAGCAGGTCCAGGGCCGCCAGGTTCCGGCTGAGGATCGACGTGGGGTGGCGGGTCAGCGATCCGGTCACGATCGTGACGTCCCGGGTCCAGGACGGCAACGCGCTGGTGCAGTCGCGGATCCGCGAGGCGGTCTCGCCGATCTGCCGGGACTTCGACATCACCCGGGACGCCGACCTGGAACGGCAGCTGATGATCGACTTCGGTCACGACCGGGTGCAGCACTATCCCGTGGAGGGCATCTCGCTGTTCCGCTTCGCCGTGCAGGTCAGCCACGACCGCAAGGCCGCCGGCTGGATGGCGGCCCAGGCGGACGCCCGGATCGAGGGGCAGCTTGAGGCCGAGGGCATCACCGGGCTGCGGCACCAGATCAGCTCCGAGGACGACCTGATGCTGCTGCTGCTCCACCGTGCGCCCGAGCGGGTCGCCGACGTGATCGGCGACATCCGCAAGCGCAAGGAGCTGAGCATGCAGGCCCGGATCGACCTGTTCAACAAGCTCGTGGACAACGACATGATCCAGGAAGCGGAGATGGAGACGATCCGCAAGCTGATCATCGAGCCCATCGAGGGCATCGCCAGTGCGGCGCCGATCGGGGCGTTCGGAATCGAGCAGATCGGCCCGCGGGAGCCGCGGCACGCCCTCCAGCCGCCTCCCCCGGCGGCGGACGTCCCCGGCGGTCGGGACGATGCGGAGGACGTGCACCCGTCGCAGGTCGTGCCCGGGTCGGTGGACAACGTCACCGGCTGGCACCCGGCGCCCTGGCAACGCGGCCGCCACAGCGACGCCCGTCCTGCCGCCAACGGCCACGCCGACGGCTACGGCGACGGTTTCGACGGCGGTCCGCACGTCGTCGGGGAGCCCTGATGCCCTGGCCGTTCCGCGGGTCCCGGCCTCCGGCCTCGGCGCCGAACTCCGCTTCTCCCCACCCGGGGACGGTTGCGGCGGCCCGGGGGCGGGGCCGGGAGAGCGTGCCCGCGGCGCGGCTGCCCTGGCGGTTGCCGGACGAACCGGCCCTGGCCGGGATCGCCGCGGACGCCGTCAGCGTCGGTGACCTGACCGTACGGGCGGTGTCGCTGGTGGGCCCGGGTCATCGGTGCGCGGAGCCCGCCGTGCCCAGGCAGGACGCCTACCGCCTGGGCCGGGACACCGCCAAGCGCCACCTCATCGTGGCCCTCGCGGACGGCATGTCCGACAGCAGGCAGTCGCACCTCGGCGCGAACGTGGCGGTCACCGCCCTGGTCGGCCGGGTCAGGGCGGACCTGGACCGCGGCGAACCCTTGCGCGCCCCCGACGTCTTCCTCGACGCGGCCCGCCAGATGGCCGGGTCGGCCGTACGGCACGGCGTCACCGAGCACGACGTGCGGGCGGCGGCGCTGGTGGCCGTCGTCCCGGTGAGCCCCGGCCCCGGCGGGCGTCGTACGGCCAGGTTGATGGCGCTGGCGGACGTCGGCGGCTGGCTCCGGCTGCCCGGGGGCTGGCGGCGGCTGATCGGCGAGGAGAAGGCGGGGCTCGACGCGGGCCGGCTGACCGAGTTCCTGCCCTTCCACCCCGACCAGGTCACGAGCGTCACCGTCGAGCTCGCGCCGCGCGCGGTGCTGGCGCTGGCCACCGACGGGCTGGGGGACGTGCTGGCGGGCGATCCCCTGGCGCGCTGGTTCGCCGGCCGGTGGAGCGCGCCGCCGCACATCGCCGAGTTCCTGGGGGACGTCGGCTTCGAGTCCCCCGGCCGGCTCGACGACCGCACCGCCGTCGTCGTGTGGTGCGCCTCATGAACGGGACGTCCGAGGAAGGGAGGTGCGGGTCGTGAGGGCGTGGTCGGACAGCCCGTTCGAGGCCGTCACGCCGCTTCGCGAGGTCGCCGCGCGCGGAACGGTGATCGCCGCCGAGAACGGCGAGTCGGAGATCGTCTACGAGTGCGCGGACCATCCGGGCTGGCTGGTGAAGCTCTACCGTCCGGGGCGCCCGGCCGAGGCCGCCGGCGTGCTGGAACGGCTGATCGCGCTGCCGGCCGGGATGCCCGCGGCCGACCGGGCGCTGGTCGACCGGAGTGTCTGCTGGCCGGTCACCCGGGTCGTGGACGGCGCCAGGACGGCCGGGGTCGTCATCGCCAGGGCGCCGGCGGAGTTCAGCGTGCCGATGCGGATGATCTCCGGGTCGACGACGGTCCGGCTCCTTGAGGTCGATCATCTCGTCCAGTCCGATCCGGCGTTCTTCGCCCGGCGCGGCTGGGAGGCGCCCGGCCCGGCCGAGCGGCTGTCGGTCGCGCGCAACCTGGCCGCGGTCGGCGCCCTGCTGGAACGGCACGACGTCGTCTACGGCGACTGGTCCTACGCCAACGCCTTCTGGACGCGCCGCAGCGGCCGGGTGTTCGTCATCGACGTGGACTCGTGCGGGCTGTCCGACCGGCCGTGGGTGGAATCCAAGATGTGGGACGACCCGCGCGTGGCGCCCGGTGACCGGCTGACCGTCCGTACGGATCGGTACAAGCTGGCCGTGCTGATCCTGCGCTGCCTGACCGGGGTGCGGGGGCCGGATCCGGAGGCGGCGCACGCCGCGCTGCCGCCGGCCGTACGCGACGGGCCGCTCGGCCGTGCGCTGCACCGGTCGCTGACCGTACGCGACGGGCCGCTCGGCCGTGCGCTGCACCGGTCGCTGACCGGCTCCGACCCGGCGCTGCGCCCGCCGGTCGCCGACCTGCTGCCGCTGCTGGAGGCGGCGCATCCGGACCAGTTCGTCCGCGTCCCCGCCCCGCGCCCGCCGCACAGCCCCGTCACGGGCACCTCCCGTGAGCGGGCCACCCCACCTGAACACCGGCCACCGCCACCCGAGCACCGGACCGCGCCGCCCATCGGCGGGGCCTTCAGGCCGGAGCGGCTGCTGCCCGTGGTGATCGTGGCCTGCCTCGCCGTCCTGGTCCTGCTCGCCGGCGCCGGGCTCGTGGCGTCCCTGTTCGCCTGAGCCGGTCCGCCGTCCCCAATGTCATCAGATGTGGAGCCACCGTGAACGATCCGAGCCCCGCCAGGGCCCACGCCGGCCCGCAGGGCCTGCCCACCTACCTGGTGCTCGACGTATCGAAGTCCATGAAGCCGCACGAGAGCCTGCTCAACCGCACCCTTGAGGACATCGTCAACACGCTCTACTCCAGCCCCCGCGTGTCCGAGTTCGTCCACCTGTCGATCCTCACCTTCAGCACCAGGCCGCACGTGGTGCTCGCGATGACGGAGATCTCGGGGCTGACCGGCCTGCCGGTCGTGGAGTGCCGCGGGTCCACGTACTTCGGACCGCTGTTCGAGACGCTGCGCGACCGCATCGAGCTCGACCTGTCCGGGCTGACCACGCGGGGGGTGCGTCCGCTGCGGCCGGTGGTGTTCCTGCTGACCGACGGCGCGCCCGCCGACAACCCCGCGCAGCGGTGGGTCGACGCGTTCGAGTCGCTGACCGACCCGCGGTGGCGTCCGCACCCGCACGTCATCACCTACGGGTTCGGCGAGGCGGTCGAGGCGGTGCTCCGGCGTATGGCCACGGTGGCGGCGTTCATCGCCGAGCCCGGCGCGGCGACCGACACCGAGGCGATCACCTCCACGCTGAACACCATGCTCAACTCCCTGGTGGCCACGGCCGCCGGCGACGCGCTGCAGATCCCCGAGCGGGTCGCCGGGTTCCGCGAGGTCCCCCTTGACCACGTCGAGTTCTGATGACGTGGCGTGCTGACGGGCCGTGTCCCCGGCCGGACGGGAGGCTCGCGTGGACGGCGTGTGCGTGACCGCCGAGGTGGACGGGCGTGCCCCCGGGCCGGCCGCCGTACGGGCCCGGCTCGGGACGGCGCTGGCCGCCGCGTTCGGCGCCGCCTCGCGGTTCGGCGGCCGGCCCGTGCACGAGGCCGCCAGCGGCCCTGCGGACGGGGCCGCCGCCCACGGCGTGCATCTGCTGCTGCCCGGCGGCGCCGACTCGGCGGCCGTGCTCCCCCGCCTGCTGCGGGAGGTCAGGGCCGCGCTCGACGAGGCCAACCGCGGCCGCGGGCCCGGGGTCCGGCTCCGGCTGGCGCTGGCCCGCGGGCTGGTCCTGCCGCCGGGGATCGCGGGTCACGCCGTGGCCGAGTGCCTGCGCCTGCTGGACAGCGAGGCGGTCGGGGCCGCGGCGGACGGCGTCCCGGCGACGGACCTGACCGTGGTCGCCTCGGACTCCTTCTTCCAGAACGTGGTGGTCGGGGGACTCCTGGAGCACCGGCCCGAGGACTACCGTCCCGTCCGGCTCGGCCGCGGCGCGCCCTCGGTCGCCTGGCTGCACGCCCCCGGCCGGGGGGCCGCCGCCGCCTCGGGGCCGTCCCGCCCGCCGGCCCGCGAGCTGGCGGCGCGGGCCGGGCTGCTGCTGGGGCGGGGCGAGTACCGGCAGGCGATCCTCGACCTGGAGGAGGCACTGCGGCTGCTGCCCGGCGCGGACGGCCCGGACGCCGAGGAGTCGCTGCTGCGGCTCGGCGACTGCCACCGGCGGCTCGGCGACGTCGAGGCCGCGGCCCAGACGTGGACGTTCCTGCTGGCCCGCAGGCCGCTGTGCGCGGCCGCGTGCCAGCGGCTCGGGCGCCTGGAGCTCGAACGCCGCCGTACGCACCGCGCGCTGGTCTACCTCACCGAGGGGCTGCGCCTGGTCCGGGCCCGTCCCGAGCCGTCGGCGAAGGCGGCCAGGCTGACCTGCGCGCTGCTGCTGGACCTGTCGTGCGTACGCAGCGCGCTGGGCGACCCCGCCGTCGCCGACGCCTTCCTCAACGAGGCGGCCGAGGCCGATCCCCGCAGCGTCCTGCCTCTGGTGTCGCTGGCGTTCCGCGCGGCCCGGCGCAGGGACCTCCAGACGGCCCGGCGGCTGCTGGGCACCGCCCTGATCCGGGTTTCCGGCGAGGACAGAAAGGACTTCCTCCGGGAAGTTTGCACAGGTGCCGCATCCTGGGAGGGCGGCGACGTCATAATCAAGGTTCTCCAGGAGAACGGCCTGGATCCGACGGCATCCCCCTGGACGACGCACGCCCCCCGCCCCCCACCCGCGTGACCCGAGGTGATGCGCATGCCTCCTGACCTGTGGCCCAGGACCTCCTTCCTCGGCGCGCTGGACGGGCCGACCCGCAACGCGCTGTTGCGGCTGGGCCGCGTCAAGACGTACGGCTCGGGGCAGGCCGTGGTCCACCAGGGCGATCCGGGCGAGGCGGTCTTCCTGCTGCTCACCGGCCGGGTCAACGTGCACGCAACGGTCGAGAACGGCGCGGAGACCCTGCTCGCCATCCGCCATCCCGGCGACATCCTGGGCGAGATGGCGGTGTTCGGCGACATGCCGCGTACGGCCACGGTGACCGTACGGGTGCCGGCGACCCTGCTGGTGGTGGCCGGGGAGGCGTTCAAGCACTTCGTCGGCACGCAGCCGAGCGCCGCGGTGGCCCTGACCGCCAACACCGCCGAGCGGCTGCGGCAGGCCAACATCTTCCGCGCGGACGCGGCCGGCTACGAGGTGGACCAGCGGCTCGCCCGCGCCGTGCTCTACCAGGTGCAGCGCTCGGCCAGCGTGGTGGGCGGCCACTGGGCCGCCGACCTGCGCCAGGCCGAGCTGGCCATGCTCATCGGCGCGAAGGAGGGAACGGTGCAGAAGGCCATCGCCGCCATGAAGGAGCTGGTCGTCAGCCGGCGCGGCCGGGTGGTCATCCTGGACGTGGCCGGGCTGGCCGCGCTGGCCGACATGGACGCCCCGGACCACCTCCTCGGCACTCCCCCACGATGAGCGCCGGCGGGGGCGGCCCGGGGCCCGTCCCGCCGGCCCCTGTGCGGCGGGACGGGTTCCCCACCAGGATCGCCGCTGCCCCGGCCGCCTTCCCCGCACCAGTAGGGGTTGGCGGTCGCGGGGCCCCCGGACAATGACCTCGACCGCCGACCGGAGAGGAAGCACATGTCATCGCCGCGAAGGGTGCTCTGCGGAGCCGTCGACATCAAGGGCTGGAGCGGACGGCCCGTGCCCGAGCAGATCCGCGCCCAGCAGAGCCTGGTCACGGTCGTGTACGCGGCCTGCCGGGCCGCCGGGCTGCCCGAGGAGATCGTGCAGAGCAGCGGCGACGGCGTGCTGATCATGCCGCCGAGCGACATCGACGAGACGGCGGTGATCCCCGAGCTGGTGCACGGGCTGACCGTCGCGCTGCGGCAGGAGAACCGGCTGCTGAGCGACGGCGCGCGGATCCGGCTGCGGTTGTCGCTGACCAACGGCGTGGTGTCCACCGGGCCCACGGGGTTCAGCGGCCCGGCGATCATCGAGTGCTTCCGGCTGCTCGACGCCCCCGTGGTCAAGTCCGTGCTGGTGGACCATCCGGTGGCCGAGCTGGCGGTGATCGTCTCCGACCACCTCTACCAGGACGTGATCCGGCACGGCTTCCGTTCCCTGCGTCCCGACGAGTTCTGGAAGGTGGACGGCTCGATCCGGGACCGCGACTTCTCGGCGACCGCGTGGGTGTGGGTGTCGGACCGTACGCCGGCCGGCCGGTCCGGTCCGGCGCAGGAGGGCGGGGCCTCCGGCGGGGTCGCCTCGCTGGAGGAGTTGGTGCGGACCCGGCCGGGCCCCTCGCCCTCCACCCTGCTGCGGCTGGGCCGCGCCCAGGCCGACGCGGGCGAGGCGGAGGCGGCGCGGCTGACGTTCACGTACCTGATCGACCACGCGCCGCAGGAGGCCACGGCCTATGTGGAGCTCGGCCGGCTGGAACGGCTGGCGGGCCGGCCCGCCGCCGCCCGCCACTACCTGGCGGCGGGGGCCGAGCTCCTGGACGACGGCGGGCTGCTGGCCCGGCTGGTACGGGAGCTGCTGGAGCTGCCGCCCGGCCCGGCGGCGGTCAGAGGTTCTGCAGCACCGCGATGACGGCCGTGACGGTGAGCATCGCCAGACCGGCCAGCAGCGCGCCGAGCGCCACACCGGCCCAGCGGTACTTCTTCTCCGCCACCCGGGAGTTGGCCCACACCTGGTGGGCGATGGCGGGCACGAGCGCGTCCGGCCGGCCCACCAGCCCGCCGAGCTCGCCCACGTACGTCTCGGGGCGGGTGCCGAAGCGCGTGGCGACGTGGTGGTAGTGCAGCGGGTTGGTGGGCTCGCTGCGCACTCTGGGGATCAGGGCCAGCGCGGCGGCGACGGCGGCCACGGCGACGGCCAGCGCGCAGGCCCCGGCCGTGAGACCGAAGGCCGCGCTGATGCGGGGCACGCCCCTGATGAGCGTGTAGACGACGCCGCCGACGACCCCCGCCGAGGCCAGGGTGAGTCCCGCCTTGGTCTCGGCGTGCTTGACCAGGTCCATGACGAGCGTGAGCGTCTTCCAGGCGTCGTCGGCGCCCGGCCCGGCCTGCGGTGCGACGGGCAGGAGCGGAGGCTTCCTGACGGGGGCGCGCTTCATGGGCACGTCCCCGAGGAGGAGCGGGAACGGCCGCCGGGGCTTCGAGGGCTCGGCACGGCTCTAGGTCACTTTCCAGCCGGTACGGGCCGCCCAGTCCTCGGCCGTCGCGACGACCAGGTCGACGACCGGGTTCTTCGTCTCGGTGTAGGCCGCGTTGCCGGTCACCGCCTCGGCCAGGGCCCGCTTGAACGCCGCGTAGGCGGGCACGGCGGCCGGATGGGCGCGGAACCAGTCGCGGAACAGCAGGGCGAACCGTTCGCCGGGGCCTCCGGCCTGGCGGATGTGCAGGTTGACGTCGGGACCGGTGTGGCCGCGGCGCATCCAGAGCCGCTTGCGCCACATCTCGGGCGGCCCGGCCGAGCCCGCCGGGACGTGGTCGTGGAAGTAGGTGGTGTCGGCGAAGCCCAGCGGGGGCAGCGCCGCCGCCAGTGCCGCCTCGGCGGCGTCGAGGTCGGGCACGCTCACCTGGAGGTCGAAGATCGGCTTGGCGTCCATGCCGGGGATGGAGGTGCCGCCGATGTGCTCCACCCGGAGCGCCGGCGGCGTCAGCGCGTCGAGCAGCCCGGCGGCGAGCGCTTTTCCGGCGGATTCCCAGTCAGGATTATTCCTCGCGATGTCCACGCTAGGCACAGGGCAATTGTATCGCCATATTCGCGGCCGACCTAGAGGCTCTTTGTCGCGCCATTGATATTTGTCAGCCAATCACGTCCGCACCCTTGCCACCTGGGGTTTCTCTCGCCTTAATGGCCCGGCGGGAGAGCGGCCGACAGCCCGCGGGAACGATTTCCCGGCGGGCCTGTTCGGCGTTGCGAAATCAATTCACGACGGTCATGAGACCGAGCGGTGCAGGGCGGCCGTCAGGTCGGTGACGCGCTTGACGGAAGCGCTCCACGTGCTGCCCGCCGGGTGCGCGGTGAGCACCGCCATGACGAGGCGGTCGCCGGCGCCGGCCAGGCCCGTCGTGTGCAGCACGGGCCGCCCGTAGTCGGGCACGCCCGAGCCGGTGGCGCGCTGCGCGATCCACGAGACGGGCGCGGCCATGGACTTGGCGTCGCATTTGCCCGGCGGCGTCGCGCCGAACCCGGACCAGCCCTGCTTGACCGCCCACGGCCGGGGCACCGCGCGCGGGATGCCGAAGGTCTGGTCGAAGCCGTCGGTGCCGCACGGCGTGGAGGCGCGCAGGTGGCCGAGGATGAGGTCGCGTACCCGGGCGTCGGCGCTGTCGAGTAGGTAGCGGTAGGTGCGCACGACGTCGTACGCGCTGAGCGAGGTGTAGCCCCAGAAGCCGGGCTTGGAGGCGGGCGGCGGGGTGGTGTCGGACAGGCCCAGCTTGCGGGCCGTCCGCACGATGATCTGGCCCTTGCCGCCGCGGTCCCAGAACGCCGAGGCCGCGTCGTCGTCGCTGGAGCGCAGCATGACCTTCAGCAGCCGGGCGTCGGCCGCGGGCACGCTCTTGCGCCGTTCCAGGTAGTCGATGGCGATGAGGATCTTCACGACCGAGGCCGAGCGGAACTTGCGGTGGGCGTACCTGGTGGCGACGATCTTGCCGGCCTTCCTGTCGAACACCACCCATGCCGCCGTGGTGCCCGCGGGGACCGGGACCGCCCGGGCGACCGCGGCGTGGGCGGGCGTGGCCAGGGCGACGAAGGGGACGACCGCCGCCACGGCGGCCATGGGCTTGATTCGCACCCGCCTATAACTACCAGATTGCGCCGTCCGCCTCTTGACCGTCAAACGAAAGCGGGTATAAACACAGGAGAACCCACACAGAAACGGCGGTGAACCAACATCATGTACGCCGAGGAGCGGCAGCAGGAGATCCTCCGCAGAGCGCGGGACGCCGGCCGCGTCGACGTGGTGACGCTGGCCGCGGAGCTCGACGTGACCACCGAGACGATCCGCCGCGACCTGACCGCGCTGGAACGGGCGGGCGTGCTGCGCCGGGTGCACGGCGGCGCGATCCCCGTCGAACGGCTGGGGTTCGAGCCCGCGCTCGCCGCCCGCGACGAGGTGATGACCGCGGAGAAGGAACGCATCGCCAAGGCGGCCCTGGCCGAGCTTCCTGAGGACGGCTCGGTCATCATCGACGCCGGCACCACGACGGGCCGCCTGGTCCAGGCGCTGCCCGCCGACCGCGAGCTCACCGTGATCGTGAACTCGCCGCCGCTGGCCACCGTCCTGGCCTCGCGGGCCAATCTGCAGGTGATCGTGCTGGGCGGACGGCTGCGCGGCAAGACGCTGGCCACGGTCGACGACTGGGCGCTGCGCCCGCTGGCCCACCTCAACGTCGACGTCGCCTTCATGGGCGCCAACGGCTGCTCGCCCGCCCGCGGGCTGACCACGCCCGACCCGGCCGAGGCCGCGATCAAGAGGGCCATGGTCCGGGCCGCGCAGCGCAGCGTGCTGCTGGCCGACCACACCAAGTTCGGCAACACCTACCTGGCCACGTTCGCCGAGCTGGGCGAGATCGACGTGGTGATCACCGACGCGGGGCTCGACCCGGCGCTCGCCGCCGACATCGCCGCCGCCGGGCCGGAGGTGATCCGCGCGTGATCCTCACGCTGACGCTCAACCCGAGCCTGGACCGTACGATCGAGATCGCCGCCCTGGCCAGGGGCGCGGTCATCCGCGCCGCCGGGGCCCGGCTCGACCCGGGTGGGAAGGGTGTCAACGTCTCGCGCGCGCTGCTGGCCAACGGGGTCGCCGCGCGGGCGGTGGTGCCCTTCGCCGGGGACGAGGGGGCGCAGCTCGTCCGCCTGCTGGCCGCCGAGGGGCTGGACATGGTCACCGTGCCCGTGGCGGGCACGACCAGGTCCAACGTCACGCTCGCCGAGCCCGATGGCACCGTGACCAAGATCAACGAGCCGGGCCCGGCTCTGTCGGCGGCCGAGCTCGACACGATCGCCGAGACCGTGCTGGCCGCGGCGCACGAGGCCGACTGGGTGGTGGCCTCGGGCAGCCTGCCGCCCGAGGTGCCCGCCGACGTCTACGCCCGGCTGTGCCGCCGCTTCGCCGCCGCGGGCCTCCACGTCGCCGTCGACACCAGCGGCCCCGCGCTGGCCTGCGTGCTCGCGGCCGGTCCCGCGCTGGTCAAGCCCAACCTCGACGAGCTGGCCGCGGTGACCGGCAGGCCGCTGGCGCGCGTCGGCGACGTCGTCGAGGCGGCGGCCGGGCTGCGGGCCGCGGGCGCCCGTACGGTGCTGGCCAGCCTCGGCGCCGACGGCGCCGTCCTCGTCGAGGACGCCGGCGTCTGGTACGGCGAGGCCGCGGTCACCGAGCCGCGCAGCTCCGTCGGCGCGGGCGACGCCATGCTGGCCGGTTTCCTCGCCGCGGGCGGGCGCGGCGCCCCCGCACTGGCCGAGGCGCTGGCCTGGGGCGCGGCGGCGGTCCGGCTGCCCGGCAGCAGGATGCCCGGCCCCGCCGACATCGACCGCGCGGGAGTGCGGACCGGGCTCCCCGATCCGACCCGGCCGCTCACCGTGCCGCACGCGCCGCCCGTCCCGGAGCCGGTCGCGCCCCCATCCCACGGCTGATCCACTGCTCATCCCCCCGAAGGAGCAAGTCCCATGGCCGACAGCTACACCCCTCCGGTCTACGGCACCGGAGTCAAGGCCACGATCCAGCGCTTAGGCGGCCACCTGGCCGGAATGATCATGCCGAACATCGGCGCGTTCATCGCCTGGGGCCTGATCACCGCGCTGTTCATCCCGACCGGCTGGCTGCCCGACAAGGAGCTGGCCGAGCTGGTCGGCCCGATCATCACGTCCCTGCTGCCGATCCTCATCGCCTACACCGGCGGCCGCATGGTCCACGGGCAGCGCGGCGCGGTCGTCGGCGCGGTGGCGGCGATGGGCGTCGTCGTGGGCTCGGACATCCCGATGTTCCTGGGCGCGATGATCGTCGGCCCGCTCGCCGCCGTAATCCTGAAATATGTGGACAAGTTCACTGAGCAGCGGACCAAGGCCGGGTTCGAGATGCTCGTGGACAACTTCTCGGCCGGCATCGTGGGCGCCGCCATGGCCGTGGCCGGCGTCCTGGGCATCGGGCCGGTCGTCCGGGTCGTCACCACCGCGGCGGGGAACGCCGTGGAGTGGCTGATCACCAACAACCTGCTGCCGGTGGCGTCGGTGCTGATCGAGCCGGCCAAGGTGCTGTTCCTGAACAACGCGGTCAACCACGGCGTGCTCGGGCCGCTGGGGGTGGCCGAGGCGGTCCGGCAGGGCAAGTCGATCCTGTTCATGCTGGAGTCGAACCCGGGGCCGGGGCTGGGGCTGCTGGTGGCGTACCTGCTGTTCGGGCCGCGTCAGCTGCGGCCGAGCACGCCGGCCGCGATGATCATCCACTTCTTCGGCGGCATCCACGAGATCTACTTCCCGTACGTGCTGATGAAGCCGCGGCTCATCCTGTCGGTCATCGCGGGCGGCGCGGCCGGCGTCTTCACCTTCATGATCACCGGCGCCGGACTGGTCGCCACGCCCTCGCCCGGCAGCATCTTCGCCTATCTCGCGGTGACGCCGCGCGGCGGCTGGCTCGGCTCGATCGCCGGGATCGCGGTGGCCGCGGCCGTGTCGTTCGCCGTCGCCGCCGTGCTGCTCGGCTTCGGCCGGGGCGAGAAGGAAGAGGAGCCGGAGCCCGTCCGGACCGAACCCGTCACCAAGGAGGCGTGACCCATGGCCGGCATCGACAGCAAGGACATCCACAAGATCATCGTGGCCTGCGACGCGGGCATGGGCAGCAGCGTCATGCTCGCCTCCCAGCTCCGCAAGCAGCTCAAGGAGAGCGGCGTCACCGTGGAGCACACCCCGGTCAACTCCATCCCCGCCGACGCGGACGTCGTCGTGTGCCACGCCGGGCTGGCCGCCAGGGCCAGGGCCGCCGCGCCGGGCAAGCCGCTGGTGTCGTTCCAGGTCTTCCTCGGCGACCCGGCGGTGACCAGGCTGGTGGAGACCATCAGGAACGGCGGCACCGTCGATGCGTGAGGATCTGCTCGACCCGCGCGCGGTGCTGCTGCACGAGAGCGCCGCCTCGCGGGAGGAGGCCGTCCGCAGGTGCGGGCGGGTGCTGGTGGACGTGGGCGCGGTCGCCGAGCCGTACGTCGAGGCGATGCTCGAACGCGAGCGTACGATCTCCACCTACGTCGGCGAGGGGGTGGCCATCCCCCACGGCACGGCCGCCTCCAAGCAGGACGTCGCGCGCGACGCGATCTGCGTGGTGCGTTTCCCCGGCGGGATCGACTGGGACGGCGAGCGCGTCACACTGTGCGTGGGCATCGCCGCCGCCGGCGACGGGCACGTGCCGCTGCTGGCGGCGCTGGCCGAGATCCTGCTCGACCCCGACCGGGCCAGGACGTTGCGCGAGGCGACGGAGCCGGGCCAGGTGCTGAAGGAGCTGACGTGAAGGTAGCCAGGTTCCACGCCCCGGGCGACATCAGGATCGAGGACGCGCCCGAGCCCCAGGCGGGGCCGGGCGAGCTGAAGATCCGGGTGCGCAACTGCTCGACCTGCGGCACCGACGCCAAGATCTTCAGGTACGGCCACCACCACATCAGGCCGCCGCGCGTCATGGGCCACGAGATCGCCGGCGAGGTCGTGGACACCGGGGCGCGGGTGCAGGTGATCGCCGCGATCCCGTGCGGGACGTGCGCGGAGTGCCGCCGGGGCCGCCTGACCGTCTGCCCTCGGCAGGAGTCGATGGGCTACCACTACGACGGCGGGTTCGCCGAGTACCTGATCGTCCCGGCCAAGGTACTGGCTGTGAACGGTGTCAACGCCGTTCCCGACGGTGTCGGGTTCGCCGAGGCGTCGGTGGCCGAGCCGCTGGCCTGCGTGCTGAACGGCCAGTCGCTGGCCCGGGTGGGCGCGGACGTCACCGTGGTGGTGATGGGCGCGGGCCCGATCGGCTGCCTGCACGTACGGCTGGCGCGGGCGCGCGGCGCGGCACGGGTCTTCCTCGTGGACGTCAACGCCCGGCGGCTGGCGATGGCGGCCGAGCTGGTACGTCCGGACGCGGTGATCGACTCCGACGCCGTCGAGCAGGTGCTCAAGCTGACCGGCGGCCGGGGCGCCGACGTGGTGATCACGGCGGCGGCCTCCGGCGCGGCCCAGGAGCAGGCGGTGCGGATGGCGGCCCGGCAGGGGCGCGTCAGCCTCTTCGGCGGGCTGCCGAAGGACGACCCGGTCATCGCGCTGGACTCCAACCTGGTGCACTACCGGGAGCTGACCCTCGTGGGCGCGAACGGCTCCAGCCCCGCGCACAACGCCGAGGCCCTGCGCCTGGTGGCCGAGGGCGCCGTCGTGGTGTCCGACCTGATCACGCACCGGTTGCCGCTGCCTCGGGTGCTCGACGGGATCGATCTCGTCAGCAGGGGCGAGGCGATCAAGGTGACGATGGAACCCTGAGCGGAGAGGAGGTTCGCCATGGCGAGTCGAACGGTGGTCGTGGCCTCGGCCAGCGGCCTGCACGCACGTCCGGCGAAGGTGTTCGTACGGGAGGCGGCCCGGCTCGGGGTGCCGGTGCGGGTACGGGTCGGGCAGAAGTCGGTGCCCGCCGGCAGCATGCTGGGCGTGTTGTCGCTGGGCGCGGTGCGGGGCACGGAGGTGACGCTGGAGGCCGACGGCCCGGGAGCCGAGGAGGCGCTCGACGCCCTGGCCGCCCTGCTCTCCCTCGACCTCGACGCCGCCCCGCCCACGGCCCCCACGCCGGCCTCCGCGCCGGCCGCCGGGGCGGGGGACGGTGGGGCGTCCGATGCCTGAGCCGGCGTTGAAGGGGCTGGGCGTGAGCCGGGGAAGGGCCGCCGGGCCGTCGGTGCGGATGGCGGCGCCGCCCGTGCTGCCCGCCCCCCGCCGGGTGGCCGACCCCGACGCCGAGGCGGCCGCGGCCGCCAAGGCCCTGGACACCCTCGCCGCCGACCTCGAACACCGCGCCGCCCAGGCCCGCGCGGCAGACGCGGAGGACGCCGCCGAAGGGGCGGAGATCCTGGAGGCGCTGGCGATGATGGCCGGCGACCCCACGCTGCGTGAACAGGCCGAGGCACACGTGCGCGACGACGGCCTGGACGCCGCCCACGCCCTCGACGCGGCCTTCTCCGCGCACAAGGAGGCCCTGGCCGCGCTGGGCGGCTACCTCGCCGAGCGGGCCGCCGACCTCGACGACCTGCGGGCGCGCGCGGTGGCCGCCGTGCTCGGCCTGCCCGTGCCGGGCGTGCCCGACCCGGGCCACCCGTTCGTGCTGGTGGCCGAGGACCTGTCCCCCGCCGACACCGTCGGCCTGGGCCCGCGGGTGCTGGCGCTGGTCACCGAGCGCGGCGGCCCGACCAGCCACACCGCGATCCTGGCCCGGGGCCGCGGCCTGCCCGCCGTCGTCGCCTGCGCGGGCGTCATGGACGTCCCCGACGGGACCATGATCGGCGTGGACGGCCTCACCGGCGAGGTCACGGTCGGCCTCACCGAGGAGGAGGCCGAGCGCGTACGGGACTCCGACCGGCGGGAGCGGGCCAGGCTGGCGGCGAGCACGGGCCCCGGCAGGACCGCCGACGGCCATCCGGTGAAGTTGCTGCACAACATCGGCTCGGCCGCTGACCTGCGTCCGGGCGCGGAGGGCGTGGGCCTGTTCCGCACCGAGTTCCTGTTCCTGGACCGCCGGCAGCCGCCCTCGCACGAGGAGCAGGTGGCCGCGTACGCGCGGGTTTTCGCTGGGGCGGGAACGGTGACCGTGCGCACGCTCGACGCCGGCACCGACAAACCGCTGCCCTTCCTCGGCCTGCCGGACGAGCCCAACCCGGCGCTGGGCGTGCGCGGCCTGCGGGTGGACCGGGTGCTGCCCGGCGTCCTGGACGCCCAGCTCGACGCCATCGCCGAGGCGGCCCGCGCCACGGGCGCCGACGTCCGGGTGATGGCCCCGATGGTGACCACCGCGCGCGAGGCGGCCGACTTCGCCCGCCGCGCCCGCGCGCGCGGCATCGAGCGCGCGGGCGTGATGGTCGAGGTGCCGGCCGCCGCCCTCCAGGCCGACGAACTGCTGGCCGAGGTGGACTTCCTCAGCATCGGCACCAACGACCTGGCCCAGTACACCTTCGCCGCCGACCGGCAACATCCCGGCCTGTCCGACCTCCTCGACCCGGCCCAGCCCGCCCTGCTCCGGTTGATCGGGATGTGCGCCGAGGCCGGGCGGCGGGCGGGCAAGGCGGTCGGGGTGTGCGGCGAGGCGGCCGGCGACCCGGCGGTCGCGCCGCTGCTGGTGGGGCTCGGCGTGTCGAGCCTGTCGATGGCCCCGGTGTGCGTGCCCGTCGTACGTGAGGCGCTGGCGGCCCTCACGCTGCGGGAGTGCCGCGAACGCGCCCGCGCGCCGCTGGGCTAGCGACGGTCAGCCGACCGGCTCTGGGTTGTGGGCCCTGAGCCGGAGCTGGTCGCCCTCGACGTCCACGCTGACCTTGCCGCCCTCGCCCACCTCGCCGGTCAGCAACATCGTGGACAGGCGGTTGTCCAGCTCCCGCTGCACGGTGCGGCGCAGCGGACGGGCGCCGAACTCGGGCTGGTAGCCGCGCCGGGCCAGCCAGTCCTTGGCCTCGCCGGAGACCTCCAGCGAGATGCCCTGACCGCGCAGGCGCTGCCGGGTGCGCTCCAGCAGCAGGTCCACGATCTGGCGCAGCTGCTCGCGCTCCAGGCGCTTGAAGATGATCGTCTCGTCGATGCGGTTGAGCAGCTCGGGGCGCAGGGAGTGGCGCAGCAGGTCCATGAGCTGGTCCTGGAGCTGCGGGGTGTCGCCCTCGGCGTCCAGGATGAGCTGGGCGCCGATGTTGCTGGTCATGATGACGATCGTGTTGGTGAAGTCGACCGTGCGGCCCTGGCCGTCGGTCAGGCGGCCGTCGTCCAGCATCTGGAGCAGGATGTTCATGACGTCGGGGTGGGCCTTCTCGATCTCGTCGAGCAGGATGACGCCGTGCGGGCGGCGGCGTACGGCCTCGGTGAGCTGGCCGGCCTCCTCGTAGCCGACGTACCCGGGGGGCGCGCCGATCAGGCGGGAGACGGTGTGCCGCTCCTGGAACTCGCTCATGTCGATGCGCACCATGTGGTCCTCGCCGCCGAACAGCGCGGCGGCCAGGGCCCTGGCCAGCTCGGTCTTGCCGACGCCGGTCGGGCCGAGGAACAGGAAACTGCCGATGGGCCGGTTCGGGTCGGACAATCCGGCCCTGGCCCTGCGTACCGCCTCGGCGATGGCGACGACGGCCTCGTCCTGGCCGATCACCCGCTCGTGCAGATGCTCCTCCAGCCGCATCAGCCGCTCGCGCTCCTGCTCGGTGAGCTGGGTGACGGGGATGCCGGTACGCCGGGAGACGACCTCGGCGATGTCCTCGACCATGACCTGCGGGACGGTGTCGGCGCCCTGCCGGGCGCGGTCCAGCTCGGGACGGAGCTTGTCGATCTGGACGGTGAGCTCCTTGGCCCGGTCGAAGTCGTCGGAGGTGACCGCCTGGTCCTTGTCGCGGCGCAGCGCCTCCAGGCGTTCCTCCAGCTCGCGCACATCGCTGCCGGGGGTGCGCGAGCGCAGCCGGACCCGGGCCGAGGACTGGTCCATCAGGTCGATGGCCTTGTCGGGCAGGAAACGGTCGGAGATGTAGCGGGCCGAGAGGTTGGCGGCGGCGTCCAGGGCCTCGTCGGTGATGCGCACCTGGTGGTGGGCCTCGTACGCGTCGCGCAGCCCGGCCAGGATCTCGATCGTCTGCTCGACGGTGGGCTCGCTGACCAGGATCGGCTGGAAGCGGCGTTCGAGGGCGGCGTCCTTCTCGATGTTCTTGCGGTACTCGTCGATGGTGGTGGCGGCGATGACGTGCAGCTCGCCGCGGGCCAGGGCGGGCTTGAGGATGTTGGCCGCGTCCATGCCGCCTTCGGCCGAGCCCGCGCCGACCAGCGTGTGCACCTCGTCGATGAAGACGATGATCTCGTCGGCGTGCGCGCGGACCTCGTCGATGACCTTCTTGATGCGTTCCTCGAACTCGCCGCGGTACTTCGACCCGGCCACCATGCCGGTCAGGTCGAGCGCGACGACCCGGCGGTCCTTGAGCGTGTCGGGCACGCTGCCGTTGACGATGCGCTGGGCGATGCCCTCGACGATGGCGGTCTTGCCGACGCCGGGCTCGCCGATCAGGCACGGGTTGTTCTTGGTACGCCGGGACAGCACCTCGATGGCCTGCTCGATCTCGTCCTCGCGGCCGACGACCGGGTCGACCCTGCCCTGCCTGGCCTCCTCGGTCAGGTCCCGGCCGTACTCGTCGAGCGAGGGGGTGTCGGTGGGCTGACGGCCGTCGCCGTGCTGCTGGCGGGAGGCGCCGGACATGATCGCCTGCTGCAGTTCGTTGGCCGAGACGCCCTGCTCGTGCAGCAGGCGGGAGGCGCCGGAGTCGGGGTTGGCGGCCACGGCGAGCAGCAGGTGCTCGGGGCCGATGTAGGACGACTGCAGGGCGCGCGAGATGCGCTGGGCGTCCAGGATGGCGCGTTTGGCCGCCGGTGAGAGCGTGGTCGGCGGCTCACCCGCCTCGCCGGGCCCGGCCAGGGCGTCGATGCGGTCGCGCAGCCTGCCCAGGTCGATGCCCGCCGACTGCATCAGGGGACGGGTGGCGTCGGACTCGGTCAGCGCGTCGAGGATGTCCAGGACGTCCATGTCCGGCGCGCCGCGCTGCCCGGCCATCTCCAGGGCCCGGCTGAGCACCTCCCTGGCCGACGCGCTGAGCAGCTTGCCCACGTCGACGCGCTGCACGCTCGGCCGCGACGGCGGCCAGCCCTCCATCCCGCCGAACACCCGCCCGGTGAGCTCCTCGAACCCCCTGAACGGATCTCCCCCGAAGAACGACCTGAACGGCATGTCGGACATTTGATCTCCCCCTAGTGCATCAGGTGGACATCTAGCCGAAGAAGCCGCAAGTCATAGCCAGCAATCGGCAAAAGGGACGCATTACTCCGTGGCGACGAGGTCGATGATCGGGGTGTCGCCCGAGACGAGCTCCAGCGTCCGGTGGGCGGTGCCCGGGTTGTCCAGGAGCGCGAGGACGACGGCGACCCCGTCGTCGCGGGGCACCGAGCCGGGCGGCACCTCGGGGGCCAGCCGGACCAGGCCCGTGCCGGGCTCGTCGGTCAGGCGGCCGGGCCGCAGGATCGTCCAGGCCAGGCCGTCGCGGGCGCGCAGGTCGTCCTCGGCGGCGGTCTTGGCCTCGATGTAGGCGGCCCAGACCGCGTCGCCGCCGGGCGCGGGCGGACGCCCGGCGCCCATGGAGGAGATCTGGATGAACCGCCGCACACCCGAGCGTTCGGCGGCCTCGGCCATCAGGACGGACGCGCCCCGGTCGACGGTGTCCTTGCGGGCCGCGCCGCCGCCCCGGGCCGCGCCCGCCGCGAAGACCACGGCGTCGCCGCCGCGCAGGATCTCCGCCACCTCTTCGGCGCTCGCCCGCTCCAGGTCGCACAGCACGGCCTCGGCGCCGGTGGCTTCCACGTCGGCCACGTGCGCCGGGTTGCGCACCAGGCCGACCGCCCCGGACCCGAGCCGCTCGGCGAGCCGCAACGCGATCTTCCCGTGGCCCCCCGCGATGACGATGCGCATGCCCCCATGGTGTCATGGACCGCATGAGCGACTTCCCGCAGGCCCCCACCCCCGCGTTCCTGTTCGACCTGGACGGCACGCTGATCGACAGCGTCTACCAGCACGTCATCGCGTGGCGGCAGGCGCTGTCCGGGATGGGGATCGACCTGTCGGTGTGGCGCATCCACCGGCGCATCGGCATGAGCGGCGGCCTGTTCGTCAGCGCCCTGCTGCGCGAGACCGGGCTGAAGCTGACCCAGGAGCAGATCGACGAGTTGCAGGTGACCCACGCCGAGGCGTACGAGCAGCAGGTGGACTCGGTCCGGCCGCTGCCGGGGGCCGCAGAGCTGCTCGGCGAGCTGAGCGCGCGCGGCGTGCCGTGGGCCATCGCCACCAGCGGCTACGCCCGTACGGCGCGGCTCGCGCTCGGCATGCTGGGCCTGCCGGAGGACACCCCGATGGTCACCCGCGACCTGGTGCGGCGGGCCAAGCCCGACCCGGATCTGTTCCTGGCCGGTGCGGCGCTCGTCCAGGTGGACCCGCTGCATGCGATGGTGGTGGGCGACAGCGTCTGGGACCTGCTCGCCGCCCGCCGGGCCGGCGCGCTCGGCATCGGGCTGCTGTCCGGCGGATACGGCAGGGACGAGCTCGAACGAGCCGGCGCGTTCCGGGTGTACGCCGACCCGGCCGACATGCTGGACCGGCTGGACGAGCTCGGCGTGCGCTCGCCTTCCTGAGCGCCGGGAATATCCCGCCGAACCTGCCAGCTTGATCGTGCGTATCCCCCACAGAGGAGCATTGAGATGGATTTGGCAGACATCGGCGTGACCGGCCTGGCGACCATGGGACGCAACCTGGCCAGGAACCTGGCCAGACATGGATACGCGGTCGCCGTGCACAACCGCACGACGGCCCGGACGCAGCAGTTGATCAAGGAGTTCGGCGGCGAGGGCACGTTCGTGCCGGCCGAGGAGCTGTCGGCGTTCGTGGCCTCGTTGAAGCGTCCGCGGCGGGCGATCATCATGGTGAAGGCCGGTCCCGGCACCGACGCGGTGATCGACCAGCTCGCCGACCTGATGGAACCGGGCGACATGATCGTCGACGGCGGCAACGCCCACTTCCAGGACACCCGGCGGCGCGAGGCGGCGTTGCGCGAGCGGGGCATCCATTTCGTGGGCACCGGCATCTCCGGCGGTGAGGAGGGCGCGCTGCTCGGGCCGAGCATCATGCCGGGCGGCTCGACGGAGTCGTGGGAGGCGCTGGGCCCGATCCTCCAGGACATCTCGGCCAAGGTGGACGGGGTGCCGTGTGCGGTGCACGTCGGCCCCGACGGCGCCGGGCATTTCGTGAAGATGGTTCACAACGGCATCGAGTACTCGGACATGCAGCTCATCGCCGAGTCCTACGACCTGCTGCGCCAGGCCCTGGGCGCGACGCCGGCCGAGCTGGCCGAGGTGTTCAGGGAGTGGAACCGCGGGGAGCTGGACTCGTACCTGATCGAGATCACCGCCGAGGTGCTGGAGCAGGTGGACGCGGCCACGGGCAAGCCGTTCGTGGACATCGTGGTGGACCAGGCCGAGCAGAAGGGCACCGGCCGCTGGACCGTGCAGAGCGCGCTCGACCTGGGCGTGCCGGTGACCGGCATCGCCGAGGCGGTCTTCGCCCGCGCGTTGTCGGGCCACCCCGAGCAGCGCGCCGCCGCCGCCTCGCTGGAGGGCCCGGAGCTGTCCGGCGTCGGCGCCGGCGAGCTGGTCGAGGACGTACGCCAGGCCCTGTACGCCTCCAAGATCGTCGCCTATGCCCAGGGCTTCGACCAGATCGCCGCCGCCTCGAAGGAGTACGGCTGGGACGTGGACCTGGGCGCGATGGCCACCATCTGGCGCGGCGGCTGCATCATCAGGGCCAAGTTCCTGGACCGCATCCGCTCCGCGTACGACGCCGACCCGCACCTGCCGACGCTGCTGGCCGACCCGACCTTCGCCGCCGCGCTGAACACCGCGCAGGAGGCGTGGCGGCGCGTGGTCACCACGGCGGTGCGGATCGGCGTGCCGACGCCGGGCTTCTCCTCCGCGCTCGCCTACTACGACGGGCTGCGCCGCGACCGGCTGCCGGCCGCGCTGGTGCAGGGGCTGCGCGACTACTTCGGCGCGCACACCTACCACCGGGTGGACCGGGAGGGCGCCTTCCACACCGACTGGTCGGGCGACCGCGCCGAGCGCCCCGCCTGACCTTCCCACCTCATCCGGGCGCGCGGGTCAGCGGGAGGTCAGGGCGACGCGGTTGGCGACCGCCGTGACCACGCAGAACCCGACCGGGCCGGCGGTGTCGTGCAGCGTGACCTGGCCGGTCGCGACGCCGCCGGCGCTGAGATGGCCGGTGGCCTCGACGCCGAGCAGGTCGCCCTCGGGCAGCCGGGCGAGCGTCAGCGTGTAGTCGGCGTTGATGAAGCTGACGCCCGCCGAGCCGATGTTGCTGAGCGGGCTGGCGAAGTCGGCGGCCAGGGCGGCGCGGGTGAGCGGCGTCAGCGGCTCGTCGTCCACCAGCGGGTGCGTCTCACGCAGCCACACCCGGCCGCGCCCGCCCTGACCCCACTCGGTCAGGCGCCACAGGTCGAACGGCGGCTTCCAGTCCCGCCCCTCCACCGGGTCGCCGGCGGGCGGCGGCTCGTCCCAGGCGGGCGTGTGCGGCAGGCTGCCCTCGGGCTGCTCGCCCTGCCGGAGCAGCACGGCCGAGGCCCGTCCGATCACGCCCTGCCCGGTGGAGAGCACGGCGTCGGCGACCCGGATCCGCCGCCCGTCCCTGACCAGGGTGGTCTCCACCGTGACGGGCACCATCGGGCTGTTGCGGAACAGGTCGACGGTGATCCTGGCGAAGTGCAGGCCGGGCTCGGCGTACCGCTCCTCAAGGGCGTTCTCGGCGAGGCCGCCGAGCAGGCGGCCGTGGAGCATGTCGGGGGACCAGGGGCCGCGCGCGTGCGGGGCGGGCACGAACTCGCCCTCTTTGCGCGTGAAGAACGCTGTCGTCGCCATCACCGAATCATATTCTAGAGGAGAGCAGCCGCCGTCCCAGGGCACGCAGGCGGTCCTTCAGCTCGGCCGGTTCGAGCACCTCGAAGTCGACGTCGAGGAAGGCCACGACCACGGCCATCAGGTGCAGGTCGTCGCCGCGCATGGTGAGCACGCAGGTGGTCTCGTCCACGGGCTCGATCTCGCCGCCGATCCGGCCGGCCAGCCGCTCGGCGGGCGCGTGCATCAGGAAGCGGCCCTGGACGGGCCACATCTGGTGGCCGAGCCGGTGCTGCACCCAGGCGGCCACATCGGCCTCGGGCGGCTCGCGCGGGACGAAGCGCGGGCCGTTCGGCGTGCGCACCTCGATCCGGTCGGCCCGGTACGTGCGCCAGTCCTGGCGGTCGACGTCCCAGCCGACCAGGTACCAGCGGTTCCCCTTGCTGACCAGGCTGTGCGGCTCGGCCTTCCGCGACGAGGAAGCGCCCTCGTGGTCGGTGTAGTCGAAGCGGAGCTGCTCGTGGTCGCGGCAGGCGGCGGCGACGCGGGTGAGCAGCTCGGGATCGACCGTCGGGCCCTGCCGGACGATGGGCACGGTGTGGGTCTGCAGGGCGTTCACGCGGCGGCGCAGGCGGGCGGGCAGCACCTGTTCGAGCTTGGCCAGGGCGCGCAGCGAGGTCTCCTCGATGCCGGTCACCGTGCCGCCCGCGGCCGTACGCAGGCCGACCGCGACCGCCACGGCCTCCTCGTCGTCGAGCAGCAGCGGCGGCAGCTCCGCGCCCGGACCGAGCCGGTAGCCGCCGGCCACGCCCGGCGTGGAGCCCACCGGGTAGCCGAGGCCGCGCAGGCGGTCGACGTCGCGGCGCAGCGTGCGCGGGGCGACGCCGAGCCGGTCCGACAACTCGGCGCCGGGCCAGTCGCGCCGGGACTGCAGGAGCGAGAGCAGGCGCAACAACCGCGCCGAGGTTTCCAGCACGGTGACCATTGTGGCCTGAACCTGGCCGCAATGCTGCCTAGCGTGGGTGGCATGAACCGATTTGTCATCGACATTCCGCAGTCCGCGATCGACGACCTGCGGGCGCGGCTGGATCGTACACGCCGGCCGGACGCCCTGGAGGGGGTCGGCTGGTCGTACGGCGTGCCGCCGCAGGCCGTGCAGGAGCTGGCGGCGTACTGGCGGGACGGCTACGACTGGCGGGCGCACGAGGCGCGGCTCAACGCGCTGCCGCAGTACACGACCGAGATCGACGGCCAGCGGGTGCACTTCGCCCACGTACGCTCGCCGCGTCCCGACGCGCTGCCGCTGCTGCTCACGCACGGCTGGCCGAGCACGTTCGCCGACTTCTCCCGCGTGGCCGGGCAGCTCGGCCGCGACTTCCACCTGGTCATCCCGTCGGTGCCCGGGTTCGCCTTCTCCGGGCCCACCACGCGGACCGGCTGGGGCGTACGCCGCGTCGCCGCCGCCTGGATCGAGCTCATGGACCGCCTCGGCTACACCCGCTACGGCCTCCAGGGCGGCGACTTCGGCTCCCTCGTCTCGCCCGCCGTGGCTCGCGCGGTCCCCGACCGGGTGGTGGGCGTGCACCTGAACGCGCTCACGGCGTTCGTCTCCGACGACCTGGCCGGCCTGACCGAGGCCGAGACCGAGCGGGCGCGGCGCATCGAACGCTGGCACCGCGAGTTCTCCGGGTACGCCGCCATTCAGGGGACCAGGCCGCAGACCCTCGCCTACGCCCTGGCCGACTCGCCCGCGGGCCAGCTCGCCTGGCACCTGGACGCGTTCGCGAGCTGGGGCCAGGACGTCGGCGGGGTCGCCCCCGACGACATCCTGACCAACGTCACCATCACCTGGCTGACCGGCACCGCCGGCTCCTCCGCGCGCCTCTACCGCGAGAGCGGCGGCGACTGGGCGCCGCCCGCCGAACCGGGCAAGACCCCCACGGCCGTGGCCGTCTTCCCGGGCGACAGCACGGTCCGGCGCTACGCCGAACGCACCCACAACGTGGTGCGCTGGACGGAACCGCCACACGGCGGCCACTACGCCGCCCTTCAGGCCCCCGACCTGCTGGCCGAGGACGTCAAGGCGTTCTTCTCGGCCCTCTGACCGGCTTCCGGCCCTCTGACCGGATTCCCGGATCTCTAACCGGCGGCCATCACGCAGAACGGGTGGCCCTCGGGGTCGAGCACCACCGTCCACTCGTCGCCGCCAGGCTGCGGGTCGGGCACGGTGGCACCCAGCGCCACCAGCGCCTTCCTGGCCTCCTCGACGTCGGGGACGGTGAGGTCGAGGTGCAGGTGCTTGGCGCCACCGTCCGGCCAGCCGGGCCCCTGGTAGCCCTCGATCCGCTGGAAGGAGAGCTGCACGGGACCGCCGGTGACGGAGGCGTAATCGGGGTCTGCGTCGGCGACCTGCCACCCGGTGGCCTTGGCGTAGAAGCCCGCCAGGGCGACAGGGTCGGCGCAGTCGATGACTATGGAGGAAATCGTCGTCGTCATGCCGCACAGCCTGCCGAGGCCACCCCACCACGGTCTTGAACATCCTTGCGCCACCGCCGCACTCCGCCCGTCGCGGGATTGTCGGAGGGGCGGCGTAACGTACGGCGGGTGCGATCCTCCAAGCCTCTGGCCCGTGGAAAGGGCTTCTCCCTCGACGTGGTGACCTGCGTGGACGACCACCGCGGCTGGTCACCGGCGGAGGCCGGCCGGCAGCACCGGATGGTGCTGGTGCACCGCGGCGCGTTCCGCCGCATGGCCGACGGCCGTCCCGCCGCCGTCGATCCGACGATGGCCTATCTGGGCACACCCGGCCAGGAGGAACGCTTCGCCCACCCGGCGGGCGGCGACGTGTGCACGTCCCTCTCCCTGTCCCCCGGTCTGTGGCGCAGCCTGGCGGGCGACGACACCCCGCTCGCCCGCTCGACCGTCTACGTCGACGCCCGCCTGGAGCTGGCGCACCGGAGCCTGCTCGCCTCGGCCCGCGCCGGCGACGCCGACTTCGCCCTGGTCGAGTCCCTGCTCTCCCTGGTCTCCACCACCCTCGACCAACTGGCCCTCACCCCCACCCCGGCCACCCCCTCCCACACCACCGGCCGCACCGAGAACGCCCCCTCCCCCGCCACCAACACCGGCGAGAGCACCCCCTTCCTCGCCACCGGCCGCGGCGAGAGCGCCCCTTCCACCCCTCCGGGCTCGGCCGCGCGTCCCGGCGCCGTACCCCGGCACCACGCCCCGGCCGCGCGGTCCCGGCCCGCGGCGCCCCACCCGGGCCGGGTCACCGCCCGCTCGCCCCGGGCCGTCGCCGACGCCGCCCGCGAGGCGATCGCGGCCGATCACCCGGCGGCCGGCGGGCTGTTGCCGCTCGCCGAGCTCCTGTCCGTCTCCCCCTACCAGCTCAGCCGGGCCTTCACCCGCGAGCTGGGCGTCTCGCTGACCCACTACCGCAACCGCGTACGCGTCAGCCGCGCGCTCGACCGCCTGGAGAGCGGCGAGCCAAGCCTGGCCACGCTGGCCGCCGATCTCGGGTTCGCCGACCAGGCCCACCTGACCCGTACGGTCCGCCGCCACCTCGGCCACACCCCGACGGCCCTGCGCCGCCTGCTGGCCTCACCCGTTCTGTGAGGGCGGGTGGATTTCGGGCGCCCTGCCGCCTTAAGCTCCCACAATGCGTGATCTAGGTGAGGACCCCCGGCCCGACCGGGGCGTCGTACGCGAGGTCCACTCGCTCAGCGGGCCCGTCACTCTGGCCTACTCCCCCGACCTCGACGGCCTGGCCGATCCGGGCGAGATCGTGTGGGCGTGGGTGCCGTACGAGGAGGATGCGTCGCGGGGGAAGGACCGGCCGCTGCTGGTCGTGGGCCGTACCGGGCGCAGGCTGCTCGGCATGATGCTCTCCAGCAAGGGCGACGACGGCCCCGACTGGCTGGAGGTCGGCGTGTGGGGCCGCGACGGGCGGGTGTCGTACCTGCGGCTCGACCGGGTCTTCGTGCTGGACGAGGACGACATCCGGCGGGTGGGCGCGGTGCTCGACGGCGACCGGTTCGCGCGGGTGGCGGCCACGCTCATGAGGACGCACGGCTGGGGCGCCGGCTGACCCGGCCGGGGTCGGGCCGCCCGACCGGCGAGGCGGGCCGGTAGCCCCCACGGATGGGCGCGAGGGAGTATCCGGATGGTAAGCGCACGATCCGGTCATCGCCCGGGATGAGCCCGTCCTGCGATCATGGGTGCATGCGTGTTGTGGTGATCGGGAGCGGGATCGTCGGAGCCGGCGCCGCCTACCATCTGAGCGGCCGGGGCGTGGACGTGACCGTGGTGGACCGCGGCTGCCCGGGTCAGGCGACCCAGGCGGGCGCGGGCATCGTGTGCCCGTGGGTGGACCATCCGGAGGACGACGACTGGTACCGCCTGACCCGCGAGGGCGCCCGCCACTACCCGGGGCTGGTCGAGGCCCTGGGCGAGGACTTCGGGTACGCCAAGGTCGGCGCCCTGCTGGTTGCGGAGGACCCGGTCGACCTCGAACCGGTGCGCGCCCTGCTGCGCCGCCGCCACGCGGACGCGCCCGAGATGGGCGAGGTCACCGACGTGCTGACCCCGTCGGACCTGTTCCCGCCGCTGTCCGACGAGCTCAGCGCGCTCCTCGTGCCCGGCGCCGCCCGGGTGGACGGTTGTTCCGTACGTGACGCGCTGCTGCGCGCCGCCGTCGCCCAGGGCGCCGAGGTACGCAGGGGCACCGCCGTCCTCACCCCCGACGGCCAGGTGTTCGTCCACCCCGCGGACGAGGACACACCAGCGGGAACCGGGCGACAGTGGAACCCTCCGGGCGCGGCGACGGGCGCGGCGGGCGGCGGAACCGCCTCCTGGCGCCAGGCCGCCCCCCTCACCTCGCCCCTCGCCGGAACGCCCGTGGAGGAGGCCATCGAACCGGTGGCCGGAGCGCCCTTCGGCGGCCCGCCCGACGGCTCCCCGGAGGGCCCCGGCCTGCCCTCCGCGGAACCCGCCGAAGAACCCGCCGAGGAGCCTGCCGAGGAAGAGCCCCCGTCGCGGGGCCCGGCCGCCCGCGCACCCCGCCCGGCCACCGGCACGCCGCCCGCGAGCGGTACGTGGGCCGAGGAGGGCGTCCCGCTGGAGGCCGACGTCGTGATCGTGGCGGCCGGGGCGTGGACGGGGGAGGTGTGCCGTCCACTCGGGGTGGAGTTGCCGGTGTTCCCCCGGCGCGGGCAGATCCTGCACGCCACCCTCGACGGCGTGGACACCGCGTTCTGGCCCATGGTGCTGCCCAGGAGCGGGCCGTACCTGCTCGGCTTCCCCGACTCGCGGATCGTGATCGGCGCGACCGTGGAGGACGTCGGGTTCGCGCCGCGGGTCACGATGGGCGGGCTCGAAGAGGTGATCGAGGCGGGGCTGCGGGTGGCGCCCGGGCTGTTCGGGGCGACGGTGTCGGAGACCAGGGTCGGCCTGCGCCCGGTGAACGCCCCCGGCCCCGCGCTCATCGGCCCGCTCACGCCCCGGGTGATCGTGGCGACCGGGCTCAGCGCGTACGGCCTCACGGCGGGCCCGCTCACCGGCGAGATCGCCGCCATCCTGGCCCTCGGCGAACGGCCGCCCTTCGACCTCACCCCGTACGCGCTTCCCATCCGCTGACCCCGGCCGACGCCCGCTGACCATGGAGGCGTCCGGCGCCGGTCCGACCCCGGCCTGATCGGTGCATCCCTGGGTGGATATGGTGGATTCCTCCCCGCCGTGATCTCGTGGGGAGGCCGCGTTGCCGCTGCTCGCGCTGCTGATCGTGCTGCTGCTGGCCGTCGGATGCGCCTCCACCCCCGGGGCAGGCCATGAATCCGCGGCGCCCGGCGGGCGGAGCGTGCCCGCCCCTTCCGTCACACCGCCGTCCCACCCCACCACGCCGACGCCGACGCCGACGCCGACGCCGCACCCGCTGGCCGGGGAGCACGCCCGGGTGCCGTACGCCGCCTCGGGCGCGTACGACGTCGTGCGCGGCGGCGCGCCCGCGCGGGCGGGACAGGGCGAGGTGGTGCGCTACCTGGTGGAGGTCGAGCGGGGACTGCCGTTCGACGGCGCGGTGTTCGCGGCGGCGGTCCACCGGACGCTCAACGACCCGCGCGGCTGGGCCCGCTTCCAGCGGGTCGACCACGGCCCGGTACGGGTCCGGGTGGCGCTGTCCAGCCCCGGGCTGACGGTCAGCCAGTGCCTGCCGCTGCGCACCGGGGGCACGCTGTCGTGCTGGAACGGGACCCGCTCGGTCATCAACGCGGTCAGATGGGCCGACGGCGTCCCGCAGTACGAGGGCGACCTGGCCGCCTATCGCGACTACGTCATCAGCCACGAGGTCGGGCACAGCCTGGGGCACGAGCACCGCGCCTGCCCCGGCCCCGGCCTGCCCGCCCCGGTCATGGTCCAGCAGTCCAAGTCGCTGGGCCGCTGCCGCCCGAACCCGTGGCCCCACCCCGAACGCCGCCCGGAGGAACGCCGCGACGCCCTGGTCCGCGACCCCTGACGGACGGCGCCGCTAGGACTCGGCGGCGGGGGTCGTGGCCAGGCCGCGGCCCATGCCGACCCCGCGCAGCAACGTGTCCACCAGGCGGGCGGCCAGCGCGTCGGGGTCGCCGTCGCGGCTCTGCGCGGCCTCGTGGATCAGCGCGTAGTACACCCGCCTGGCCCATTCCGGCTCGACGTCCTCGCGCAGCACCCCGGCGGCCCGCGCCCGGCGGAACAGCGCGTCGCACTTCTCCTGGACCTCGGCGTGCACGCGGGCGACCTCGCCTCCCGCCGACGCCGAGCGGCTCATCGCGAACCCCCAGTCGGTCTTCACCCGCAACACGTTCGCCGTCACCTGGTAGAGCGCGATCAGCGGCGGCGCCTGCTCGGAGTGGCCGGCGTCCACGGCGGCGGCGAACTGCCGGGTCGCCCACGCCGTCATCGCCTCCACCAGCGCCTCCCGCGAGGCGAAGCGCCGGTGCACGGTCGTGCGCGCCACCCCGGCCGCCTCGGCGATCTGCTCCATGCTGGCCGCCGGGTTGGCGCTGAGCACCCGTTCGGCCGCCTCCAGGATCGTCCTGACAGTCCGTTCCGCGTCGGACCGCAGGGCCCGCGTCGTCCCACTCACAGCTCAGAGGTTACAGGATCGTCCCCATTGACGCCGAAGTTGCGTCATCGGTGTTGCAAGTTCTAGAGTCATCGCATCACCACTGACGCAGATGTGAGAGGAAAGACCATGGACATGCGACTGAACGGGAAGACCGCCGTCGTCACCGGGGCGAGCAGGGGGCTGGGGCTGGCGATCGTGGAGGCGCTGACCGCGGAGGGGATGCGGGTCGTGGCGGGGGCCCGTACGGTCACCCCCGAGCTGAAGGGCACCGGCGCGATCCCGGTGAGCGTGGACCTGTCCGCCGCCACAGGCCCCGCCGAGCTGGTGGAGCGGGCGCTGGCCGAGCTGGGCGAGATCGACCTGCTGGTCAACAACGTGGGCGGCGGCGACGGCGGCAACGCGCAGGTCACCGGCTTCCTGGGCACCGACGACGACACCTGGCGCCAGACGTACGACCTGAACCTCCTCAGCGCCGTACGGGCCACCAGGGCCGCGATGCCGAGCCTGCTGCGGCGGGGCGGCACCGTGATCAACATCTCCTCCAACGGCGCCCGCGCGCCGCACATGGGGCCGATCGCCTACGTCACCGCCAAGGCCGCGCTGACGGCGTTCGGCAAGGCCGTGGCCGAGGAGTTCGGGCCGCGCGGGGTGCGGGTCGCCACCGTCTCCCCCGGCGCCGCGCGCACCGCCCTGTGGGAGGCCCCCGACGGGTACGGCGCCGCGCTGGCGGCCTCGCTCGGCATGGAGCACGAACAGTTGCTCGCGGGGCTGCCGTCGGCCACCGGAATGACGACCGGTAGGTTCGTCGAACCGGAAGAAGTCGCCGCGTTGGTGACGTACCTGGCCTCGCCGCGCGCCGCAAGCGTGAACGGCGCCGACTACGTCATCGACGGCGGAGCGATCAAGACGGTATGAACTATCGCGATATATCGTAGAACGGGAACACCGGGGAGTCCCGCCCGGTTGGGCGGGATGGACATCATCTCAGGGGAGTGTGGGCAATGGCAGGATTGCGGACCGCACGGCGGATCCTCGCGGGCGGCGCGCTCGCCGCCGCGGCCGGTTGGGCGTTGCGCGGGATACCCGCCGAGCTGGGCGTGCGGCCCTTGTCGTCGGGGCCGGACCGCGTGGGCAGGATGCGGCGCTCGCCGCAGTTCAGGGGCGGTACGTTCTTCAACCCCATGCCCGAGCCCACCTCCCTGATGACCACCCCGCCCGCGGGCCTGCTGGCCGAGATGGCCAGGAACAAGGAGCAGCGGCACCCCGCCGGGACCATCCCGCTGCGCCTGCCGCCGTCCGCGCCGCCGCCCGCCGACGGCGTACGCGCGGTCTGGTACGGCCACGCCTCCACCCTGGTGGAGATCGAGGGCAAGCGGGTGCTGTTCGACCCGGTGTGGAGCAACCGGGTCTCCCCCTCGCAACTCGCCGGCCCCAAGCGGCACCACCCGCTGCCGGTCGACCTCGGCGAGCTGCCGCAGGTGGACGCCATCGCCATCTCGCACGACCACTACGACCACCTGGACATGGCGACCGTGCGCTCGCTCACGCGCACCCAGAAGGCGCCGTTCCTGGTCCCGCTGGGCATCGGGGCGCACCTGGAGCGGTGGGGCGTGCCGCTGTACCGGATCATCGAGCTCGACTGGGACGAGGAGGCCGAGGTGGCGGGCCTGCGCTTCGTCGCCACGGCCGCCCGGCACTTCTCAGGACGCGCCTTCACCAGGAACGACACCCTGTGGGGCTCGTGGGTGGTCGCCGGGGCGACCAAGCGGGTGTTCTACGCCGGCGACTCCGGCTACTTCCAGGGTTACCGGGGCATCGGGGCCGCGCACGGGCCGTTCGACCTGACGCTGATGCCGATCGGCGCCTACAGCCCGGCCTGGCCGGACATCCACATGAACCCCGAGGAGGCCGTCAACGCCCACCTCGACCTGGGCGGCTCGCTGCTGCTGCCGGTCCACTGGGCGACGTTCACGCTGGCGCTGCACCCGTGGGCCGAGCCGGTGGACCGGCTGTGGCGGGAGGCCAAGGCGCGGGACGTCAAGATCGTGGTGCCCCGGCCGGGCGAGGGCGTGGACGTCTCCGCCGCCCAGGCCGTGGACGGCTGGTGGGAGACCATGGCGTAGTCGCCACGTCCCCCTGAGGGGTCGCGCGGGAGGCCGGACGGAAGCCGCCCGCGCGACGCCTACAGTCGTGGGGTGAGCAACATGGAACGTGACCCCCAGGAACTCCGCTGCGCCGCCGAGACCGGCGGGCGCGGCGAGGTGCTGACCGGACGCGAGGTGCCGCTCGGCGGCCCGCGCGCGATGCGGGTGAGCAGGACGTTGCCCGGCGTGCACCGCCGGATGATCGGCGCCTGGTGCTTCGTGGACGCCTTCGGCCCCGAGCCGGCCCTGATGCGCGTGCCGCCCCACCCCCACACCGGCCTGCAGACGGTGACCTGGCTGGTCGCCGGCGAGGTGCTCCACCGCGACAGCCTGGGCAGCCTGCGGCGGGTGCGCCCCGGGCAGCTCAACCTGATGACGGCCGGGCGCGGCATCTCCCACTCCGAGGAGTCGCCCGGCACGATGCTGCACGGCGTGCAGCTCTGGGTGGCCCTGCCCGACGCCCACCGGCGGACGGCCCCGACCTTCGAGCACCACGCCACCCTGCCCGTGCTGACCGGTCCCGGCTTCGAGGCCACCGTGATCATGGGCTCGCTCGGCGGGGTGACCTCGCCCGCCACCGCCCACAGCCCGCTCGTCGGGGCCGAGGTGGCGGTCGACGGCGCGGCCGAGGTGCCGCTCGACCCGGCGTACGAGCACGGGCTGCTGCTGCTCGACGGGGAGGTCGAGCAGGCCGGGCCGGGCGCGCTGCACTACCTGCCGCCCGGCCCCGGCACGCTACGGCTGTCGGGACGCGGACGGGTGCTGCTGATCGGCGGCGAGCCCTTCGCCGAGGAGATCGTCATGTGGTGGAACTTCGTGGGGCGCTCCCACGAGGAGATCGCCGGGTTCCGCGCGGAGTGGATGGACAGCGTGGGCTCGGGCCTGAGCACGGGGTTCGGCACGGTCGAGGGCTTCGACGGGGAGCCGCTGCCCGCGCCGGTGTTGCCCTCCATCCGGCTCAAGCCCCGGGGGCGCGTACGGTGACCGTGCCGCCCGATCGGGGCTAATAGACGGAGATGTGCGGATGGTCGTAGTGGTTGGCCGTCGTGCCGCCGCGGTTGGACATCGTCCGCCAGGTGCCCGTCCGGGCGTGCCAGATGCGCTGCCGGTAGATGATGTACATGATCCCCAGGCGCTTGGAGTTCTTGATCGCCCAGTCCGCGATCTCGTTGCCGCGCTGGACCTCCCCCGCCGACGGCATCGCGCCGCCGCGGCTGAGCATGAAGTCGCAGGCCCGCCCGAGCGGGTGCTCGCCGCCGTCCTGGATCGTCCGGTAGCAGCCGATCCCGTACGGCACCGCGAACCGTTCCTTGATCAGCGTCTTGACCAGGCGCATGCGGGGGGTGATGTTCTCGGAGCCGTCCGGGAGCTGGGGCACCCACGTGCCGTCCGGGCGTCGCACGCCGGGCGCCGTGTACAGCTTGTCGATCCTGTCCCGGATCTTGACGATCAGCTTCTCGGCCTTCTCCTTGCGCCGTTCGAGGTCGGCCACGGCGGTGCCGAGCTCCTCGGCGCGGGCGGCGGCCTCCTCCTCGGCCTTGCGGCGCTCGTTCCTGACCTTGGCGTAGCCGCGCAGCCGCGCCTCCTGGAGGGCGACGAGGTGCTGGCCGAGGGCCATCCGGGCCAGCAGACCCTGCGGGTCCTGGCTGCCGGTGAACTGGACGACCTGGTTGGGCTCGCCGCCGACGTACTGGGCCACGGCGAGCGTCCTGAGCTGGAGGGACTCCCGGTCGTAGACCTCCTGGGCGGCGGCCAGCCGTTCGCGCGCGCCCTTCTCCGTCCGGTCGGCCTGCTGCTGGGCACGGCGGCTGTTGTAGTACTCCTCGATCAGCCGGTCGGACTCCTTCTGCAGCGCGGCCAGCTCCTTCTTGAGCTGCTTCACCGAGGGTTTCGGAGCGGCACGGCCCGCGGCGGCGTTCCCCGTCATCAGGACCAGCCCGGCGAGTACGGCGATCACGGCCCGCGCTCCATGGCGCACGGCGGGGGAGGCGACCGCCACTGTCCTCCTTAACCCGAGCCGCAGGGCAGGTTCCGGTCAGGAGCTAATCAGGCCCGGGGACGCCCTCTTTCCGACGCTGATAGTAGGGGATCAAGCGTCCGCGTACGCAACTCATGACTTTTCCCGATGACGGGATTTTCGCGCTCTTCTGACTGCGAGACGGCCGCCCAGCAGCGCCGATCCGGGCACCACGAGCATGCCCAGCAGGCTGGACCCGAGTCCCAGGTCGATGTCGGCGTCCAGCAGCCCGCCGCCGTCGCGGCCGAGCAGCGAGCCGCCGAGCGACACCCCGAGCGAGACCGACAGGAGCGGTTTGTGGGTCTTGGCGGGCGGCGGCGTGGCGGGCGGCTTCGTGACCGGGGCGCTCGTGGGCGGGGCGCTCGTGGCGGGTGGCCGGGTCGCGGGCGGGTCATCGGCCGGGCGGGTGGCCGGAGGCTTCGCCGGCGGCCGGGCGGACGGCGGCGACGACCGCGTGGGCGGCGCCTCGGAGGCGGGCGGCCCGCCGGTCGGCCGCGGCGGCCGGGTGCCCGGCCGCGTCGTGGACGGCGGCGCCGTTGCGGGCTGCGTGGGAGGCTGCGTGGGAGGCTGCGTCGGGGGCCGTGTGGAAGGCTGGGCCGGCGGCGCGGACGACGCGGGCGGCGCGGTCGGGTACCCGCTGGGCCCGGCGGTGTACGGCGGCGAGACCGTCCCCGACCCGCTCGGCACCGGGGTCACCAGCTCCGGCGAGGCTGGCGCCGTCGTGAGCGAGGTGCCCTCCGGCACCACGGGCGGCAGCGCCGTGCCGCTGTCGGGCGAGGGCGACCCGCTCCAGATCACGAACGTCGACGCCACCGCCGCCGCGGTCGCCAGCACCAGACCGCCGGTCACCGCGAGCTTGGCCGGCGGCCCGAACGAGCTGCGCACCACGCTCGTGACCGTCCCGGCGCCGCTCTCCGCCACGCTCTCCACGCCGCTCCCGGCCGACGGCAGCAGCGCGGTGAACGGCAACGTCAGCACGGCGAGCCCCGACCGCCCGCGCAGCTCCCACCCCGCGCCGTACGTCCTGCGCGCGACCTCCTCCAGCTCGGCCAGGAACGCCTCGGCCGAGGCGGGCCGGTGGGCCGGGTCCTTGGCCAGGCCGTGCTCGACCAGCCCGCGCAGCCGCCCGTCCACCTGTTCCAGCGGGGGCGGCATGTGCTGGTGCTGGAAGGCCAGGGCGGCCAGGTTCGCGGCGGTGAAGGGGCGGCGGCCGGTGAGGCATTCGAAGAACACCACGGCGGCGGCGTACACGTCGGAGGCCGGGCCGGCCGGGGCGTCGTCCCACTGCTCGGGAGCCATGTAGGAGGGGGTGCCGGCCAGCGCGCCGGTCTCCCCGAAGCGGGCCGCCACGCCGAAGTCGACCAGCTTGCTGTCGCCGTCCGTGGTGATGATCACGTTCTCGGGCTTGAAGTCGCGGTGGACCACCCCGCGCCGGTGCGCCTCGGCGAGGCCGAGCAGCGCCCCCTTCAGCACGGCGAGCGCCGCCTCGACGCCGGTGCCGCCCTCGTGGGCGATCAGGCGGCGCAGCGTGACGCCGTCGACCAGCTCCATCACGATGGCGGCCGTGCCCCCGGCCTCGACGTAGTCCAGCAGGCGGGCGGTGTGGGGGCTGTCGATCTCGCCGATGACCCCGGCCTCGGCACGGAACCGGGCGACGAACTCGGCGTCCTCGCGCAGAGGCTCGGACAGGTGCTTGATCGCGACCGGTAAGGCGTCGGAGTCGCGTACGGCGAGCATGACCCGCCCGGTCCCTCCGTGACCCAGTTCCCGGATCTCCGTGTAACCGGGAACAGCCATGTCGGGCCCTCCTGACCGGATAAAGATCCTTATGTCAGGACGCTAGCCGAATGTCACACCCCGTGTCGAGCCCCTTCGCCGGAGTAACCGGACCCCTGCCTCAATCGGTATTTTTCCTACTTCCTATAGTAGGTCCGTGGCTCTCACCGATCATCTGCGCGAATGGCTCGGGGCCTGGCCGCCCACGGGAAACCTCGACGTCACAGGCTCGCCCCGACGTACGCAGCCCGGCTGGGACGGACGCGTCCACCCCGCGCTGGGAGTCGGCACACCGGAGGGGGCGGTGTTGTCGGTGCCGCCCGAGCACGTCGCCCGGGTGAGAGCCGTCGAGACGGTCCGGGAGATCCCGGCACTGATCGGATTCGGGGATCGCGGCTGGTTCGAGGCCGTCTACCGCTGGACCACCGAGCCCGCGCCGCTGGCCGACGCCGGGGAGTGGGTGCCCGCGACGGACGACGGCGTACCCGAGTGGCTGCGCGTGTTCGGCGGCGAGGTTCTGGTGGCCGTGGACCCCGAGACCGGCGAGCACCTGGCCGGGGTGGGCATCAAGCGGCACGACCGGTACGGACGGGAGCTGTCGGTGGTGACGGCCCCCGAGGCCAGGGGCCGCGGGCTGGCCAGGCGGCTGGTGGCGCAGGCGGCCCGGCGTGTGCTGGACGAGGGGGCGGTGCCGACGTACATGCACGCGGTCAGCAACACCGCCTCGGCCGCCGTCGCCAAGGCGGCCGGCTTCCCCGACCTCGGCTGGACCGCCTTCGGCGTCGCCGAACACTGACCCCCTCCACGGCCCGAGAGGCCGGGGCGGTCAGGCGGCCGGGACGGCCGGGCGTGGACGCAGGAGGGCGCGGACGTTGCGGGCGGCGGCGCGGGCGGCGCGGTTGGCGCCGACCGTGCTGGCCGAGGGCCCGTAACCGACGAGTTGCAGGCGCGGCTCCTTGAGCACCCGCGTGCCGTCCACCTTGATGCCGCCGCCCGGCTCCCGCAGGCGCAGCGGCGCGAGGTGGTCGAGCGCCGACCGGAACCCGGTGGCCCACACGATCGTGTCCGCCGCGACCCGCCGCCCGTCCGCCCACTCCACGCCGTACGCCGTCAGCCCCCGGAACATCGGCAGCCGCTCCAACGCCCCCTTCTCCATGGCCTGCCGTACGACGAGGCTGTAACCGAGCCCGGTGACGCTGACCACGCTCTGCGGCGGCAACCCGGCCCGCACCCGGGCCTCCACCATGGCCACGGCCTCCCGCCTGGCGTCCTCGCCGAAGTCGTCGTCCCGGAAGACCGGCGGACGGCGGGTCACCCAGGTGGTGGCGGCGGCGACACCCGCCAGCTCCGACAACACGTGCATCGCCGAGGCCCCGCCGCCGACCACGACCACCCGCCGCCCCGCGAACGCCTCCGGCCCGCGATAGCCCGCGTAGTGCAGCTGCTCGCCCAGGAAGTCCGGGGCCCCCGGGTAGTAGGGCCAGTACGGCCGCGTCCAGGTGCCGGTCGCGTTGACCACGGCCCTGGCCGCCCACTCCCCCGCATCGGCGGTCACGACCAGCCGACCGCCGTCGCCCTCCCGTACGGACTCGACCTTGACCGGCCGCAGGACCTCCAGCCCCACCCGCCGCTCGTAACCCCCGTAGTACTCCGGGACGACCTCCGCCGCCGGCCGGTCACCGGCCACCTCCACCCCGTCCGGCGCGCCCGGCAGGTCGAAGATGCCGTGCACCTTGTCCATGGTCAGCGACGGCGACCGGTGCCGCCACGCCCCGCCCGGCCCGCGCGCCGCGTCCAGCACCAGCGGCTCGATCCCGAACCGCCGCAGGAAGTACGCGCTGGACAGCCCCGCCTGCCCGGCCCCGATCACCACAACCTCGGTCGTCTCCACGATCAGGTGAAACCGCCGTCCCGGGCTTACTCTTCCCGTTCCTCCACGGGCGAACCGGTCAGCGCCTCGGCGAACCGGGCGCGGTGGCGCAGGACGTGCTCGCGGTCGACGCCGTACAACACGTCGTCCCCTCGGGCGATGTGCCCGGCGAAGGCGCGGTCGCCCGCCGCCGCCCGTTCGTGCATGTGCCGTACGAGATGTTCCAGGCGGTCGGCGGCGGTGGCGGGCAGCGCCGGCCGGTCGTGCGCGGCGAGGCCGTAGGCGTCGGCGAACAGCCGCAGCCTGCGGGCCTGCTCCCCCACCGGATCGGCCCCTTCGTGCCGGGGATCGCTCAACGGGACGAACCGGTAGGCGGCACAGGCCACGTCCCACAGACGCGGCCCCGGATGGGCGGTGTCGAAGTCGATGAGAGCCACCGGCCGCCCGTCGCGGAACACGCAGTTGTACGGCGCGACGTCCCCGTGGCAGATCACCTCGGCCGGGTCGCGCGGCGGGAAGTACCAGGTGGTCGCGGCCTCGAGGGGGAAGTCCTCGGTGGCGTCATGGTAGGCGCGCAGCAGCCTGGCGACGGCCCCGAGGGTCTCGTCGGTACGGACGTAGGACGGCGGCGGGTCACCGGGCACCTCGCCGGGGACGAAGTCGAGCACCTCCCGCCCCCGGTCGTCGATCCCGTGGCCGACCGGCGCACCCGTGAAACCGCGGGCGGCCAGGTGGCCGGGCAGCGCGTGCACGGCCGGTGTCCAGGGGCCGGTCGGGCGGCGTACGGTGGCGCCGGCCCGGACCACGTGATTGACCCCGCCGCCGATCAGCGGCACCTCGCCATGGCCGGACACACCAGACACCCCGGATACGTCGGACACGCCGGCCATTGTCGCACGTCAGCGAGCCCTGAACGCGACCGCCGTGGTGGAGGCGATCGTGGTCACCAGAACCACCATGATCAGGACGGTGCCGAGCGGATTCTTGCGCCGCGGCGTCGCCTGGATCTGCGCGATCCGTCTGCGTGCCGCGACGGTCGGCGTGGGCGTCGGGGTGGGTGTCGGGGTGACCCGCCGGACGGGCTCCGGCACCGCCCGCACCGGCACCGGAACAGGGGGCCGGGTCGGGGTCGGGCGCGGCACCGGCCGATGCGTCGGACGTGGTGTCGGACGCGGCGTCGGCCGGGGCGTACGGACGCGGCACTCCCCCATCTGCACGGTGCCGCCCGGCCCACCCACGCACAGCGAGTCGGCGCCGATCGACACGTGCGGCACGGGAACGCGGATCCGCGGCGGACGCATGCCCGGCCGCATCGACACCGACACCCGCGGATTCGGCCCATCCCAGATCTGCACGCCGGGCACCGACACCACCGGCCCCGGCTGGCCGTCCCCTCCCGGCACGCCGGGAACCGTGATCTTCGGCTTGGCGATCGGCCGTACGTGCGCGGGTGTGGGAGCGGGAAGCATCCGGTCGGCCACCGCCGGGCCGGCCGCGCCCGCGGCGAGCAGAGCGGCGGCCAGCATCAGCGGCGCGCGCCTGACGCCCACGGTCACATTCCCCCGGCGACGCGGGAGAACTCCTGCAACGCGCCCTGGAACGCCTGCGGCCCGACCGCCAGCGGCCCGGCGAAGGCGTGGGCGATGTCCATGGTCAGATAGGTGCCGAAACCGAGCATCGCGGCCATCGCCAGCAGCGGCAGGATCGCCAGGCCACGCGGACGCGCGCCGGCCAGGTAGGGGAAGACGACGACCAGCAGGCCGGTCAGCACGGTCAGGAACAGCAGCCCGTCGGGCGGGGTCGCGGCGGCGTCCATCGCACGCTGGGAGCGGGCGGTGGCGATCGCGGCGACGTGTTCGAGCACGGCGTCGCGGGCGTCCTTGTCGTCGTCGGTCTTGGCGTCGACGGCGCTCACCCGGCTGCGCATGGCGTCGAGCCGCGCGGCGCCCACGGGGTCCATCCGGCCGTCGGACATCAGCGGCCACTCGTCTCTGACCACGAAGGTGACGTAGTCGCGCAGCGCGGTGCGGACCGTCTGCGGGGCCGTGCCAGGAAGGTCGGCCGCGGCCCAGTAGGCGTCGATCGCCGCCTGGCTCTCGGCCTGGGCGTTCTGCCGGGCGGCGTCGGTGGTGGTCCAGGGCACGATGATCGCGATCGCGAACACCAGCAGGAACAGCGCCGACAACATCGACCCGGCATGACCGGCCGAGACCCCGTCGGGCTCGGCGTCCTCGCTGCCCTTCTTCGTGAGCCGGAACACCAGCGCGGTGAGCGCCACCACGCCCACGGCCGCCACGATCGAGAGCGTGTACGCCAGCATGAAGATCTCCCGAAACTTCTCGAATACTCAGTGTTACATGACTATCACACTACGCAATGCTGGCGTCAGCTACCGGGAAGTAAAGTCCCGAACCTCCCGCGACCACCCACCCCGTTCAGCCGTCACAGAGGGACGACACACTCATTCCCGGCAGCCCAACGGCCCCCGACCAGCGCCACCCATCCCGCATCGGGACACCCCAGCCGACATCGCACGACGAAATCGCATGGCGACACGAACCCGCGCCGCCACAGGCTCTTGGCAACGCGGCCCCTGGACGCTCCCCATGGGGACGCCGTACCGTCCGCTCCGGCCCTCCTGGCGGCGACCCCCTGGGGCCTGACCTTGAGCGGGGCGGCCCAGGACAGCGCAGGGCGCGGAGGCGCAGGGCGCGTACGAAGGATGGGCATCGCGGGTGGCGCGGCTGGGGGTCCGCCGTACCGACCGGGCACGCCGTACCGACCGGGCTGGTGTTTCGGGTTCTTCCTGGAGGGCCGTCGTCGTGCTCGCCCTGAGGGGTTCGGGGTTGGGGGCGGGCGAGAACGTGCTTGTGGTGTGGGCGTGGGTTGTGGGGTGGCTGGACGGATCGTTGATCATGACCGGGCGTTCTGACCAAACGTCCAGCCGGGCGGTGATGATCCGGAAATATGGTGACTATGGGGGCGTGAATCTCAACGGCCGTAAATTCGTGATGGTGAGCTCGACGGCGAGCGCGGTGGACCCCGACAGCCCGACGGAGTTCCAGTACTGGGAGGCCGACGGCGTGGTGTGGGGCAGCTACACGGGCGACACCGTGACCCACGGCCGCTTCGTCGGCATGCGGGACGGCGCCGACGTCGCCATCTCCTACGCGCACGCGCTCAAGGCCGGCGGCAAGGCCGGAGGCCAGAGCAGCAGCCGCGTCGAGCAGGGCGAGGACGGGCTGCTGCGCCTGGTGGAGGAGTTCAGGTTCGACGGCGACGACACGCTGCACGTCAGCGTGTGCACCGAAGTGCCCGCCTCCTGACACAGCGCCCGCGGCCGGCCCGAAGCAAGCCGTCTGCGACAGCCGGTGGCGGCTGTCGCGGCGGCGGTCCGGTCAGGGGGTGTTCTAGCCGTCCTTGCGCAGGGCGGCGCGGCCCTCGGCGGCGCCGACGAAGCGCATCTTGCCGAGTGGTACGTCCCCCTGCGCCTCCTGCGGCATCCGCCGCACGGGACGGGAGGCGTCGCGGTCGGACGGCAACACGTACGGCCGTCTGAGCACTTCGTCCAGGATGAACACCGTCTCGGTCGCCTTGACGGCCGGGATGTTGGCCAGGCGGTCGGTCACCATGCTGTGCACGGCGGCCACGTCGGAGACCCGTACCTGGATCATGGCGTCGTGCTGGCCGGTGGTGATCGCGCAGTACTCGACCTCGGGCATCCGGGCCAGTTCGGCCCTGAACTGCTTCCACATCTGCTGGCGTACGGTCACGAAGATCAGCGCGGTGATGCCGAGCCCGGCCCGCACGTGGTCGATCTCGGCGGTGAAGCGCTTGATCGCGCCGTCGGCGCGCAGCGCCTCGAAGCGCGTGTAGGCGTTCGCGCGGGAGATGCCCACCCGTTCGGCCAGGGCGGCGACCGAGATCCTGCCGTTCTCGCGCAGGATCTCAAGGATCTTCATATGGACGTCGTCCAGCTCAAGGCCGATGCCGATCCGTCCAGGCTGACCGCCGCCGCTGGCACCATTTCTGGAAATTTCACTCATCATTACACCTCGACCATTTATATACGTCTCGCGGACCGCACGTGACCTGGACGTTCTGCCGGACAATCCTCGACATCCTTCTCCCGAACGTCCAATTTGGAGGACCCCATGGCGACCCGCTCGCAGACGGCGGCAGTGCTGCTCGCCGGTGCGCTCGCCCTCGCCGCCTGCGGAAGCGGCGGCACCTCGCAGACCCCGGCGGCCTCCGGTGGCGGTGGGAAGACGCTCGTCATCGACACGTCGTTCGACCTCAAGACGGCCGACCCGGGCCGCACCTACGAGCCCACCGGACTGATCGTCGGCAAGGCCGTCTACGAGACGCTGCTGACCTTCGACGGCGCCGACGTGACCAAGCCGGTCCCGGCGCTGGCCGAGTCCTACGAGCTGAGCGAGGACGGCAAGACGCTGACGCTCAAGCTCAAGAAGGGCCCCACCTTCGCCGACGGTTCGCCGATCACCGCCGACGACGTGGTGTTCTCGCTGAACCGCGTGCGTGACATGAAGGGCACCCCGTCGTTCCTGCTGGACGGCGTCGAGGTGGCCAAGACCGACGACTCGACGATCACGCTGACGTCGAAGGCGCCGAACCCGGCGCTGCCGTACATCCTGCCGAACCCGGCGCTCGGCATCCTGAACAGCAAGGTCGCCAAGGAGCACGGCGCCACGGCCGACGCCCAGGACAAGGCCGAGCAGTACCTGAACTCCTCCTCGGCGGGGTCGGGGCCGTACACGATCGAGGCGTTCAACGTGAGCAGCCAGGTCACGCTCAAGGCGAACCCGAAGTACTACGGCACCAAGCCGGCCTACGACAAGGTCGTGATCCGCAACGTCGAGGCCGCCACGCAGAAGCTCAACGTGCAGCGTGGTGACAGCCAGGTGGCGCTGAACCTGTCCGGTGACCAGGTCACGAACATGCCCTCCACCCTTCAGGTGAAGAAGACCGCCTCGGCGAACGTCATCTTCCTGCTGGCCAACCAGGACTCGGGCGTCAGCAAGACCACGCCGAACGTCAAGTTCGTCGAGGCCGTGCGCAAGGGCGTGGACTACGCGGGCCTGCTGGAGCTGGCCGGTGAGGGCGCGGGCCAGGCGCCGGGTGTGATCCCGTCGCAGCTGCTCGGCGCGTTGCCGCCCGAGCAGGCGGCCAAGCGGGACGTCGAGGGTGCCAAGGCGGCGCTGGCGGCCAGCGGCGTGTCGAACCCGACCGTCAAGCTGGAGTACCCGAGCGAGCTGACCGTCAACGGTCTGTCGTTCCAGCCGCTGGCCGAGCGGATCCAGGCCAACCTCAAGGAGGTCGGCATCACGGTGGATCTCCAGCCCGCGCCGGTGACGACCGCGCTGGACAACTACCGCAACGGCAAGGAGGAGATGGGCCTGTGGTACTGGGGGCCCGACTACCCGGACCCGAGCGACTACCTGGCTTTCGCGCCGGGCAAGACCGTGGGCCTGCGGGCCGGCTGGAAGGAAGGCGCGGCCAAGGAGATCGAGGCCGCCGCTGACAAGGCCGCGACCGCGATCGGCGACGAGGCGCGCAAGGCGGCGTACGCCGACCTGCAGACCAAGCTGAACACGTCGGGGCCGTTCGTGCCGCTGATCCAGCCGAGCCAGAACATCGTGTCGGCCGCGTCGGTGACGGGCGTTGAGTACCACCCGGTGTGGACCGTGGACGTCGCCGACCTCGGCGCGAAGTAAGGAGTCCGGCAGGTGTCCGACAACCCGGGCGCGGCGGGTTCGCCGCCGCGCCCCGGCGCCGGCTCCCCGGTCAAGGAGGCCGCCGCGGGGACTCGGCGGCGGGGCGTGCCTCCGCTGGCGCGTTTCCTCGTCCGGCGTATCCTCATCGCGGTGTTGCTGGCCTGGGGCATCACGCTCGTGACGTTCGTGCTGACGAACCTGGTGCCCGGTGACCCGGTGGCCGCCAACCTGGGCCAGCGGGCGCTGGGTGACCCGGCGATCGTGGCCCAGTGGCGGTCCGAGCACGGCCTGGACAAGCCGCTGTGGCAGCAGTACGCGATCCATCTGCAGGGCTTGGTCCAGGGTGACCTGGGTACCAGTCAGCAGAGTCATCGCCCGGTCAGTCAGGATCTGGCGGAGTTCGTCCCGGCGACGTTGGAGCTGGCGGGGGCGGCGATCCTGATCTCGCTGGTGCTGGGTGTGGCCTTCGGCGTGGTCGCCGCGCTGCGCAGGGACCGGCTGTCCGACCACGCGTTGCGCCTGGTGAGCCTGATCGGCATCTCGGTGCCGACGTTCTGGCTGGCGCTGGTGGCGTTCTACGTGTTCTTCTACCGGCTGCAGATCACGCCGGGCAGCGGCCGGGTGGATGTGGCGCTGGGTTCGGCTCCGGCGGTGACCGGGTTGCAGACGGTCGACGCGCTGCTGGCGGGCCGGTGGGACATCTTCACCTCCGCCGTCGGGCATCTGATCACGCCGGCGCTGGTGCTGGCGTTGTACACGATCGGCCTGCTGACCCGTTTCACGCGTTCGGCGGTGCTGGAGGTGCTGGGGCAGGACTACGTGCGTGCGGCTCGCGCCAAGGGGCTGCCGGGGCGGGTGATCCTGTTCCGGTACGTGTTGCGTTCGGCGTTGGTGCCGATCATCACCGTGGCGGGTCTGGCCTTCGGCAGCCTGCTGTCGGGCACCGTCCTGGTCGAGGCGATCTTCGCCTGGCCGGGTGTCGGCCAGTACGCCTACAAGAGCGCCACCAGCCTCGACCTGCCCGCCGTGATGGGTGTCGGCCTGGTCGTGGGTGTGGTCTATCTGGTCATCAACCTGATCGTGGACGTGTTGTACGGCGTCATCGATCCCCGAGTGAGGCTGCAATGAGAGGCAAGGGGCTGCTGGGCAGGCTGCCCGAGGCGTGGCGGCAGACGCTGGCCGTCGCGGGCGCCGTCCTGGCCGTGGCCTGGGTGGTGATCGCGCTGACCGCGCCGTGGCTGGCGCCGCACGATCCGCTGGCGCAGGACCTGCCGCGGCTGGCGCCTCCGGGGCCCGGCCACTGGTTCGGCACCGATCAGCTCGGGCGGGACATCCTGAGCCGGATCATGTACGGCGCCCGGGTGTCGATCCCGCTGACGTTGTTGCTGGTCGTGCTGTCGGTGCTGGTGGGCGGCCTGCTGGGGGCGTGTGCCGGGTACTTCGGCAGGTGGGTCGGCGAGACGATCATGCGGTTCGCCGACCTGGTGTTCGCGTTCCCGACGGTGATCCTGGCCATGGTGGTGGCCGCGGCGCTGGGTGCGAGCCTGGGCAACGCGGTGCTGGCCGGGCTGGTCGTGGCCTGGCCCGCCTATGCCCGCGTCACGCGCGGGCTGGTGTTGGGGGTGCGGGAGCGGGAGTTCGTGCTGAGCGGGCGGCTGCTGGGCTTTTCGGTGTGGCGTTCGCTGCGGGTGGACGTGCTGCCGAACGTGACCGGCCCGATCCTGGTGCTGGCCACGCTCGACATCGGTACGGCGCTGCTGTTGTTGTCCGGGTTGTCGTTCCTGGGCCTCGGGGCCAAGCCGCCGTCCCCTGAGTGGGGTGCGATGGTGGCCTCCGGTGTGGAGGTCTTCGACAGCTGGTGGGTGGCGACGTTCCCCGGCCTGGCGATCCTGACCGTGGTGCTGGCGTTCAACTTCCTCGGCGACACGCTGCGGGACGCGCTCGACCCGCGGACGGCCCGCGCGATCAAGGAGCGTGCGTTGTGACGCTGGACATCACCGGTCTGAAGGTGTCGATCCGCGGCAAGGAGGTCCTGCGCGGCGTCGATCTGAAGCTGGCCGCGGGGCGGGTGCACGGCCTGGCGGGCGAGAGCGGGTCGGGCAAGACGATGACGGGTCTGGCCGTTCTGGGGCTGCTGCCGCACGGCGCGCGTGTCTCGGGCCGGATCGGGCTCGGTGAGCGGGACCTGCTGACGCTGCCGCCCAAGGAGCTCAACCGGGTTCGCGGCGGCGAGGTCGCCATGGTGTTCCAGGACCCGGCGACCAGCCTGCATCCGATGTTGACGATCGGCCGGCAGCTCACCGAGCACATGCGGCACCACCTGGGCCTGGGCAAGGCCGAGGCGAAGGCGCGGGCGGTCGAGCTGCTGGGCAAGGTGCGCATCCCGGGCGCCGAGGAGGCGTACGGGCGTTTCCCGCACCAGTTCTCCGGCGGTATGCGGCAGCGCATCGCGATCGCGATCGCGTTGGCCTGCTCGCCGAAGGTGCTGATCGCCGACGAGCCGACGACGGCGCTGGACGTGACCGTTCAGGCGGGCGTGCTGCGGCTGCTGCGCGGGCTGTGCGACGAACTGGGCCTGGCGGTGCTGCTGGTCACGCACGACCTGGGCGTGATGTCGGCGGTCGCGGACGAGGTGAGTGTGATGAAGGACGGCCTGGTCGTGGAGACCGGGCCGCGCGGGCGGGTGCTGCGCGAGCCCGAGCACGCCTACACGCGCGCGCTGCTGGACTCGCTGCCTGATTCTGCTTCGGACGTGGAGGGCTGATGCTGGACATCGAGGACCTGGTCGTCGAGCACCGCTCCCCCGGGCGTCCGGTGGTGCGGGCGGTGGCGGGGGCGAGCCTGTCCGTGAGGGCGGGTGAGGTCGTGGGGCTGGTCGGCGAGTCGGGGTGTGGCAAGTCCACCTTGGCGCGCGCGGTCTGCGGTCTGAATCCGGTGACGCACGGGTCGATCGCGTTCGAGGGGCAGCAGGTGACGCCGCTGGGGCTGCGTCGCAGGAAGCTGACCGGCATCCAGATGGTGTTCCAGGATCCGTACGCGTCGCTGAACCCGCGGCGCCGGGTGGGCGATCAGATCGCCGACGGCCTGCGCACCGCGAACGACAGCCGTACCGATCCCGCGGATCTGCTGGAGCGGGTGGGCCTGCCGCGCGCGTTCGCGGGACGGCATCCGCACGAGTTCTCCGGCGGGCAGCGGCAGCGGATCGCGATCGCCAGGGCGCTGGCGGCGCGGCCGCGGCTGCTGATCGGCGACGAGCCGATCTCGGCGCTGGACGCCTCGGCTCAGGCGCAGGTGGCGCGGCTGATGCGTGATCTGGCGGTGGACTCCGGGGCCGGGTTGTTGTTCATCAGTCACGACCTGTCGGTGGTGCGGCTGATCGCCGACCGGATCGCCGTGATGTATCTGGGCAAGATCGTCGAGATCGGTGACACGGCCGAGGTGTGGGCCGATCCGAAGCATCCGTACACGAGGGCGTTGCTGGGGGCCATCCCCAAGCCGGACGGGATGGGCGTGTTGCCGGCCGAGCTGGCCGGGGACGTGCCCGATCCGGCGAATCCGCCGGGCGGGTGCCGGTTCAACCCGCGTTGTCCGCTGGTGATGGAGGTGTGCCGCGAGAGGGAGCCGGACTTCGGGCCGGTCGCCTGCTGGCTGCACGAGCCGGCGTGAGCCGGCGCCACGCCGCGCGGGTGGCGGCCGTGCGGCGGGCGATGGCCGGGGAGGGCATCGACGTGCTGGTGTTGCGGCCGTCGCCGGACTTCCGGTTTCTCAGTGCCTCCCGGGAGGGCCTGGCCGACGCGGACGGGGAGGGTGTGTTCCTCGTGGTGACGGCCGACTCGGTCGTCGAGACCCGGGATCCGGCCGGGCTGGTGCCCGCCTCCGCGCGGCGGGTGGGGGTGGATCCGGAGATGCGGGCGCGCGAGTTGTTCCGGCTGGCGATCGCGGCGGAGCTGGTGCCCGCCTCGGCGGTGCTGGCGCCGTTGCGGCTGCGTAAGGATCCGGCGGAGTTGTCGGCGCTCGGGCGGGCCGGCCTGGCGGCGGAGGAGGTGCTGGCGCAGGCGCGTGAGCTGGCCTGGTTCGGCGCGACCGAGCGGGCGATGGCGCGCCGGTTGCGGCTGCTGGCGCTGGAGTCGGGCTGCGAGGAGGTGATCTCGCTGCGTGTGTCGGCGGGCGAGAACACCGCGCGGCCCGAACACCGGCCGGGCGAGCGCGTGATCAATCCCGGGGACGCGCTGCTGGTGTCGGTGTGCGGTCGTTGGGACGGTTACTGTGCCGAGGCGGGCCGGGTGTTCGCGGTGGCCGAGCCGCCGGAGGACTACGAGGCGATGTACTCGGTGGTGCTGGCCGCCCACCGCGCGGCTCTGGCGGCGTTGCGGCCCTCGGTCCCGTTCGACGAGCTGGTCAGGACGGTGAACGAGGTGATCGACGCCAGCGGGTACGGCCACTACGCCGCTCTGCACGTGGGCCGGGGCGTCGGTCTGGGGCATGACGAGGGGCCGCGGGCGGGCCAGGAGGCGGTGTTCGCGCCGGGGATGGCGGTCTGCCTGGAGCCGGCCATCTACGTGCCCGATCTGTTCGGGGCGCGGGTGGCCGACGTGGTGGCCTGCACGGCGGCCGAACCGGTGTCGCTGGGCACGAGCCCGCACACCCTGCACGTGCTCGACCGGTGAGGTGAGCTGCGCTTACGCTGGGTGACGACGATCACCGGGGGGCGTCGTGGACCAGTTCGTGCTGCTCATGCTGGTGCTGCTGGGCGCGCTGGTCACGGTTCCGCTCGGTGATCGGCTGGGGTTGCCCGCGCCGGTGCTGATGACGTTGCTCGGCATCGTGCTGGCGGTGTTGCCGTTCGTGCCGAACGTGGACATCCCGCCGGGTGTCGTGTTGCCGCTGCTGTTGCCGCCATTGTTGTACGCGGCGGTGCGGCGTACGTCGTGGCGGCAGTTCGCGGCCAACTGGCAGCCGATCTTCCTGCTGGCGGTGGCGCTGGTGTTCGTGACGACGGCGGCCGTGGCGGTCACGGCGCAGGCGCTCGTCCCGGGTCTGCCGCTGGCGGCGGCGGTGGCGCTGGGCGCGCTGGTCGCGCCGCCCGACCCGGTGGCGGCCACGGCGGTGGCCGGGCGGCTGGGCCTGCCCCGGCGCATGGTGTCGTTGCTGGAGGGCGAGGGGCTGTTCAACGACGTGACCGCGATCGTGCTCTACCACGTGGCCGTGGCGGCGGTCGTCACGGGCGCGTTCTCGTGGCCGGGGGCGCTGGGCGAGTTCGTGTTGTCGGCGGTGGTGGCGGTGGCGGCGGGGTTCGCTCTGGGGTGGGCGGCCGGGAAGCTGATGGTGTTGCTCGCCGACGCGACGTTGCAGGTGGGGTTGTCGCTGGTGGTGCCGTTCGTGAGTTATGCGGTGGCCGACGAGCTGGGCGGGTCGGGGGTGCTGGCGGTGTTGACGACCGCGTTCTATCTCAGTGACCGCATGTGGGACGCCGACGACGTGTTCGGCAGGTTCGCCTCCTCCACGTTCTGGCAGGTGGTGGACACGCTGGTGACGGGGATCGCGTTCGGGCTGATCGGGTTGGAGCTGCACACCGTGTTCGGCACGGTGCAGGGGCGGCTCGGCACGGTGTTGTGGTGGAGCGCCGCCGTGGTGGGCGTCGTCGTGGTCGTACGGCTGGTGTGGCTGCTGCCGGCGGCGTGGGTGGCCAAGAAGGGGCGGCGCGAGGACACCGAGGTGCCGATGACCTGGCGCGAGACCGTGGTCATGTGGTGGGCGGGCATGCGTGGCGTGGCGTCGGTGGCGCTGGCGCTGGCCATCCCGTTGCGGATCCATGACGGGCAGCCGTTCCCGCAGCGGCCGGTGATCGTGTTCATCGCGTTCGCGGTCATCCTGGTGACGCTGGTGGTGCAGGGGCTGTCGTTGCCGTGGCTGGTGGCGCGGCTGGGCGTCAAGGCCGACACGGCGGCCGAGCGGGAGCTGGAGAAGCGGCTGGCGATCCGGGCGGCCCACGCGGCCAAGAGGCGGCTGCGGGAGATCGACGAGGCCGAGGACCTGCCGGAGGAGGTGGTCGAGCTGCTGGGCAGGCGCATGGTCGACCTCGGGTTGCGGATCAGCCCGGAGGCCGCCGACGACGAGCGGCGGGAGGCGTTCGAGCAGCGGGTGCGGCGGGCGCGGCTGGTCCGGCGGGTGCAGGAGGAGATGATGTCGGCCGCCCGGCAGGCGGTGCTGGACGCCCGCCGCGACCCGCGTGCCGATCCTCAGGTGGTGTCCCGGGTGCTGCGGGCGCTCGATGCCAGAAGCATGCGCTGACCTGCGTGAATCTGTTGTGTCGGCGGGTGACGGCGGGTGACGGTGTGTGACTGGCCGCCGCAGAGGGTAGTCATTCTCTTATGCTGCGGATCGGCACGCTGGGCTCTGCCCCGTCGGTCGGCGTCGTCGCCTGTGGATGGCGCGAAAGTGGTCCCGAACCTCTCGCCACCGGTATCAAGCTGATCTACACGCTCGGCGGCCCGCTGCCCGAGCTGCCCGGCCTGCGGATCGCGCCGGGCGCGCTCAGGGGGGCCGAGCAGATCGCCTCCGCGCTGCTCCAGGGGCTCGACGTGGTCATCACCGAGCCCGCCTGCCCGGCCGCGCCCGTGGTGGCCGCCGGCATGTGGCACTACGGCTGGACCAGGCGTGACGTGGGCGCCCTGGCCGGGGCCACCGTCGCCGGTCTGGCTCTGGCCACGCAGCCCGGCGTGTGCGTGGCGGAGATCGGCCGTGACGGCAGGAGCTCGATCGACGGCCAGATGTCGGCCGCGTTCGTCCGGGCCCGGCTGGCGGCGGCGTTCTCGGGGGGGCGTTACCGTACGCCGGAGGTCACGGTGCCGCTGGAGGCGGTGCGGCTCAGCGAGGACACGCCGTGCCGGATCCGGATCGCGCCGACGCCGGGCATCGTCGTGTAGGACCTTCCGACGAAGAAGTGCCCGCCTTTGGTGTCTCGGTACGAATCCCGGCGCGGCCGCATGTCGTACGGTCACCAGGGAATACCTGTGCGCCGACCGAGTGGAGAGAGTGTGAAGATCACCGGAGTAGAGCTGCGGCGGATCGCGATGCCGCTGGTGTCGCCGTTCCGCACGTCGTTCGGCACCGAGACCGCCCGTGACGTCCTGCTGGTCAGGGTGGTGACGCCGGACGCCGAGGGGTGGGGCGAGTGCGTGGCCATGTCCGAGCCGCTCTACTCCTCCGAGTACGTCGACGGCGCCGCCGAGGTGATCCGCCGTTTCCTGCTGCCCGCCCTGCCGAAGAACGTCGACGCGTACGGGGTCGGCCGGGCCCTCGAACCCGTCAAGGGTCACCGCATGGCCAAGGCCGCGCTGGAGACCGCCGTGCTGGACGCGCAGCTGAGGGCGGCCGGCGAGTCGTTCGGCCATTTCCTCGGCGCGGCCCGCGACCGGGTACCGTGCGGGGTGTCGGTCGGCATCATGGACTCGGTCCCGCAGCTCCTCGACGCCGTCGCCGGCTACGTCGAGGAGGGGTACGTGCGCATCAAGCTGAAGATCGAGCCCGGCTGGGACGTCGAGCCGGTGCGGGCGGTGCGCGAGCGGTTCGGCGACGACCTGCTGCTCCAGGTGGACGCCAACGCGGCGTACTCGCTGACCGACGCCCGCCGGCTGGCCCGTCTGGACGCGTTCGACCTGCTGCTGATCGAGCAGCCGCTGGCCAACGACGACCTCGTCCAGCACGCCAAGCTGGCCCGCCAGTTGCAGACCCCGATCTGCCTGGACGAGTCCATCGAGTCGGCCGAGCACGCGGCGGCCGCGATCGCGCTGGGCTCGTGCTCGATCATCAACATCAAGCCGGGGCGGATCGGCGGTTACCTGGAGGCGCGGCGCATCCACGACATGTGCCGGGCCAACGGGGTGGCGGTGTGGTGCGGCGGCATGCTGGAGACCGGCCTCGGGCGGGCGGCGAACGTGGCGCTGGCGGCGCTGCCGGGGTTCACGCTGCCGGGGGACACCTCGGGGTCGCGGCGGTACTTCGCGACGGACGTGACCGAGCCGTTCGAACTGGTGGACGGCCATCTGGAGGTGCCGACCGGGCCGGGTCTCGGGGTCGAGCCGATCCCGTCGATCCTGGAGGAGGTCACGACCGCCACGGAGTGGATCCCGCTGTAGGGGTCCGGCCTGGGCGGAATAATCCGTTGCGTGCGGACGCTGAGCGCCGCACCATGTTCTTCATGTTCCTGCACGTTCGCCGCCTCGCACCCGCCGCGCCGGGTGTGTTCGAGCGTGCCTGCGACGGCCTGGAGCGCTGACCTCTTCTCGTAAGTCCTGATGTGACCCGGCGAGGGGAGGTTGCCGACCCCGTACGGGTCACACAAGGTCCCAGGTCTTCGAGGAAGGAATCATGGCCAAGCAGGCCTACGTGCGGAACAAGCCGCACCTCAACATCGGCACGATGGGGCACGTCGACCACGGCAAGACCACGCTGACCGCGGCGATCACGAAGGTGCTCGCCGAGCGGGGGCAGGCGACGTACACGCCGTTCGAGCGGATCGACCGGACCCCGGAGGAGTCCTCCAGGGGCATCACGATCAACATCTCGCACGTCGAGTACGAGACCGACACCCGCCACTACGCCCACGTGGACATGCCGGGCCACGCCGACTACGTGAAGAACATGATCACGGGGGCGGCGCAGCTCGACGGCGCGATCCTCGTCGTGTCCGCGCACGACGGCATCATGCCGCAGACCAGGGAGCACGTGCTGCTGGCCCGTCGGGTCGGGGTCGAGCACCTGGTGGTCGCCGTCAACAAGGCCGACGGCGCCGACCCGGAGCTGACGGACCTGGTGGAGCTGGAGCTGGCCGACCTGCTGGCCGAGCACGGCTACCGCGACGTCCCGATGGTGCGGGTGTCCGGGCTGCGCGCGCTGGAGGGCGACCCGGTCTGGACGGCGTCGGTCGAGGCGCTGCTGCGGGCCGTGGACGAGCACATCCCCGTCCCGGTCCGGTACGTGGACGCGCCGTTCCTCATGCCCGTCGAGAACGTGCTCACGGTCACCGGCCGCGGCACGGTCGTCACCGGGGCCATCGAGCGCGGCACCGTTCGCGTGGGCGACACGGTGGAGGCGGTCGGGCTCGGCGACGGGTTCACGGCGGTCGTGACCGGCGTGGAGACGTTCGGCAAGACGATGGAGCGGGGCGAGGCCGGGGACAACGCCGCCGTCCTGCTGCGCGGCGTGCGCCGCGAGCAGGTACGGCGGGGCATGGTCCTGGCCGCGCCCGGCACCCAGCGCGCCCGTACGTCGTTCACCGCCCGCGTGTACCTCCTGACCCCGCAGGAGGGCGGGCGGCGGCGTCCGGTCGGGCCGGGGTACCGGCCGCAGTTCTACCTGCGGACGACCGACGTGCCCGGCGAGCTGGAGTTGTCCGGGCCCGCCGAGCCGGGTGAGACGGTGGAGGTCACGGTCCGGCTGGGCCGGGCGGTCGCCGTCGAGCCGGGTCTCGGGTTCGCGATCCGCGAGGGCGGGCTGACGGTCGGCGCGGGCACCGTGCTCACGGTGCCCGCCTGACCGGCCTGTCCGGGGCTGAGGCCGGGGTCTTCGGACCCCGGCCTTTCGCCGTCCGGGGCTCAGGCCGGGGTGAAGCGGAGGCGGAGGGTGGCGGGGGCGGGGTGCAGGTCGTACCGGGGCAGGGTGCCGGGGCCGCAGGTGGCGGTGCCGATGCCCTGCTGGGCGAGGTCCAGGTGGAGGTGTACGCGGTCACCGGCCACCAGGTCGGGACGGTGGCGGGCCGCCGCCAGCTCGGCGGTGCTCCACCGGCGCGCCGTCAGGCCGAACACCGGGTCGCCGGCGACCTTGAACCCGGGTGTCCCCGCCGGGCCGCCGAACTCGGCCCACCGCACGTCGGCGCGGTGCCCGTTCTCCTGCGGGTAGACGTAGGGCGTCTGGAGGTCGTCGATCGTGGCGGTCCAGCGGCCCACGCGGGCGGCCATCCCGGTGTCGGGGTAGGCCTCGCCGGGTCCCCGGCCGTACCAGGTGACGTGGGTGATCTCGCCGGGGAGCGTCAGGTGCACGCCCAGGCGCGGGATCGGGCCGGGCCATTCGCCGTCCGGCTCGACGTCCACGGTCAGGTTCAGGGTGTCGTCGGACGTCGCGGTCCAGGTGTAGGCGACGCGCATGCCGAGGTCGGTGGCGGCGGGAGCGACCCTGACGCGTACGGTGAGGCCGTACGCGTCAGGGGTGCCGGTCTCGACGCCGTCCACGCGGTGGGTGAGGTGGCGCAGGCCGAGCCCTCGCCATTGCCGGTCCAGGCCGCCGTAGCGGTCGTTGTCGGTGGGGGCGCGGTAGAGGTCGAGGCGCGGGCCTTCGACGTCCAGCCCGAACAGGCTCAGCAGGCGTCCGGTGCGGGCGTCGAACTCGCCGCCGCCCAGAACGAGCCGCCCGTCGCGGGACTCGGGGGTGGCGGGCAGCCCGGTCGGCTCCCGGGCCGGGGGGTCGGGGGTCTCGAGGGGGGTCTGGGTCCAGGCGAGTTCGTGGCCGGCGGGGGCCCAGGGCTGGTCGGTGGCCAGGACGGCGCGGATGGTCAGCCAGTGTTCCCCCGCCGTTCCCGCTGCCGGGGGCAGGTCGGGCAGTTCGATCTCGCCGCCTGCCGGCGGGACCTCCAGGGGGAACTCCGCGACCGGCGTCCCGTCGGCCTCCACGGCGGCCCGGAAGGCGAGATGGGCCAGGTCGCGGAAGTCGTACCGGTTGAGCACCCGCAGCACGCCGTCCCCGAACTCGAACCGCACCGGCTCGAACACCTTCTTCAGGTCCAGCAGCCCGGGAGAGGGCGTGCGGTCGGGGAACACCAGCCCGTCGATCACGAAGTTCGCGTCGTGCAGGGGCTCGCCGTAGTCGCCGCCGTAGGCGTACTCGTGGCGCGGGTGGGCCAGGCCGTGGTCGATCCACTCCCACACGAACCCGCCGGCCAGCCGGGGGTGGCGTTCGAACAGCTCCTGGTACTCGGCCAGCCCGCCGGGCCCGTTGCCCATGGCGTGGGCGTACTCGCACTGCAGGAACGGCATCGCCCGCCGCCGCGCGTCCAGCGCCGGGTCGTCCAGGGGGTCCTCCTCGCCGCGGCCGATGGCCTCGACCTCGGCGTGGGAGGCGTACATGCGGGAGTAGACGTCGGTGTTCGCGCACGACCAGTCGCCCTCGTAGTGCAGCGGCCTGGACGGGTCGCGCTCGCGCGTCCAGTCGGCCATGACGGCGAGGTTGCGGCCGACGCCCGCCTCGTTGCCGAGCGACCACATGATGACGCTGGGGTGGTTCTTGTCGCGTTCGACCATGCGGCGCATGCGGTCGAGCAGCGCCTCGGCCCAGCGCGGGTCGTCGGTGGGGTTGCGGCGCCAGCCGACCTGGCCGAAGCCGTGCGTCTCCAGGTCGCATTCGTCGACGACCCACAGGCCCAGTTCGTCGCACAGGTCGAGGAAGTCGGGGTGCGGCGGGTAGTGGCTGGTCCTGACGGCGTTGACGTTGTGCCGTTTCATGAGCAGCACGTCCTCGCGCATGGTCTCGTACGGGACCGCGCGGCCGTGCCGGGGGTGGAACTCGTGCCGGTTGACGCCCTTGAGCAGCAGCGGGCGGCCGTTGGCCAGGAGCACGCCGTCCTGGATCGACACGGTGCGGAAGCCGACGCGCAACCGCACGGTCTCGTACGGCATGGTCAGGACGGCCTCGTACAGGCGGGGCGTCTCGGCGGTCCACGGCTCGGCCCGAACGGTGATCTCGACGCCGGGTTCCAGGTCGCGTACGCCGAGCTCGGGGACGCTGAGGCGGCCCTCGGCGGCCTCGAAGCTCAGCCGGCCGTCGTGGGAGGCGTGCACGAACACGTCGGCGGCCGACCGGGTGAGGGTGACGTCCCGGAAGATGCCGGGCAGCCACCACATGTCCTGGTCCTCCAGGTAGCTGGCGGCCGACCACTGGTGCACGCGCACGGCCAGCACGTTGCGTCCCGGCCGCAGCCAGGGGCCGGCGTCGAACTCGACGGGCAGCCGGCTGCCGGTCGAGAAGCCCAGTTCGTGGCCGTTCAGCCAGACCCGGGCGAAGGAGTCGACGCCTTCGAACCGCAGCCTGCCGCCGCTCCAGCCGTCCGGCAGGTCGAAGGCGCGCCGGTAGTCGCCGGTCGGGTTCTCGTCGGGGACGTGCGGCGGGTCCACGGGGAAGGGGTAGGAGACGTTGGTGTAGGCGGGGGCGCCGTGGCCGTGCAGGGGCCAGTGGGCGGGCACCGGCAGCTCGTCCCATGCGGAGTCGTCGAAGCCGGGCCGGGCGAAGTCGTCGGGGATGTCGGCGACGGGCGAGAGGCGGAAGCGCCACAGGCCGTTGAGGTCGAGGGCGGGGGCGTCGGAGCGGAGTGCCGCACGGGGTTCGAGACGGCCCGAACCGGGGGCGAAGGTTTCGAGATCCATCTCCTCCGACACTAGAGGTTCGGGGTGGTCCCGTCAGCGATGCCCGTTCCGGTGGTGCTTGGACTTCCTGCGGCGGTTGTTGGAGGAATGCGAGCGCGCGGGTGGGCGGCCGGGGGGGAGCCGGCCAGCAGGCTCTCGGCGACCGCGTCCACGGCGGTGTCGCCGGGCAGGAAGTCTGTGCTGTGCAGGCCGGCGGCGGTGTCCACGCCGACGAACATCATGAGTGAGGGCGCGACCGAGGCGTAGTGGGAGAAGTCGTCGGCCCCGCAGGAGCGCAGCTCGCCGTCCACCGCCCGTCCCTGCTCCCGCAGCAGGGCGGCGGCGCGTACGGCCAGCCCGGGGTCGTTGACCAGGACGGGCTCGCCGGGCAGGATCGTCACCTCGGCCACGCAGCCGCACGCCCTGGCGACGTCCTCGACCACCTGGGTGAACCGTTCGTGCAGCTCCTGGCGGCGGGCCTCGGACATGGCGCGCAGTGTGCCCCTGGCCACGGCCTCGCCCGGCACGGCGTTGGGCGCGGTGCCGGCGTTCACCGTGCCGAACGTGACGACGGTGGGCGCCATCGGGTCGGCGGCCCGGCTGACGACCTGCTGGGCGGTGACGATGACCTGTGCCATGGCCACCACGGGGTCCCTGGTCAGGTGCGGGTAGGCGGCGTGGCCCTCCACTCCCCTGACGACGACCCTGAACTCGTCGGAGGAGGCGTTGACCGGCCCCGGCACGCAGGCGACCGTGCCCTCCTCCAGCAGGGGCTGCACGTGGGCGCCGACCATCGCGCGCACCTGGTGGCGGTGCAGCGCGCCGGAGCCCACGACGTCGGAGGCGCCCGAGGGGAACCCCTCCTCGCGCGGTTGCAGCACGACCAGCAGGGGCGGGTCGGCGCCGAGCCGGTCTAGGGTCCTGGCCAGGGCGACCACGGCGGCCAGGTGCACGTCGTGGCCGCAGGCGTGCATCGCGCCGCCGGTGGCGGCCCAGGGGACGCGGGTGCGTTCGGCCAGCGGCAGCGCGTCCAGCTCGCCGCGTACGCCGACCGCCGGGCCGGGGCCGCCGACGCGCAGGACCGCGCCGGTGCCGGCCACGTGCTCGGCCGTACCGGCGGGCAGGGCGTCGAGCACCAGCGTCCGCGTGGGGCCCTCCTCGCCCGACACGCAGGGCATGGCGTGCAGCTCGCGGCGCAGCGCCCGCGCGGCGGGCAGCTCCCGCCGCAACGCCTCCCGCAGCAGCACGTGGACGGCGCCCGCCTCGCCGGCAGCCCCGATGACGGCCCCGATGACGGCCCCGTCGACGGGCCGGTCGATCGTACGGCCCCGAAAGTCGTTCACCGCGTGCCCTCCTCGCGTGCGCCGAGTCCGTAGACGCGCCGCGCGTTGTCCGCCCCGACCATGGCCGCCACCCGCATCGCCTGGGCGGCCGACCACTCTCCCTCCACCACGAACCGGCCGAGCACGCGCGCCATCGCGCGCCGCCACAACACCGCGCCCAGGTGGTGCAGCTCGGCCGGCCCCCACCCGTCGGACGAGAACAGGATCTTGGCGAACGGCGCCACCTCCAGGCTCTCGGCCACCAGCGCCACGCCGCGCGCCCCGCTGTAGGTCACGCCGAGCCCCACGTCGAAGAAGACGTTGGGGTAGGCCTGCGCGAGGAACCCCGCGTGCCGCTGGAAGGGGTAGCAGTGCAGCAGCACCAGCGGCACCCCCGACGGCTCGGCGCGTTCGACGAGGCCGCGCAGCAGCAGCGGGTCGGCCCGGCGCAGGTCGAGGTCGGGGTCGCCGAGGCCGGTGTGGAACTGCAGCGGCAACCCCCGTTCGATGCCGGTCCAGATCAGGTGCCGCAGCAGCACCGGGTCGGTCAGCCGGCCGCCGGAGCCGAGCCAGCGCCCGGCCGCCTCGGTGACCTCGGCCCGGCCCGGCGGCTCCGGGTCGAGGTCGAGGCCGTGCCGGTAGGCGGCGACGGTCTTGAGCCCGCGTGCCTGGGCGGTGCGATCCCACAGCGCCTCCGCGAACGCCTGGGCGAACGTGGCCGCCCCGCACCCGCCGGCCGCGACCTGCTCGGCCACCGTCTCCAGGCGTACGATCTCGTCGGCGGGCGAGCCGGTGACCTCCGCCATGCCGGACGGGCCCAGGATCTCATCGCCCCGGTAGCCGGTCTCGACCAGGTAGTGGGCCACGCCCGCGGCGCCCAGCAGGAGCCGGTTGACCTCCTCGGCCCCCAGGCGGGCCCGCCTGGCCAGGTACTCCTCGGGCGGGCAGTGCGGTTCGAGGCCGAGTACGGGCGCGCAGTGGCGCAGGACGGCGTACCCGACCTGGGAGTCGAACTGCGTCATCCATTCCGGCACCGGCCGGTCGGACTCGGTGATCAGCTCTTCGAACGCGCCGCGCGACAGGTCGTGGGCGACGGCGCCGTGGACGTGGTGGTCCACCAGCGGCAGTTCCTCGATGGCCCGGACGAACCCGGCCGGGGCGAGGTCGAGGTCAGTGGACATCGGCGCTCCGGCGGCCGGGCGGGGCGGTGGCGTACGAGTCGGTCACGGAGAGGTCTTCTCCCCCGTGGGGGCGAGGATGAACCACCCGGACCGCGACCGGCTCTCCCGCTAACGGGCCGGGGCGGGCTCGGCGAGCTGCTGGACCAGCCACGGCAACGCCTGCGGCAGCTCCCTGTTCCAGGTGTTGAAGTTGTGGCCGCCGCTGGGCAGGATCAGCGACGAGGCCCGCATCGGCGGCCTGACCGCGTTCAGGAAACGTTCGGTCGGCAGGTAGTCGGCCTCGCCCTTCCTGCTGCTGGTGACGAGCACGGCGACGGGCGGGGCGGGCAGCCTGGCCAGGCGCCACATCAGGTCGTTGCGGTCGGCGAGCGCCTTGTCGCCGTGGAACAGGTCGCCGGTGGTGCCGTCCACGATGGTCTTGTAGTAGCCCGACAGGGAGACCGCGGCGGAGAACGCGTCGGGACGGCTCATCACGATCTTCAGCGCGCAGTAGCCGCCGGTCGAGCCGCCGAGGACGCCCCAGGAGTCGCGGCCGGGCGCCGCCCGGTAGTGCGCGGTCACGGCCTGCCGTACGTCGTCGGCGAAGTACGTCAGCGCCTGCGGCCCGTTCGGCACGTCCACGCACTCGGTGTCGCGCGGCAGCACCACGCTCGGCCGCATCATGACCAGGACGGCCGGGTTGACCTGGTGCAGGGCGATGGCGTGCGCGAGGCGGCCGGGCAGGTCGAGCCGGGTCATGAGGTTGCGCGGGTCGCCGGGGTAGCCGGTGAGGGCGATGATCGCGGGGAAGCGGCGGGTGGGCTCCTTGAAGTAGGCCGAGGGGAGGAACACGTACGCCTCCTCGCTGAGGTGCGTGCGCGCGCCCGGCAGGGTGACCTCCTCTATGCGCCCGCCGGGGACGGCCCGGCTGTCCAGCACCCGCAGCCCGGCGGCGGCCCCGGCGGCGGTGATCTGGGCGGTGCCGGTGTCGGCGCCGAGCAGGTCGTCCCAGGAGCCGTAGAAGCCGAAGTAGTAGTTGACCAGCAGCGCGAGCGCGGCCACGGTGAACGTCTGGCAGGCGGCCAGCAGGCCCACCCGGCCCAGCACCGGCGGCGTGCCCCGCCCGGCCAGCCGCGGCCACAACCACACGGTGGCCGACAGCGCGGCCACGGCGAGCGCGGCGACGGCCACCAGCAGCACGATCGAGGTCAGTCCCATGGACAGCAGACATATCCCGGCGGGCGTAAGCGCGTGGTTAACGAGGAGATTAACCCGGAGGGGCTTCAATCGTTGGTGTGAAGCGTCCATGGATCCTCGCGCTGGCGGGTTACTCCTCGCTGGTCATCGGCCTGCTGGACATCGCCAAGGCCGTCGCGCCGCGGCTGGAGCACACGCGGATGGGGCAGTGGTCGGACCTGCTGCCCGGGACGGTGACGACCGTGGCGCGGGCGACGTCGCTGGTGGTCGGCATCATGCTGGTGATGATCGCGCACGCGCTGCGCCGCGGGAAGGTGCGGGCCTGGCGGGCGGTGGTGGTGCTGCTGCCGGTCAGCGCCGTCATGGGCGTGCTGCACCTGCGCCCGGTGACGGCCGCGATCAGCGTCGTGCTGCTGGCCGTGCTCGTGGCGGGGCGGCGGGAGTTCTCCGCGCTGCCCGACCCGCGCTCGCGCTGGCGGGCGCTGTGGAACCTGCTCGTGCTGGGCGTGATCGACCTGGGGCTCGGCTATCTGATCGTGAGCGCCAGGCCGGGCGCGCTGGTGGGCCGTCCGGGTGTGCTCGACCGGCTGGAGCACGTGGCGCTCGGGCTGGCGGGCATCGAGGGGCCGGTCACGTTCACCTCCGAACGGGTCTCCGACCTGGTCTACTTCTCCCTCGTCGCGCTCGGCGCGCTCACCGCGGTCACGACGCTCTACCTGGCGCTGCGCCCCGAGCGGCCGGTCGCCGAGCTGACCGCCGACGACGAGAGCCGCCTGCGCGCCCTGCTGGACGCGCACGGCGAACGCGACTCGCTCGGCTACTTCGCGCTGCGCAGGGACAAGAGCGTGTTGTTCTCGCCGTCGGGCAAGGCGGCCGTGGCCTACCGTGTCGTCTCCGGCGTGATGCTGGCCAGCGGCGACCCGACCGGCGACCGCGAGGCGTGGCCGGCGGCGATCGCCGCGTTCATGACCGAGGCGCGGCGGCACGCCTGGGTGCCGGCGGTCATCGGGTGCGGCGAGGCGGGCGGCGAGGTGTGGACCCGGGTGGCGGGGATGTCCGCGCTGGAGATCGGCGACGAGGCGATCGTCGAGGTGGCCGACTTCACGCTGGAGGGCCGCGCGATGCGCAACGTGCGCCAGATGGTCAACCGCACCCGCCGCGCCGGGTACGCCTGCCGGGTGCGCCGCGCCCGCGACGTGCCCGAGGAGGAGAAGGAACGGATCCGGCACGCCGCCGGGCTGTGGCGCGGCACCCAGACAGAACGCGGCTACTCGATGGCGCTCGGCCGCTTCGGCGACCCGGCCGACGCCGACTGCGTGGTGGCCACCGCCTCCAGGGACGGCGAGCTCAAGGCCGTGCTGCACTTCGTGCCGTGGGGGGCGCGGGGCGTCTCGCTGGACCTGATGCGCCGCGACCGCGACGCCGACCCCGGGCTCAACGAGTTGCTGATCGCCGAGACGCTGCGGGCCGCGCCGGCGCTGGGGATCACGCAGGTGTCGCTCAACTTCGCGATGTTCCGCGCGGCGCTGGCCCGCGGCGACCGGCTCGGCGCGGGCCCCGTGCTGCGGGCGTGGCGGTCGGTGCTGGTCTTCCTGTCGCACTGGTTCCAGATCGAGTCGCTCTACCGGTTCAACGCCAAGTTCCGCCCGATCTGGGAGCCGCGCTTCGTCGTCTACCCGAACGCGCGCGACCTGCCCAGGATCGGCGTCTCGGCGCTGCAGGCCGAGGCGTTCATCCCCTCGGGCCTGCCCCTGCGCGGGCGGCTGCGGCTGCCCCGCTTACCCCGCCACGGCACCACGCCGGCGCCGCTGGCCCCCTGACGCGCACGGCGGCGGGTCAGGGAGGGGCAGCGGTGCCGGTGCCGGACCACATGGCGTTGAGGCGGCCGACGGTGGCCTGGTAGGCCCGCTCGGCCTCCGGCGTGAGGACGACGTCGGCGCCGGGCCCCGCGGCGGCCAGGCGTTCGCGCAGCACGATGGAGTCGGCGGTGTCGGCCAGGTCGAGCAGGCCGCTGAAGCGGGCGGCGGCCGAGACCAGCTCGGTGGCGGGCAGGTCGGTGCCGACCGCGTCGAGGGCCTGGCGGACCACGCCCTTGCCGACCGCGCCGAGGCCGAGCGCCATGGCGGCCGCCGACAGGGTGGCCACGTCGAGCGGGTCGATGTCGACCAGGCGCAGCGGCATGTGCTCGACCTGGCCGCCGGGGGCGTACAGGCGGCCGGCGAGGCGGCCGGCGGTGGCGCGCCTGCCCTGCGTGGGGCCGATCGCCCGCCACAAGCGGCGCAGCGCGGTCAGCGCGAGGCCGTCGGCGAGCGCGCCGGGCAGCGGCGAGCCGACGGACTCGGCGGCGCGCAGCACCAGCAGCAGCCTCTCCAGCTCGCCCACCGCGCGGGCCAGCTCTTCGCCCAGGTCGGGCACCAGGACCACGCGCGAGCCGAGGCCGGTCATGTGGGACTCCTCACGGAGCCTCGTCGTCGAACGGCGGAGGGGTCAACCGGAGGGTCACACTCGGAGAGTACGCCGCCTGTCAACGCCGCACACCCCACGGGAGGCGGGCGGCCCGGCCGTGTGGGAGGATCTGGCCTCGATGGGTCCGTGGTCGGTGGTGCGCTGGTTGCGTGCGGCGAGCTTCGCCGGCACGTGCGCCGCCCTGGCCGCGCTCGGCCACGTGGCGGGCGGCGGCTGCTTCGACCCGAAGGCGTTGCTGGCCGGCTTCCTGCTGGTCCTGGCCCCGGCCCTGGCGCTGACCGGGCGTGAGCGCACGCTGGCGGCCATCGTGCCCGCGACGGGCGCCTCGCAGGTCGTCCTGCACGTGTTGCTGTCCGTGGGCGGCGACCATCCCGAGCCGCCCCCCGCCGCCGAGCTGGGCCACCTGCACGACGCGGGCGCCCCGGGGCTGGGGATGCTGCTCGTGCACGCGGCGAGCGTGCTGCTGACGTCGGTGTGGCTGCGGTGGGTGGAGTCGGGGTTGTGCGCCCTGGTCCGCGAGCTGGCCGGGTGGGTGCTGCGCCCGCTGCTGGTGTTGTTCCTCGCCGTGGCCGGGTTCGCCGCGCCGCCGCGCGCGCCGGTGGCCGGGCGCGAGGACGTCACGGCCCGCGTACGGCTGTTCCTGCGGCACGTGCTGGTGCTGCGCGGGCCGCCCACGGGTGGACCGGAGCCGCGGTGGCCGGTCCGTACGACGGTCGTGGGCCCGCTCGCCTGAGCGCGCCCGCGGTCCCTCGCGCGCCCGCGACCCCCTCGGTTCCTCCGACGACCAGCCCGGCTCGCCGCCGCGCCCCGCCTCCGCCATGGAGCCGGCGCGGCGTGCCCGCGACTCGACTCAGAGGACATCACCCATGAGATCCACCCGTACCCGCCGAGCCTCGGCGCTCGCGCTCGTGCTGCTGGCCTCGGCCTGCGGCGCGCCCGCGGCGACCGGCGGCCAGACGCCCACCGGCGTCCAGCCCGCCGCCGGCCGGACCGTCTACCCCCTCACCTTCGACAACTGCGGCATGCGGGTCACCTTCCGCCGCCCGCCGCAGCGCGTGCTGATCCTGAACGGCACCAGCGTCGGCGAGGTGGAGAGCTTCCTGATGCTCGGACTGGACAAGACCGTCCTGGCCAACGCCCAGAGCTACGGCGTGTCCGACGACCCGTCCATGACCGGCCGGATCAAGGCGCTGCCGACCGGCGGCCTGACCATGAACAAGAACTTCGACGTGCCCGCCGAGCAGGTGCTCAGGCTCAAGCCGGACCTGGTGGTCTCCACCTGGTCGGGCGGGTTCGACGCGAGCAGGGGCTTCGCGACCCGCGAGCAGCTCGCCGCGGCCGGCATCACCTCGCTGGTCAATCCGGTGAACTGCGCGATGGGCAAGCCGGAGGCGAGCGAGCAGGAGAAACGCGCCTACCGCAACCAGTCGATCAACTCCTCGCTGGAGTTCATCGGCCTGCTCGGGCGGGTGTTCGACGTGCAGCGGCGGGCGTTCGACCTGATCGGACGGCTGCGGGCGCGGGTGGAGTCCGTACGGGCCCGCGTCGCGTCGCTGCCGCCGAAGAAGGTGCTGATCGCCTATCCCGGCATGGCCATGATGAACGCCAACGGCCTGCCCGCGGTGATGACCGGCGGCATCTACGACGACGTGATCAGGGCGGCCGGCGGGGTCAACGCCTTCGCCGGCCAGACCGCCGACATGACCCGCACTCTCAACCGCGAACAGCTCGCGACCGCCCAGGTGGACGTGCTGGTCGTCGGCCTGTTCACGCCCGCGGAGAACGGCGAGGAGGCCGCGGCGAAGCTGTTCGCCGCCTACCCCCACTGGGCTGCGGCCAAGTCCAGGGCCTTCACGGTCGTCTCCGACGGCGTCTACCTCGGGCCGCTCAACGCCTGGGCCGTGGAGAAGATCTCCAAGGCGGTGCATCCCGGTGACTGACACGCTGACGGCCCCGCCGCGCCGCGGCGCGCCCGTCCCGCCGCGGCGGCGGCCGCACGCGGTGTCCGGGCGGGCGACCGGGTTCCTGCTGGCCGGTCTGGGGGTCGCGCTGGTCGCGTCCCTGGTGATCGGGATCTCCGTCGGGTCGGTGAACCTGCCGCTCGGCCAGGTGTGGGGGGTGGTGTGGGCGTACCTGACCGGGCGCGGTGACCAGGCCGACCCGCTGCTCGCGCAGGTCGTGTGGGAGATCCGTACGCCCCGCGCGCTGCTGGCCGCGCTGGCCGGGGCCGCGCTGTCGGTGGCCGGGGTGGCGTTGCAGGCGCTGGTCCGCAACCCGCTGGCCGACCCGTACGTGCTGGGTGTGTCCTCGGCGGCCTCGCTGGGCGCGGTGCTGGTGCCCGCGCTGGGCGGCGGCGCGCTGGCCGGGCTGACCGGCGCGGTGGGCGTCACCGGGGCCGCGTTCGCCGCCGCGCTGCTGTCGGCGCTGGTGGTGTACGCGCTGGCCCAGCGATCGGGGCGGCTGCTGGACTCCTGGCTGGTGCTGACCGGTGTGGCCGTGGGCTACCTGTGCTCGGCGGCCACCACGTTCGTGCAGCTCCAGCTCAACCCGACCGAGTTGCAGGGCATGATGTTCTGGCTGATGGGCAGCGTCGCGGGGGCGTCGTGGGCGGATCTGGGCGTGCCCGCGCTGCTCGTCGTGTGCTGCGTGGCCTGGTTGTGCTCGCAGGCGCGCGCGCTCAACGCGCTGCTGGCCGGTGAGGAGTCGGCCGTCGCGATCGGCGTGCCGGTCGCCGCGCTGCGGATCGGGTTGCTGGCGGCCGGGTCGCTGCTGACGGCCACGGTGGTCAGCGTGGTGGGCGGCATCGGGTTCATCGGGCTGATGGTGCCGCACATGGTCCGGTTCGTGGTCGGGGCCGACCACCGCCGGGTGCTGCCGGTGTCGCTGCTGGCCGGCGCGGTGTTCCTGGTGCTGGTGGACCTGGCGGCGCGGGTGGCCGACCGGCCGAACGAGCTGCCGGTGGGGATCTTCACCACCGGGCTCGGCGTGCCGTTCTTCCTGTGGCTGTTGCGCCGGCGGCGGGCGGGAGGCGGCGATGCGGCTTGACCTCGCGGGCGTCAGCGCGGCGATCGACGCGCGGCCCATCGTCACCGACGTCACCCTGAGCGCCGGGCCGGGCGAGTTCGTGGCGCTCGTCGGGCCCAACGGCAGCGGCAAGTCCACGCTGCTGCGTACCGTCTACCGGTCGCTGCGTCCCACGGGCGGCGTCGTCCGGCTGGACGGCGACGACCTGTGGCGGATGCGGCCCCGGCACGCCGCGCGGCGGCGGGCGGTCCTGCCCCAGCACAACCCGGCCGGGGACGGGTTCTCCGTCGCCGAGGTCGCGGCGGCCGGCCGGCACAGCCACAAGCGGGCCCTGGACCGGGAGAGCGCGGCCGACCGTACGGTGGTCGCCACCGCCCTGGAACGGGTCGGCATGGACTGGGCGGCCGACCGGCTGATGACCACGCTGTCGGGCGGCGAACGGCAGCGCGTGCTGCTGGCCCGCGCGCTGGCCCAGGAGGCGCCGCTGCTGATCCTGGACGAGCCGGGCAACCACCTGGACGTCGGCTCGCAGCTTCTCCTGCTGGACCTGATCCGCTCGCTCGGTCTGACGCTGCTGGCCGCGCTGCACGACTTGGACCAGGCCGCCGCCTACGCCGACCGGATCGTCGTCCTGCGCGAGGGCCGGGTCGCCGGGCAGGGCCCTCCGCTGGAGGTGCTGACGCCGGCCTTCATCGAGGAGGTCTTCGGCGTCCTGGCCCACGTCGGACCGCATCCGATCACCGGCCGGCCGCACGTCGCGGTGGCGTCCAAGGCAGGAGGTAAGCGCCTGCCCTAGGGCCGGTCAGCACTCGTCCCCCGGTGTGGAGCCTTCCCGGCGACACCTGACCGCACGGCTATAAACGGAGCGGAATGGATCTTCGTCGGAAACGGGCCGGGGGGCTGAGTTGATCAGCAAAGTGGGACGAATGGCCGCGGGCGTCGGCCTGGTCGCGGCGGTGTGCGTACCGGAGCGGGCGGTCGCCGTCCGAGCGCCGGCCCCGGCGCCCGCCCCCGCGGCGGCGCCGGTGCTGAACCTGGTGCTGGACGGCGACCGGTTCTCGCTGCGCGACGCCTTCGCGATCCTGGAGGGCCGTCCCGTCGTCGCGCGGGTGTCGGACGCGGCGCGGGCCCGCATGGCCAGGTCGCGGGCGGGGGCGCTGGCGGCGCTGAGCGGCCAGCGCGTGTACGGCTGGAACCAGGCGCTCGGCCCGTTGAAGGACCGCCCGCTCTCGCCCGAGGAGGCCGAGCAGTTCCAGCGCAACGTGCTGCGCTCGCACTCCGCGGGCGTCGGCCCGCCGCTGCCCCACGACGTGGTCAGGCTGGCCCTGGTCCTCAAGGCCAACCAGATGGCCAGGGGGAAGGTCGGCGTACGGCCCGAGGTGCCGCAGCGGCTGCTGTCCATGGTGAACGCCGGGGTCGTGCCGGTGATGCCGCAGATCGGCTCGCTCGGCACCGGCGACCTGCAGCCGCAGGCGGCGGCCGGGCTGGCCGCGCTCGGCGAGGACGCGCCGGTGCACTACCGGGGCGCGGTGGGACCGGCCTCGGAGATGTTGCCGCGCGCGGGCCTGGCCAGGACCTTCACCTTCGAGGCCGGGGAGGCGCTGCCGATCATCAGCGGCAGCACGGTGCTGGCCGCCACGCTGCTGCACGCCGTGCACCGGGCCACGGTGCTCGCCGACCAGGCCGAGGGCGCCTTCGCCCTGTTCATGGAGGCGACCAGGGCCGAGCGCGGCTCGCTGGACGCGCGTACGCACCGGGAGCGCCGCATCCCGGAGGAGGACGCGGTCGCGGCGCGGCTGCGGGCCATGGTGGCGGGCTCGGGCTGGATGACCGAGGAGGGCCGCCGGCGGCTCAACCCGGCCGACTACCACCCGCGCGTGCAGGACGCCGTGTCCGTACGGGCGGCCCCGCACATCATGGCCGGGCTGCGCCAGGTGCTCGCCGCCACCCGCCGGACCCTGCTGCGCGAGGCCAACGCCTCGACCTCCAACCCGCTGATCTTCCGGCGCGAGCGGGGCCCAGGCTACGAGTTCGTGATGGGCGGCAACTGGGACGGCTCGATCATGGGCCACCTCGCCGACAGCCTGAACGCCGAGATCACCGACGTCGGCGTCCTGTCGCAGGAGTTGTCGGGACGCCTGCTGTCGCCCCGCTGGAGCTACGACCTGCCGGCGAACCTGGCCGGCGGGAGCGTCGGCCTGAACTCCGGGATGGTGCAGGTGCAGACGGTGGCCGCCGCGCTGGTCCCGGAGATGCAGGTCAGGGCCCACCCGGCGGGCACGTTGTCACGTCCGGTCAAGGACGGCCAGGAGGACCACAACACGATGGCGATGGCCTCGGTACGCGACCTGCACGAGAACCTCGACCGCCTGGAGACCGTCCTGGCGGTGCAGTACCTGATGGCGGCGCAGGGCATCGACCTCATCGCGGCGAAGATGGCCGGCCTGCCGCTCGGGACGGTGACCCGCGCCCTGCACGCCGAGATCAGGCGGTTCATCACGCCGCTCGGCGAGGACCGCTACCTGACCCCCGACCTGGAGCGGGCGATCTCGCTGGTGCGCGGCGGCGCGCTGAGGCCGTCCGTCGAGCCGTGACCCGACCGGTCAGGCAGGGCGTTCGGAGCATCCGGCAGGTCAGGCGGGGTGCTCCGAGCACAGGCAGCCCACTCCCCTGGCGATCCACTCGCGCCCGGCCCACTCCGGGTGGCGTTCGATCATCAGGGCGGAGACCTCCTCGATGATCGTCTCCTCGCTCATCGCCGAGTCGCGGCGCGCCCACGTCTCGTCCCGCAGCAGTTCGAGGTAGTCGCGGACGTCGGCCAGCAGGCCGGGGCCGCCGATCTCGCCGTGGCCGGGCACGACCACCCGGGGGGCGCGTTCGGCCAGGCCGCGCAGCACCGCCAGCCAGCGGGTGCCGGACACGTCGGCGTCGTGCGGCGGGAACCACGGGAAGATGGCGAACTGCCCGGCCTCGACCAGGTCGCCGGTGAACAGGACGTCCGCGTCTGGCACGCTCACCACCTGGTCGCCCCGGCTGTGCGCGCGCCCGGTGGCCCGCAGCCGCACCACCCGGCCGCCGAGGTCCAGGTCGTGCTCCTGGTCGTAGACGAGGTCGGGGACGGGCTGCGCGACGCCGTCGAGCCGGTGCGCGACGCTCTCCCCGAGCCCCTTGAACATCTCCAGGTAGCCGCCGAACCTGGTCCGCAGATCGTCGGCCTGGGCCCGGTTGACCAGGTACGTCGCCTCGCCGGCGAACTCCCCCGCGCCGAAGGCGTGCTCGGGGTGGAAGTGCGTGGTCGTCAGGTAGAGCCGGCGGCCATGGGCGTGCTCGGCGGCGAAGGCCAGCACCTGCCGGGCGTTGGCCGGGCCCATGCCGGTCTCGACGACCAGGACGGCGTCCCGGCCGCCGATCAGACCGATGTTCGGCACCAGCGGCACGCCCCCGTCGGGGACGACCAGCAGGTCGGGAGCCAGTTCCCGGACGTCCGAGAGGTGGACGGCCGGGTCCGGCAGGGTGGTCTCAGTCATGGTGACTCCTCCGAAGACGGCCTCCAGTCCATCGCGCCGGACGCCGCAGCGTCCAAGTCCGGTTCTGGAGGCCCGATGTCGTTCGGGTATCACCGCAGGTCAGGGCCCTAGGATCGGTCGTACGCGGGCGGGCGGCCGGTCGGGGCCCACCTGCGGGTCACGACGTACGGGCCGGACTCGCCCATGTCCCGGGACTCGGCGGCGCGGGGCTCCGTGGCGGCGCCGGTCTTGACGGGCGCCAGGACCGGCTCGATCTCCTGTAGATATCCGTTCTGCAGCAGCCAGCTCACCGGGACCTCGTCGCTCGTCTGCGGAGCTTCGGGAATGTACCGGCTGACCACGTGATATTGCGTGCCGCCGCCCGACTGCTCGAACGCGGGCGCCGCCGGGCCCACCTCGACGCGGAACGACTTGAGCACCCGGAAGGCGTGATAATTGCACACGTGCTCGGGGTCCTGCGGGTTGGTGTTCAGATTGCGCGGCGGCAGCGCCCGCCGGATGAACAGATCACCCATCGGCGACAGGAACGAGCCCGAGTATCCGCCGAAACGGTCGAGCCGCATGCCGATCTGCAGGAACGTCGTCTTGAGCTGCAGCCGGCCGTTGGGATAATCACCGGAACGGCCGAACCCGGAGTCGGGCGGGAATCGGTAATTGTTGACGGCGTAGTCCCAGTAACGCGAGAGGAAGTGTTGCGGGCTGAGACCGCCCAGCGGCACGTAATCGCGCAGGATGCCCCCGAGGTAGCCGGTCCTGGGCAGGAGCGTCGGCCCCAGGTCCGGATCCCCGGTCAGGTACGGCGGCCCGCAGACCAGACCGCCGGTCTCTTTCTCCCCTTTCTCGGACTCGCCTTTGCCGGGCGGCGGCGTCCGCAGAAAGAGTTCCGGCTGACTGAGCCGGGTGCCCGCCTGTACGGCGATGTCGGCGTGCGCGGGCACGCCACCCGAGGCCACCAGGCAGATGGCGGCGGCCAGGACGGCAATTCGTCGGTGATATCGCATGACATTCCTGTGATCGTGCAAGTGAAAACGAATGAAGGAAGATCACGAGCAATTCGGCGATACCCGGGACGGCGGCAAGTGCGCAATTCATGAGAACGCCACAGCAATGCCCGCGCGCGTACGACCGGGTGTCGAATGCGCTGATCGACAGCTACATTCCCCGTGGTCGCCCACAATGCATCGTCGGCCTTACCAGGGAAGAGCAAAAAGTGCGGCATCAAATACAGCACTTGTTGCCATGCGACGATTTTTCTAAGTATGCTGCACTTCGCATGTCTTGTCGGGACATGCGTACCGAAGCAAGCGCATGGGACGGTGGCGTGCGGGACCGGGCACGGCCTCTGGTGGTGGCATGGATCTGAGGTTGCTCAGGAACTTCGTCGCGGTCGCCGAGGAGCTGCACTTCGGCCGGGCCGCCGAGCGGCTGCACATGACCCAGCCGCCGCTGAGCAGGGCCATCAGGCGGCTGGAGGGCGAGCCCGGCCAGCTGCTGCTGCACCGCTCGCCCGCCGGAGTCTCGCTCACCCCCGCCGGGGCCGCGCTCTACGACGAGGCCCGCGAGCTGCTCGACCGGGCTGACCGGCTGCGCTCCCGGGTGGCCGCCGCGGCGGGCCCGGCCGTGCTCACCGTGGGCACGCTCGCCGACAGCGCCGCCGAGGCCGGCACCGCGCTGGCCGCCGCCTACCGCGAGCGCCACCCCGGCGTGCGGGTCCGGGTCCGCGAGGCCGATCTGGCCGACCCGACCGCCGGGCTGCGGGCGGGGCTGGTCGACGTCGCGCTCACGCGCACCCCGTTCGACGGGACGGGGCTGGTCACGCGGGTGCTGCGCGCCGACCCGGTCGGGGTGGTCCTGCGCGCCGACGACCCGCTGGCCGGGCGCGCGGACCTACGGCCCGACGAGCTCGCCGACCGGCCGTGGTTCCGGCTGCCGGAGGGCGCCGACCCGATCTGGCGGGCCTACTGGAGCGGGCCGCGCGGGCCGCTCCACGACGGCCCGGTGGTGCGTACGGTCCACGAGTGCACGCAGGCCGTCCTGTGGAACGGCACGGTCGGGCTGACCACGCTCGGCCATCCGCTGCCCGAGGGCCTGGTGGCGGTGCCGCTGACGGGCAAGCCGCCGAGCCGGCTGGTCGTCGCCTGGGCCGCCGGCGACCCGGGGCCGCTGGTGCGCTCGTTCGCCCGCCTCGCCGCGGAGATCTACCGCACGGCCCCGCCGGGCGGCGCGGGCTCGTCGGCGAGCCGGACCGGGCGCGGAGCGGCCAGCATACGGCGATAGACCGCCTCGTAGGCCGCCGCCATCGCGCCGAGGCCGAAGTGCCGCTCGACGTGGGCCCGGCACGCGTACGGGTCCAGCCGCCCGGCCGCCTCGATCGCCGCGGGCAGCTCCTCCACCTCCCGCAGCACGAACCCCGTCACGCCGTCCACCACGATCTCCGGCACCGCTCCCCGCCCGATCGCCACGACCGGCGTGCCGCACGCCATCGCCTCGATCACGACCATGCCGAACGGCTCCTCCCACTGGATGGGGAAGACCATGCAGCGGGCGGCGGCCAGCAGCTCGCGTTTGCGCCCGGCGCCGGCCTCGCCCACGTAGGAGGCGTCGGGGCCGAGCCGGGGCCGTACGTGCTCCTCGAAGTAGGCCTGCTCGCACGGCTCGGTGAGCTTGCCGGCCAGCACGATGCGGCGGCCCGCCGCGCGGGCGGCGTCGATGGCCAGGTGCGGGCCCTTGCTGTCGCTGAACCGGCCCAGCCACAGCACCCAGTCCTCCTTGTGCTCCTGGAACGGGAACGTGGCGACGTCGAGCGCGTTGTGCACGGTGGCGATCCAGTTGAGGTCGGGCGTGCTCGCGCGCTGCGCGTCGGAGACCGCGACCAGGCCGATGTGCTCGCCGAGCGCGCGGTACACCTCGCCCAGCTCGCCGGCGGCCGGGCCGTGGCAGGTGACCACGGTCGGCGTCGCCCGGCCGAGTGCCGTGAGCGGCCCGGCCAGCGAGTGGTCGTGCACGATGTCGGCGGGCAGCCCTTCCAGCGCCCGCCATGCCTGGGCGGCGTGCAGCACCTCGGGCAGCGACTCACCGATGCGCTCCGAGGGCGCCTGCGGGTAGGTGGCCAGGAACTTGGCCGGGACCTCCGTACTGCCCGAGCCGATCAGGGTCACCTCGTGGCCGCGGCCCGACAGCCCGATGATCAGGTCGGCGAGCATCTGTTCGATCCCGCCGTAGGCCCGCGGCGGCACCTCCTCCCAGGGCGGAGCGATCATCGCGATGCGCAACGCGCCTTCCCAGTCACTTTCGGGCTCCATCATCCCAGCACCCCCTGTGCGAGTCCGATCGTCACAACGTCGACAGGCCGTTCGTCCTGCGGGCCAGGCCGGGACGGCAGGCGCCGCTGATGGGACAGCGTGGTTCGGTGATCAGCTCCATGCCCTCGGGCAGGCCGGACACCGTGGGCGTGCCGCCGTCGCCCCTGACCGCGATGTCGATCCTGGAGTCCCCCACCGGCATGCCCCTGATCGTCACGTCCCCGAATCCCTCGGGCAGCGCCGGGACCAGCCACATCTTCCCGTACTGCACCCCCGGGTCCAGCCTCAGCAGCGTGCGCAGGAGCTGGATGGGCGCGGCGGCGGCCCACGCCTGCGGCGAGCACGACGTCGGGTACGGCACCGGCTGCCGGTACTCCCCCCGGTCGAACCCGCAGAACAGCTCCGGCAGCCGCCCGCCGAAGGCGTGCGCGGCCTCCAGCAGCCCGACGGCGATGCGCTGGGCCTCCTCGACGTAGCCGTAGCGCATCAGCCCGGTGGCGATGATCGCGCTGTCGTGCGGCCACACCGAGCCGTTGTGGTAGCTCATCGGGTTGTACGCCCCCATCGACGAGGCCAGCGTGCGCACCCCGAACCCGGTGAACATCTCGGGCGAGAGCAGGTGCCCGGCCGCCTGGCGTGCCTTGTCCTCGTCGGCGATGCCGGACCACAGGCAGTGGCCCATGTTGGAGCCGAGTCCGTCGATGGGCCGGCCGCGCCCGTCCAGGCCCATGGCGTAGTAGCCGGGGCCGGGCAGCCAGAAACGTTCGTTGAAGGCGTCCCTGATCGCCTGTGCCCGCTCCACGTAGCGCCGTTCGGCGGCCTGGTCGCCCTCGTGGCAGGCGAAGTGGGCGCGGGCGAGGTAGGCGGCGTAGACGTAGCCCTGCACCTCGGCCAGCGCGATCGGCGGGCGGGCGATGGTGCCGTCGGCGAAGTTGACGCCGTCGAAGGAGTCCTTCCAGCCCTGGTTGACCAGGCCGCGATCGGTCTTGCGCTGGTACCAGACGAGGCCGTCGCGGCTGCCGTACTCCTCGATCCAGGCGAGGGCGGCGTCGGCGTGCGGCAGCAGGTCCTCGACCGCGTCGCAGTGCACGCCCCACCTGCGCACCTCGCCGAGCAGCATGACGAACAGCGGGGTGGCGTCCACCGAGCCGTAGTAGGCCCGTCCCGCGTACGGGGAGGAGTCGTCCTGGGCGCCGAAGCGCAGCTCGTGCATGATCTTGCCGGGCTCCTCCTCGGAGAGCGGGTCGACCTTGACGCCCTGGAGCCGGGCCAGCCTGCGCAGCGTCCCGAGCGCGAGCGTGTGGTCCAGCGGCAACGCCATCCAGGACGTCAGCAGCGAGTCCCGGCCGAGCAGCGTCATGAACCAGGGCGCGCCGGCGGCGATGGCGGGCGGCTCGTCCGGGTGGTCGCGGTCGAACAGGCGCAGGCTGCCCAGGTCCTCGCGGGAGCGGGCCAGGACCTCGACGAGGGCGGCGTTCGTGCTCTCCACGACGGGGGTGCTGGCGGTCCACTCGGCCAGGCGGCGGGCCGGCGCGTCGGGCCGGGCCGGGTGGGCGGCCGGGACCCGGTCCGAGGGCTCCTCGCCCTCGTGGGTCGGCGTCACGAGCAGGCTGGCGCGCCATTCGCCGCGGGCGGGCACCACGATGTTGAAGATGAGCAGCCCGGGCGCGGCGACGACCGGCGTGCCGGGCGACTCGACCATGATCCTGGCGCCGCGGGCCCGGCTCGGCGCGTAGACCACCAGGCCGCTCTCGCCGGTGGTCATCTCCACGTCGTCGGCCGACCGGACCCGCTCGGCCTTGACCTCGAACAGGTCCGCCAGGTCCGCGCCGACCTGCACCGACAGCGCGCAGCCCGCGGCCTCCTCGGACATGTTGCGGAGCACGAGATCCTCGCGCAGCCCGCCGCCGACGTAGCGCTCGCGCACCACGAGCAGGGTGCTCTCCGCCCCTCCTGGACGCGGCCTGGCCTTGCCGAGGAACGTGCCGTGGTACGGCTCGGGGATGATCGCCTGGAGCGGTTCGACGGGGTGGTCGTCCACGCGCAGGATCCAGCGGGACAGCAGGCGGGTGTCGGCGTGGTAGACGCCCTGGGCGCCGCCGGGGACGATGTCGCCGCCGTGCTGGCAGACGCAGAAGGAGCTGCCCTCCACGAGGGTGACCGTGTCGCCCAGCGCGCCGGGCTGTCCCTCGAAGGTCCATGCGTTCACGGACGAACCCCCTAGTCGTTCCCCCGGTCCCTCGCCTGCGAGGGCAGTCCCCGCACGTCAGGAGTGCTATCCGGAGGAAGAATGGGGAATCCCATGGCTGCCAAGATTTTTGGCACTTCGTACCGATATATCCGTACATATGGGCCAGCCGGCCGGGGAGGGATCACCTCCCCGGCCGGGGGCCTCAGGCGGCGGCCTTGGCGGTGAGCGCCACGGTCGCCTGGCGGGTGACGCCGCTGACCGTGACGGCGACCGTCACCTGCCCCGCCCGCAGGGCCGTGATCGTGCCCGTGCCGGGGTCGAGCACGGCCACGTGCCACGGCTTGGCCGTCTGGCGGGTGCCGACGTGCAGGTTGGGCGAGCCCGACCACGTCACCGAGACCGGGTAGGCGGCGGGCACGGCCCGCTCGTCCTGCCGGACGGTCGCCGTGACCGGCGCGGGGGCGCCGACCGCGACGGTCGCGGGCGCGGTCAGGGTCAGCTCGTCCACGTGCGGCCGCACCTGGGTGCCGATCCAGCCGGGCGCGTCGGCGAACCAGTTGCGCCGTACGTGCTCGGCCTCGGCGGGCGTCACGGGGTCCACGCCCCACAACGACCAGCCGGTGAAGCCGCCGTCGTCGGCGGCGGTGGCCGGGTTCTTGCCGGAGTTGCCGTTGATGAAGTACGGCACCGCGTCCACGCGGGAGGCGTTGAACGTGCCCACGTGCGCCCCGATGTAGGCCGCGCCCTTGCCGGTGTCGCGCTGGAAGTCGGCCAGCCAGCCCTCGACCAGCGCGGCCTCCTTCCGCTCGCCGAGCTGGCTGCCCTTGCCCGGCGTGGGGTCGCGCGGCGGCACGTGGAACAGCACGGCGACCGACCCGACGGAGGCGTCCTTGGCCGCCTTGTCGAGCTCGGAGCGGAGCATCGCCACCTGGTCGTAGCCGCCGCCCCGCAGGTTCAGGCGGGAGGTGTCCAGCGTGACGAAGCGGGTGCCCTTGTGGTCGAAGGTGCCGTACGTGTCGCCGAAGACGGCCTTGAAGTTGTCGATCTTGCCGCCCATGACCTCATGGTTGCCGGGGATGTAGTGATATTTCACTTCTCCTCCCAGCTCCTCGTCGAGGATCTTCTTCGCCAGCGCGAAGTCCTCCGGCGACGCCTCGTCCACCAGGTCGCCGTTGATCAGCAGGAAGTCGGGCTTGGCGGCCTTGATCTCCTGGAGCGTGCGGCGGGCGTTCCTGACGATGTCGCTGTCGGGGTTCCTGGCCACGAACTGGGCGTCCGACATGACCGCGAACCGCCAGGGCGCCTTGGCCACGTCCGCCTTGACCACCGGGTCGGCGATCTTGGGCACGGGGGGCGCGGTGATCGACGGCGGCACCTTGGCCACCAGGCCGTCGATCAGGATGTCGTTGGTGTACTTGGCGTCGGCCCTGGTCTCGGCCACGTAGAAGCGCCGGAGCTTGAGCGGGTAGTTGACCCCGGCGGGCACCGGGAACTCGACGTACTGCCAGCCGGTCCACGTCATGTACGGCCCGCGCAGGATCTGCGACTGGCCGAGCGCGTCGTAGAACTCCAGGCTGGGCCACTCCCCCTTGCCGGTGGAGTTGATCCACAACCCGAACGCCTGCGGCTGCCCGTCCACCACGATCTGCTGCGGCGGGCTGGCGTAGGCGGCCCGGGTGGCGGTCGAGGTGGTGAAGTCGTAGGACAGCTTGAGCCCGCCGCCGCTCTGACCGGGCGCGGCCGACAGGGAGCCGGTGGCGCGGGCGGCGGCGAAGGTCCACTTGGCCGCGTCCTCGAAGTCGGCGACCGGCTTGGACTCGAACCCGACGGTCACCGGGACGGCCGTGGTGATCTTGCCGACCTTGGCGGTGATCAGGCCGGAGCCGGTGGCCTGCCGGGCCTTGACGGTGAAGTACCCGTGCTCGGCCGGGGTGACCTCGAACAGGTTCTTGTCGTAGTCGAGCGTCAGGTCGTCCGGCTCGATGGGCGCGGAGTTGCCGTTGGCGTCGTAGCCGACGACGCCGAACGCGGCACTGCCGTCGGCGCCCGAGATGCCGAGCCGGTCGGCCGTCGTACCGAGCCGCTGGAGCGGCTGGAGCACGGTCAGGCCGAGCGTGCCCTTGGCGCCGCCGCGCGAGGCGGTGACGGTGGTCTGGCCGGGCACCAGGGCGTGGAAGCGGCCGTTCCTGATGACGCCGTGCACGGCGGGGTTGGCCCGCCAGGACGGCGTGCCGGCCGCCGGCCCGTACGTCTCGTCGTAGCCGGCGGCGGTCAGCCGCCTGGTCAGGCCGGGGAAGACGCGGTCGGGGCGGCCGCCGGCGACCGGGCCGACGCCGGGCGCCTTGGCCGGGTCGCTCGCGGTCTCCAGCCAGAAGCCCTTCAGCTTGCCGCTGCCCTCGGGCGCGTACAGCGCCAGGCCGTTGGGCACGTGGCGCTCGCCGCCGTCGGAGGGGCTGTTCTCCACCTGCACGGCGGCCGAGCCGGGCTCGCGGGCCAGCATGGTGGAGGAGCCGCCGCCGTCGAGGTTGAGGGCGTTGGCCGCGCCGAGGTCGACCATCATGGCGGCCAGCTCGTTGAGCGTGACGCCACGGCTGTCGGCCTGGCGGCCGTCCACGGTGAGCAGGTACATCTTCCTGCCGTCGGCGGAGAAGCCCACGGCGGTGCGCGGGTGCGCGGCCGGGTCGCTGGAGTTCTGCACGACCCCGTCCTTGACCAGGACGTAGTTGCCGCCGACGGCCGCCTTGACGGTGGAGCCGTCCGACGCCTTCGGCTGGTACTTCACATCGACGCGGTCGCCGGCCTTCAGGGCCGACAGGGCGCTCGCGCCGGCGTCCCGGCCGAGCAGGATCGTGGTCCCGGCGGGGATCGGCCCGGTGCCCGCGGCGGTGCGCACCTCGCTCACCACGCCGTCCACCAGGACGACCTCGGCGACCGAGGAGGCGCCCTCGACGGCGCGGGCCCGGTTGTAGGAGCCCCACAGCGGCGTGAACAGGCCCACGCCGCCGCCCTGCACGATCTGGTTGAACTGGGTGAGCGCGATCGGCGCGCCGCCGGAGGGCGTGGCGGTGCCCTCGAAGTACATCTTGAGCACCCGGCCGAGGCCGTCGCCGGTGACGGCGACCGCGTTGTCGTGCCCGGCGGCCGGCGACTGGACCAGCGTGCCGTCCTGCACGCCGATGCCCTGGGCGGCGCCGGAGTTGTTGATGTCGAAGAAGTCGCCGTTGACCGCCGCCACGGCGTGGGAGCGGCCGGCGGGGCCGGACAGCGGCTCGGTCTTGGTCACCTCGCCGGAGAAGACGTAGTCGGCCTTGGGCCCGCCCTTGGTGCCGCCGAGGTCGGCGGTCACCGCGTCGGCGCGCAGCCAGCCGAGCGCGTCGTAGGTGTCGTACGAGGTCAGCGAGATGCCCGGCGCGACGGGCCGGGTCCTCTTGGCGGTCTCCAGTCGCGGCTGCCCGGCGGTGGCCTGGCTGATCAGCGTGGAGGGCGGCGGGTACGAGGACGCCTTGAGCGCGTCCTCGGCGGGCGGGGTGGGGTCGGCCTGCGCGGGCGCGCTCAAGGCCACCGGCCCTAAGACGAGCGCGGCGGCGGCCAGGAAACGGAGGGTCTGCACGACCGAACTCAATCGTTCGTGGATATAAGTTTCAAGACTTGAGGGTGAACTAAAAGAAAATTTCAGATCTTGTCGCGTCCCCGGCCTGGCCGGACGATGGGACGCGTGGACCGACAGGCGCTCTACCGCGACCCGTACCCGCTCTACGCGCGCGCCCGCGCCGCCCCCGGGCTGACCTTCGTCGAGGAGCTGGACGCCTGGCTCGTGGCCAGGCACGACGACGTCCGCGAGGTGCTGTCCAGGCCCGGCGACTTCTCCTCCAAGGGCGCGCTACGGCCGGACGTGATCCCCGGGCCGCGCGCGTTCGCCGAGCTGGCCGGGGTCCCCGGCGGCGCGCCCGTGGTGCTGAGCACCGACGGCGAGGCCCACCAGCGCTACCGCCGGCCGCTCACCCGGGGCCTGTCGCCCGCCCGGGTGAGCGCCGCGCTGCCGTTCGTCGCCGCCACGGCCGCCGAGCTGGTCGCCGCGTTCGCCAAGGCCGGCGGCGGCGAGTGGATGTCCGCCTACGCCAGGCCGCTGCCGGCCACCGTGATCGGCCACCTGCTCGGCCTGGACCCGGCCGACGTGCCCGCCGCGATCAGGGGCGGCGGCCGGGCCGAGGACCTGCTGTTCACCCCGATGCCCGAGGAGGAGCAGATCGCCGCCGCCCGCGAGGTGGCCGCGCTGCGGCGCCTGCTGGCCGCCCACGCCGACCGCTCCCGCGCCGCCGCGAACCTGACCGGCGAGGTGGTACGCGCCCTCGCGCCCGGCGAGCCGACGGCCGAGCAGCGCGACGAGATCGCCTCCAACGTGGAGAACGTCATGCTGGCCGGGCACCTCACCACGACCGCGCTGCTCGGCTCGGTCGTGCACCGCCTGCTGCGCGACCGGCGCCAGTGGGAGCTGCTGTGCGCGCGCCCGGACGAGCTGATCCCGGCCGCGATCGAGGAGGCCGCCCGGTACGAGTCGCCCGTCCAGGGATTCCGCCGCCGCGTCACCAGGCCGCTCACCCTGGCCGGCACGCCGCTCACGGAGGGCGCGACGGTGTTCGTCTCCTACGCCTCGGCCGGCCGGGACGCCGCCGTGTACGAGCGGCCCGACGACTTCGACATCACCCGGCCGCGCGGCCGTCACCTGGCGTTCGGGCACGGCGTGCACGGCTGCCCCGGCGCGTTCCTGGCCCGCGAGCAGCTTCGGGTGACGCTGGAGCTGCTGGTGGGCGAGCTGCCCGGCCTCCGGCTGGCCCGCCGGGACGTGACCATGGCCGCCACGCTCATCCACCGCGCCCCTGAGGAGCTCCATCTGACCTGGTGAGACGGGTCAGGGTCTCCTCGTAGGCCGGGTCGAGCCAGTAGTCGGAGTGCCAGCGCGCCTCGGGCAGCGGCTCTCCGGGACCGGGCTGGAGCGGGTCCCAGCAGAACCGGTCGACGGTCTGCTCGCCCTCGCCCGCCGGACGGGGGCCGAAGGGATCGACCCGGCGGAAGACCGGACCGCCGATGGGGTCGCTCAGCCGGTAGAGATTGGTCCAGCGGACGGCGTCGCGCATCGCCGACAGGCCGCGGGTGCCGAAGTAGGCGGGGAAGAAGGCGGCGTACAGGCGGCGCAGCGGCGAGCCGTGGGTGAGCAGCCGTACGCGGGGGCGCAGCTCGGGTCTGACCTGGAGCACGAGCGCGGCGGTGAGCACGCTGCCCTGGCTGTGGCCCGACAACACCACCTCCTCGCCGCCGGACCTGGTCAGGGTGTTGATCCGGGCGAGCAGCTCGGGGATGACGCGCTCGGTGTAGCAGGGCGGGGCCAGCGGGTGGATGGCCCGGGGCCAGAACGTCGAGATGTCCCACAGGATGCCGACCGTGCGCCGCAGCCGCGTGTCGCTGTACGTGCGGCGGCCCCGCAGGACCAGGCCGACGACGATCGCCGTCATGGCCCAGCTCCCGACCGAGGCCAGCAGCCCGGCCAGCCCGCCCACCGGGGCGAACAGATGGAACCGGTAGATCACGGTCACCGCGCCGGAACCGGCCGCGCCGATGCCGGTGACCACCGCCAGCACGAGCCCGGCGCGGTCGGTCAGCCCGGCCAGCGCCCACTTCCCGGCCACGTCCCGGTCGTAGGCGCCGTAGTACGGGGTCAGCTTCGGCGTGAGCGCGGCGGCGGCCGACCCGCGGATCAGCCACAACGCGACCGCCACCCCGACGAACCCGGCCACCAGCAGCGGCACCAGCGCGGCCGTCCACCAGACCGGGTCGTCGAGGTAGAGCCGGCGATCGACCGGCCCAGGCTCGGCGACGGAGGCCGGCACGCCGAAGAAGGTGGCGGTCCAGAACATCAGGCCGAGCGCCAGCACGTTCGCGCTGCCGGCCGCCACCATCAGCGTGAACCAGGCGGCCATGCCGTACAGCGCCCGCCGCTCGATCGGGTCGCCCGGCCCGGCCTGCCGGTCCATGCGGGCCAGGACGGTGGTCGCCACCAGGATGAACAGGCCGAGCCCGAGCGTCGTCCCGAACTGGAACGCTCCAAAGCCGAGGCCGGGAAGCTGCCGGCCCGGCAGGGCGGGGGACATCCCGTCCGCGGCCGAGGCGATCGTGGCCACGAAGACCAGCGGCCCGGCCACGCGCAGCACCCGGCAGGCCCGGGTGACCCAGGGCGGCACCGCCTCCACCACGGCCAGCCGCCGGGCGATCGCGGGCAGCACCGCCAGCGCGGCGGCGGCGACCTGGACGGCGACGTTGGCCGCGGTCAGCGCCAGCCCCCGCGCGCTCCCCACGAACGGCCCCGACACGGCCAGCCCGATCGAGCCCAGCGCGAAGGCGACGTGCACGGCCCGCAACCGCCACACGGGCGCGCCGCCGTGCCACAGCCGGGGCTGGGCCAGCAGCGGCCCCGGACGCGACCCGCCGTCGTGCGGCACGCCGGTCTGCTCGTCGCGCTCCCAGGTGCGCCGCGCCAGCCACCACAGCAGCACGACCACCGCGAACGGCGCCAGCGCGGCGACCGCCAGCCGCCGCGACGGCTCGGCCCCCCACAGTTCGCTCATCCAGTGGACCCAGGCGGGCGCGCTCTCGCGGGCGCAGGCCCGGCCGGCCGCGGTGCACTGCCAGCCGATGAGGTCGACGCTCGCCCGGGTGACCGCGCCCACGAGGGTGCCCGTGAGCAGCAGCGCGAACAGGCGTTGCGCCGCCTCCGTCACGTGCCGCAGGCGGGCGCCTCCGGGAGGTCTGGGGAGCATGAAGTAGGACAGGTTGGCCAGGGAGAAGGGCAGCAGGAGCAGCCAGAGCGCGATGGTCCTGCCGCCCGAGGTGAGGCCGCCCCAGGCGTAGGCCTCGCGGTGGCGAGTGCCGGGCACGTCGGCCTGCTCGCCGTCGGGCCGGCCGCCCGGCCACCAGCGCCGGTAGAAGCCGGTGGTGGAGTCCCCGGCGATCTGCCGGGGATGGGGATGGTTGAGGATGCTCGCCGGCGGGGTGCCGGAGACACCGTGCACACGTAGTTCGGTCACGCCTCCGCAGGTGGGGTCCAGGAATCCGTCCATGGGATCAGGATCACGCAAAGTGAATGATTACGCAAAGTAATGGTACGGTCACGTCCGGTCCCGGCCCGCCTGCCCCGCATGGGCCGCGCCCGTACGGGCATGACGATCTACGTGACCGCGATCGGCGACGGCGAGGCGCGGGCCCACTGGATCGACAGGCGAACGGTCATCTGGACGGTGGATCCGTCGCTGACGCACGCGCTGGCCTGCGCCCCCGACGGGGGCATCGGCTGCCGCGACGGCCGCCTGACCGGCGAGACCCGTACCCTCCCGCTCACGCCGGGCACGCCGAGCGCCGGGCAGCGGCGCGCGTGGCCGCACCTGGCCGCCGGCACCGCGCTCACGCTGCGCCCCGAGGACGCCCGGCTGGCGAAGGACGTGCTGCGCGGCCAGGTCGTGGCCGTGGCGCGGGACGCCTCGGGCGCGGTCGCGGCGGCGACGGGCGTGCAGATCCCCGGCGTGCTCGACGACGTCTACGCCGGGGCCGCGGACACCCGGCTCGGGCCGTCCGGACGGCTGCTGCCGCGGCTGGCGCTCTGGGCGCCGACCGCGCGGCGGGTGGAGCTGGTGCTCGGCGGCCGGAGGCACCCGATGCGGCTCGACGAGGAGACCGGCGTGTGGTCGGCCCGCGGCCGGCCCGCCTGGTACGGCAAGGACTACACCTACCTCGTCACCGTCTACTCCCCCGCCGCCGGCCGGGTCGTCACCGGCGAGGTCACCGACCCCTACAGCCTGGCCGCCGCGCCCGATGGGGTGCGCAGCAGGCTGGTGAGCCTGGACGACCCGGCGCTCAAACCGCCCGGCTGGGACCGCCTGGCCAAGCCCGCCCCCGTCCCGCTGGACCGGGCGGTCATCTACGAGCTGCACGTACGCGACTTCTCCGCCTCCGACGCGAGCGTGCCCGAGGAGCTGCGCGGCACGTACGCGGCCTTCTGCCAGGACGGCGAGGGCATGCGCGAGCTGCGCGCGCTGGCCGCGGACGGGCTCACCCACGTGCACCTGCTGCCGGTGTTCGACTTCGCCACGGTCCCCGAGCGCCGGTCCGACAGGACCGAGCCCGGCCTCGACCTGGCCGCCCTGCCGCCCGACTCCGAACGGCAGCAGGAGCGCGTGGCAGCCACCGCGGACCGCGACTCCTTCAACTGGGGTTACGACCCGCTGCACTACACCGTCCCCGAGGGCTCCTACGCGACCGACCCGGACGAGCGGATCAGGGAGTTCCGCGCCATGGTCGCCGCGCTCAACGGGGCCGGGCTGCGCGTGGTCATGGACGTGGTCTACAACCACACCCACTCGGCCGGCGTGCTCGACCCGATCGTGCCCGGCTACTACCACCGCCTGCTGGAGGACGGCTCCCTGGCCACTTCCACCTGCTGCGCCAACACCGCGCCCGAGCACGCCATGATGGGCCGGCTCGTGGTCGACTCGGTGCTCACCTGGGCCAGGCAGTACAAGGTGGACGGTTTCCGCTTCGACCTCATGGGCCACCACCCGAAGGCGAACATCCTGGCCGTACGGGCCGCGCTCGACGCCCTCACCCCCGAGCGCGACGGCGTGGACGGCCGGTCGATCATCCTGTACGGCGAGGGCTGGAGCTTCGGCGAGGTGGCCGGGGACGCCAGGTTCGAGCAGGCCACGCAGGCCAACATGGCCGGCACCGGCATCGGCACGTTCGACGACAGGCTGCGGGACGCGGTGCGCGGCGGCGGCCCGTTCGACGCCGACCCGCGGGTGCAGGGCTTCGGCTCCGGCCTGGCCGGCGCGCCCAACGGCGCCCCCGCCAACGGCACCGAGGAGCAGCAGCGCGAGCGGCTGCGCCATTACGCCGACCTGGTCATGCTCGGCCTGACCGGCAGCCTGCGCGACTACGTGTTGCCCTCGGGTCGCAAGGGCTCGGACGTCGGCCACAACGGCGCCGGCGCGGGCTACGCCGACCGGCCGGCCGACGCGGTCGCCTACGTGGAGGCGCACGACAACGAGACGCTGTTCGACGCGCTGGCCTACAAGCTGCCGGCCCGTACGCCGATGGCCGACCGGGTGCGCATGCAGGTGTTGTCGCTGGCCACGGTGCTGCTGGGGCAGGGGGCGGCGTTCGTGCACGCGGGCGGCGAGCGGCTGCGGTCGAAGTCGCTCGACCGCAACTCCTACGACTCCGGCGACTGGTTCAACCGCCTGCTGTGGGACTGCTCGGCGGGCAACGGGTTCGGCGCGGGCCTGCCGCCGCGGGCCGGCAACGAGGCGGCCTGGCCGTACGCCCGGCCGCTGCTGGCCGATCCGGCGCTGCGTCCCGGCTGCCCGGCGATCAGGGCGGCGCGGGCGGCGTTCGGGGAGCTGCTGCGGATCAGGGCCTCGACGCCGGCGTTCGCGCTCGGGTCGGCGGAGGAGGTACGGCGGCGGTTGTCGTTCCCGGCCGGTGGGGAGGGCGTGATCGTGATGCGCGTGGACACCGCGGGGCTGGACCCGCGCTGGGACGCGGTCGTCGCGGTGCTCAACGCCACCCCCTCCCCCTGTACGCCGCCGGTGGCGGTGCCGCCGGGCCACCGGATCGAGCTCCACCCGGTGCAGGCCGCCTCGGCCGACGAGGTGGTCCGGCGCTCGTCCTTCGACCCGGCGGCCGGCACGGTGACGGTCCCGGCCCGTACGGTCGCGGTTTTCGTCATAAGTAACGAAATTTCCTCAGAAAGCGAATTTCCGGCCCCATAAACCATTAATAGCGATTACGCGATGCCGTGTTCGGCGAGGAATGATCGCATCTCGTGGGGGAATCATTCCCTGTGCAAGATGCCCGATCTCTGGCGTCGACGCGCACGACAGCGCAAACTGGATAGACGGCGATCGCGTGGAGCATGGAGCACCCGTGGACAATCACCTTGATCACATGCCGGTCCTGTCCCGCGGCAGGCATCGTAACCCGAAGCGCGGCGCCTGTTTCATGGAACTGGCGTCCTACCTGGCCGGCGAGCGGTGGAGCGACCATCCGGCCTGCACCCATCCGCTGCTGGCCGCGCTCGCCCGCCTGGTCAACGACAACACCGGCGATGAGAGCCGGGCCGAGCTGGTCGGGCTCGTACCGTCCATCATCGGGCTGGCCGGCGACGACCTGCGGGTCGACGTGCACATCGCGCTGCGCTGCGCGACCACGGCCCTGCCGGTCGCCGCCGCCGAGCGCCAGCTCGCGCTCGCGGTGTCGGTGCTGGCGGCCGAGGAGATGCTGGCCCGGCTCGACGGGGCGCCGTCGGGGCGGATGAGCGAGATGAGCCGCAGGGCGATGGAGCAGGTGCCGCACGCGGCCGAGCAGGCCAGGCGCTTCAGCCGGGCCGCCAAGATCACCGAGAAGGGCTTCCGCCGTTACGCGGCGCCCAACGCGGTGCAGCTCGCCGTCGTCGGCATCGTCCAGGCCTGCGTCAAGGACCCCGACAAGCTGCTGCGCGGGCTGCTGGAGGACGTGATCGCCGACTGCGACGCGCTCATCCGGGGGCCGAGGAGCGCCGAGCCGGCTCCGGTCACGCCGACGCCCGCCAGTCCGGCCCGCGCCTGACCCGCCGACGTCCCCCCGGCGTCCGTACGACGGACGCCGGGGGGACGTCCGTGTTCCCGCCCCTCCGCCCGGCGCTCCCGCGTGCGCGGGTGGTCACGGAGGGGGAAAATCGCTGATCAGGCTAGCCTCTCCTTCGTTGCGGATCATGTCCCGAAGGGCCTAAATTTCGTGACGAATTGTCAGTAAGGGGAGGATTGTCATGACTGTCGAGCTTGCCAGGCCCTTTTCTCCTGAGAAGCATCACCGCCACCGGGACGTCACCGGCGGCTGGTTGCGTCCTGCGGTGTTCGGGGCGATGGACGGGCTGGTCTCGAACGTCGCGCTGATCGCCGGAGTCGTGGGCGCCGCGGGCGCCGGGCGCGGCGCCGTACTCGCGGGGTTCGCGGGCCTGGTCGCGGGGGCGTGCTCGATGGCGGCGGGCGAGTACACCTCGGTACGGTCCCAGACCGAGCTGATGCGGGCCGAGATCGCCGTCGAACGCCGTGAGCTGGCCCGCAACCCCGACGGCGAGCGGGCCGAGCTGGCCGCCCTCTACCGGGCGCGCGGGCTGGACGCCGACCTGGCGCGCCGGGTCGCCGAGGGCCTGTCGGCCGACCCGGAGCAGGCGTTGCGCGTGCACGTGCGCGAGGAACTGGGGGTGGACCCCGACGACCTGCCCTCGCCGTACCTGGCGGCGGGGTCGTCGTTCGTCGCCTTCGCGACGGGGGCGATGGTGCCGCTGGCGCCGTTCCTGTTCGGGGCGTCGGGGTTGTTCCTGGCGCTGGCGCTGAGCGTGGTGGCGCTGTTCGGGTTCGGCGCGGCGGTGGCCGTGATGACGGCGCGGCCGTGGTGGCTGGGCGGCCTGCGCCAGCTCGGCCTGGGCACGGGCGCCGCCGCCGTCACCTTCGGCCTCGGCCACCTGCTCGGCGTCGCCGTCTCCTGACCCCGGCGCCCCGGCCGTGGGCGGCGGTCACGCAGGGCCGCCGGGAGGTCAGGGGCGTCCGGCGGGAGCGGGCAGGCCGAGGTCGAGCCCGCCGCCCCCGCGCAGGGCGGCACGCAGCGCCTTGACCCCCAGGTAGAGCAGGTAGGCGGCGCCGACGACCTTGACCACGGTGAAGGCCATGGCCGAGGCGGCCAGCAGCGCGGCCACGCCGGTGGCGGCGGCCACCACCCAGACCGACACGCCCACGGCGATGCCGACCGCGGCGGCCATGCCATGACCGCGGCCGGACAGCGCCGAACGGCGGACCACGACCGCGAAGTCAGGGCCGGGCGACATCGCGCCGAGCATCACCACACCGCCGAAACCCGCGAACTGCGCCAGAGAGTCATCATGGGGATCACCTTACGAGCCCCCGGCCGCCGGGGATCGAGCTGTCCACGTTCAGGACACCTGCCCGCAGATCCGCCGGGGACGGGTGTGTCACTTCCTGCGGCGCCACTTCTTGAAGATGGTCCGGATCGTCAGCACCAGCACGACGCCGACGATCTGGCCGCCGAGCACGATCCGGTTGACGTCCACGGCCGGACGCCACTGCACGTCGCCGTCCTTGACCACGAACACCCCGGCGGGGGTGGCGCTGTAGCCGAAGCCGCCACCGCCGCCGCTGCCGAGCTCCTCCCCCTTCTCGTCCCGGCCCTGCCCGTGGCCGCCACCGCCGCCGTGGGCGACCCGGGCGACGGGGATGACCAGGACGTCACCGTGGCGGATCGGCTCGCCGAAGACCCGCTTGACGGTGACGACGTCCTTCGACTGCTCCAACAGCTCCTTGATGTCCATGTCACCATCGTTCCCCCGGATCGCCCGCTAGTCGAACGTGGTGGAGATCTCGTGCCAGCCGCCCGGCGCGATCTTCTCCGCCGGCTCCGGCCCCCAGGTGCCCTTCTCGTACGGGAGCGGCCGGTCGGGCAGGTCGAGCAGCCGTCCGACGATCCGCCACGACTCCTCCACCAGGTCGAACCTGGCGAAACGCCGCGGGTCGCCGGTGACGGCGTCGGTCAGGATCCGTTCGTAGGCGGCCTCCATCGGGCCGAGCACCTTGGTGAAGTCGACGCTCACCGGCACCGGGATGGTCCGCTGCCGGCCCGGCTCCTTGGCCAGCACGTCGAAGGTCACCCCGGCGTCGGGCTGCAACCGGAACCTGATGAGGTTGGGCCCCGGCGGCGCGTCGCCGCCCCGGAACATCGTCACCGGCGGCCTGCGCAGCTCGGCGACGATCTCCAGGTCGGTGGTGGGCAGCGCCTTGCCCGAACGGATGCACCAGGGCACGCCCGCCCACCGCCAGCTGTCGATGTAGAGCCGCATGGCGACGAACGTCTCGGTGGTGGAGCCGGGCCGTACGCCGGAGGTGTCGAGGTAGCCGTCGTACTGGCCGCGTACGACGTGGGCCGGGTCGATGGCCTGGACCGCGCGCAGCACCCGCCACTTCTCGTCGAGCTGGGCGCGGGCGTCCATGGACGGCGGCGGGTCCATCGCCAGGATGGCCAGCAGTTGCAGCAGGTGGTTCTGGACCACGTCACGGACCGTGCCGTTGGCGTCGTAGAAGGCGCCCCGGTCGGAGACGTCGAAGTCCTCGGCCATGGTGATCTGCACGCTGCGCACGTAGTTGCGGTTCCACAGGGGTTCGAGCAGCATGTTGGCGAACCGGAACACCATGAGGTCCTCGACCGGCTCCTTGCCCAGGAAGTGGTCGACCCGCCGCAGGTGGTCCTCGTCGAAGTACTTCAGCAGCTCGTCGTTGAGCTTGCGGGCCGAGTCGAGGTCGTGTCCGAACGGCTTCTCCACCACGAGGCTGGCGTCGTGGTTGAGCCCCGCGCCGGCCAGCCCCTCGGCGACGACGGAGAACAACACGGGCGGCACCGCCAGGTAGTGGACGAGGAAGCCCTTGCCCTCGGTCTCCTCCCGCAGCCTGGCGAAGGTGGCCGGGTCGCGGTAGTCCCCCGCCACCAGCCGCAGGTTGCCCGCCAGCTTCTCGAACGCCGCGTCCTGGACGCCGCCGCAGGCCTCGCGGGCGTGCTCGCGCAGCGCGTCGAGGTCCATGTCGGTCTTGGCGACGCCGATGATCGGCAGGTCGAGCCGACCGTCGGCGGTCAGGTGGTAGAGCGCGGGGAGCAGCATCTTGCGCGCGAGGTCGCCGGTGATGCCGAACAGGACCAGCGCGCCGGCCCGCCCCACGTCAGACCTGCCTTCCGCGCAGCTCGCGGTACCTGCGCACGAGCTGTTCGGTCGAGGAGTCGGGGAAGGTCTGCGGCGGCTCCTCGGAGGTGAGCGCGGGCGCCACGTCGAGGGCCATCTTCTTGCCCAGCTCGACGCCCCACTGGTCGAAGGAGTCGACGCCCCAGATCGTGCCCTCGACGAACACGATGTGCTCGTACAGCGCGACGAGCTGCCCCAGCGTGGACGGCGTGAGCTTGGTCACCAGGATCGTCGAGGTCGGCCGGTTGCCCGGCATCACCTTGTGGGGCACGATCTCCGGCGGCGTGCCCTCGACCGCGATCTCCTCGGCGGTCTTGCCGAACGCCAGCGCGGAGGTCTGGGCGAGCAGGTTGGCGGTGAGCTGGTCGTGCATGCCCTCGCGGTCCTCGAACGGCTCGGCGAAGCCGATGAAGTCGGCGGGGACGAGCCGGGTGCCCTGGTGCAGGAGCTGGTAGAAGGCGTGCTGGCCGTTGGTGCCCGGCTCGCCCCAGAAGATCTCACCCGTCGGGACGGTCACCGGGGAGCCGTCGGCGCGTACCGACTTGCCGTTGGACTCCATGGTGAGCTGCTGGAGGTAGGCCGGGAAGCGGTGCAGCCGCTGGCTGTAGGGCAGCACGGCGCGGGTCTCGGCGCCGAAGAAGTCGGTGTACCAGATGCCGAGCAGGGCCATCAGGACCGGCATGTTGGCGTCGAAGGGCGCGGTGCGGAAGTGCTGGTCCATGGCGTGGAAGCCGGCCAGCATCTCGCGGAACCGCTCGGGCCCGACCGCGATCATCAGGGACAGGCCGATGGCGCCGTCGTAGGAGTAGCGGCCGCCCACCCAGTCCCAGAAGCCGAACATGTTGTCGGTGTCGATGCCGAACTCGGCGACCTTCTCGGCGTTGGTGGAGACGGCCACGAAGTGCTTGGAGACGGCCTCCTCGCCCAGCGCCTCGACCAGCCATCGGCGGGCGACCCTGGCGTTGGTCAGCGTCTCCAGCGTGGTGAAGGTCTTGGACGCGACCACGAACAGCGTCGTGGCGGGGTCGAGGCCGCGCAGGTTGCCGAGGATGTCGGCGGGGTCGATGTTGGAGACGAACCTGGCCTCGATGCCGGCGTCCACGTAGTCGCGCAGCGCCTCGTACGCCATGGCCGGGCCGAGGTCGGAGCCGCCGATGCCGATGTTGACGACGGTCCTGATCGGCTGCCCGGTGGCGCCCTTCCACTCCTTGGACCTGACACGGTCGGAGAAGGCGCTCATCTTGTCGAGCACGGCGTGCACGTCGGCCACGACGTCCTGGCCGTCCACGACGAGCTCGGCGTTCTCCCGCATGCGCAGCGCGACGTGCAGGACGGCGCGGTCCTCGCTCACGTTGATGTGCTCGCCGCCGAACATCGCGCCGACGCGCTCGCGCAGGCCCGCCCGCTCGGCCAGGGCCACCAGCAGGTCGATCGTCTCCTGGGTGGCGCGGTGCTTGGCGTAGTCGAGGTAGAGGTCCCCGGCGCTCACCGTCATCCGCCCGGCCCTGCCCGGGTCCTCCGCGAACAGCTCACGAAGCTGCTTTCCCGCCAGCTCCTCGTGATGCTTGCCCAGAGCCGCCCACTCCTGGCTCTGGCTGATGTCGCCGTTCACCGCTTCCTCCTCATGTCTCGTCAAACCTGATCACATCGTCCCGCACTCGCGGGAGATCCGCTGAGCCGGGCTCCCGTCAGGGAACCCCGTACCCCACGGGGCAGATTCCGCGCACGGCGGCCGGCACTCTTTGCCTTCAGTGGGACTCGCGGCCGACCGCGTCGCCGGAGGAGCCTGTCAGGAAGTCGAGATCGGCTCCCAGGTGGGCCTGGGTGACGTGGTCGACGTACAGGCGCTCCCACCCGCGGGACGGGCGGGCGTGGCCGGTCGTGACCGGCTTCCTGGCGGCCAGCTCGGCCTCGGGGACGTCCACGTCGAGCCTCCTGGCGGCCACGTCGAGCACGATCGGGTCGCCGGTGCGCACCCTGGCCAGCGGCCCGCCGGCCGCCGCCTCGGGCGAGGCGTGCAGGACGACCGTGCCGTACGCGGTGCCGCTCATCCGGGCGTCGCTGACCCGCACCATGTCGCGTACGCCCTTGGCCAGCAGCCTGCGCGGCAGCGGCAGGTTGCCGACCTCCGGCATGCCCGGGTAGCCCCTGGGCCCGCAACCGCGCAGCACCAGCACCGACGTCTCGTCCACGTCGAGGTCGGGCGAGTCGAGCCGGGCGTGGACGTCCTCGACGCCGTCGAAGACGACCGCCCGGCCCCGGTGCCGCAGCAGTTCCGGCGAGGCGGCCGCGGGCTTGATCACGGCGCCGTCGGGCGCGAGGTTGCCGCGCAGCACGGCGATGCCCGCGTCGGGCAGCAGCGGATCGGCGCGCCGCCTGATCACGTTGCCGTCCCAGATCTCGGCGCCGGCCAGGTGCTCGACCAGGGGACGGCCGGTGACGGTGATGGCCGCGGGGTCGAGCAGGTCCTCCACCTCGCGCAGCACGGCGGCCAGGCCGCCCGCCCGGAACAGGTCGTCCATCAGGTGCCGTCCGGCCGGTTGCAGGTCGGCCAGCAGCGGCACGCCGGACCCGGTGCGGTCGAAGTCGTCGAGGCTCAGCTCGACGCCGAGCCGCCCGGCGACCGCCAGCAGGTGGACGACCGCGTTGGTGGAGCCGCCGATCGCGGCCAGCGTGACGATGGCGTTGAGGAAGGAGCCCCTGGTCATCACGTGGCTGGGCCGGCGGCCGGCCCGTACCAGCTCGACGGCGAGCCGGCCGCTGTCGTGCGCGCGTTCCAGCAGGCGGCTGTCGGGGGCGGGGGTGCCGGCCGTGCCGGGCAGCGTCATGCCGAGCGCCTCGGCCATGCACGCCATGGTCGAGGCGGTGCCCATCGTGTTGCAGTGGCCGCGGCTGCGGATCATCGACGACTCCGAGCCCAGGAACGCCTCGCGCGAGAGCGTGCCCGCGCGCACCTCCTCGCTGAGCCGCCACACGTCGGTGCCGCAGCCGAGCGGGACGCCGCGGAAGTGGCCGGTCAGCATGGGCCCGCCGGGCACCACGATCGCGGGCAGGTCGACCGAGGCGGCCGCCATGAGCAGCGCGGGGACGGTCTTGTCGCAGCCGCCCAGCAGCACCACGCCGTCGATCGGGTTGGCCCGCAGCAGCTCCTCGGCGGCCATGGCGGCCAGGTTGCGCCACAACATCGCGGTCGGGCGCACGTTCGTCTCGCCCAGGGAGACGACGGGCAGGTTGAGCGGGACGCCGCCCGCCTCCCACACGCCGTTCATGACGCCGCGCGCGACCTCGTCGAGGTGGGCGTTGCAGGGCGCGAGGTCGGAGGCGCTGTTGGCGATCGCGATGTGCGGCCGGTCCCCGTCGAACGCCTCGCGCGGCAGGCCGCGGCGCATCCAGGCGCGGTGGATGTAGGAGTTCCGGTCGTCACCGGAGTACCAGAGCGAGCTGCGCAGCGCCATGTGACCGCACATTAGCGGCAGTCCGGGGGATTCAGCATCGCCTGTAGAGGAATGGGCAAGTGCATGGACCACATAGACGCGTACTGGCGGGCGGCCAACTATCTGTCCGTCGGGCAGATCTACCTGCTGGACAATCCGCTGCTGGCCGAGCCGCTGCGGCCCGAGCACATCAAGCCGCGCCTGCTGGGCCACTGGGGCACCACCCCGGGACTGAACTTCTGCTTCGCCCACCTCAACCGGGTGATCTCCGAACGGGCCCAGGACATGATCTACATCGTCGGCCCGGGTCACGGAGGGCCGGCCGCGGTGGCGCACGCCTGGCTGGAGGGCTCCTACAGCGAGCGTTATCCGGACGTCTCGCAGGACGTCGCGGGCATGCGGCGGTTGTTCCGCCAGTTCTCCTTCCCCGGCGGCATCCCCAGCCACGTCGCTCCCGAGACACCCGGGTCCATCCACGAGGGCGGCGAGCTGGGCTACTCCCTCGCGCACGCCTACGGCGCCGCGTTCGACAACCCCGGCCTGGTGGTGGCCTGCGTCATCGGCGACGGCGAGGCCGAGACGGGCCCGCTGGCCGCGAGCTGGCACTCCAACAAGTTCCTCGACCCCCGGCACGACGGCGTCGTGCTCCCCATCCTGCACCTGAACGGTTACAAGATCGCCAACCCGACCGTGCTGGCCCGCATCCCCGAGCAGGAGCTGCTCAAGCTGCTGGAGGGGTACGGCCACCGCCCGCACCTGGTCGGCCCCTCGCACGAGGAGATGGCCGCCACCCTCGACACCGTCTTCGACGAGATCGCCGAGTACAAGGACGGCCAGGACCGGCGGCTGCCGATGATCGTCCTGCGGACGCCGAAGGGCTGGACCGGGCCGCGCGAGGTGGACGGCAAGCCGGTCGAGGGCACCTGGCGGGCCCACCAGGTGCCGCTGTCCGGCGTCCGGGAGAACCCGGCCCACCTGGCGATGCTGGAGGAGTGGATGCGTTCGTACCGGCCTGAGGAGTTGTTCGGCTCCGACGGCAGGCCGGTCGAGGACGTCCTGCGTACGGTGCCGCGCGGCCCGCTCCGGATGAGCGCCAACCCGCACGCCAACGGCGGCGAGCTGCTGGCGCCGCTGCGGCTGCCGGACTTCCGCAGGCACGCGGTGGAGGTCAAGTCCCCCGCCGTGCAGTCGAACGAGCCGACGCGGGTGCTCGGCGGGTTCCTGCGCGACGTGATCACGGGCAACCCGCGCAACTTCCGGCTGCTCGGACCCGACGAGACGGCCTCCAACCGGCTGTCGGACGTGTTCGAGGTCACCGACCGCGCGTGGGGGGCCGAGATCCTGCCCACGGACGAGAACCTGGCGCCGGGCGGCCGGGTGATGGAGGTGCTGAGCGAGCACCTGTGCCAGGGCTGGCTGGAGGGCTACCTGCTGACCGGCCGCCACGGGCTGTTCAACTGCTACGAGGCGTTCATCCACATCGTGGACGCGATGTTCAACCAGCACGCCAAGTGGCTGGAGTCGGCGCAGAAGATCCCGTGGCGGCGGCCGGTGGCGTCGCTGACGTACCTGCTGTCGTCGCACGTGTGGCGGCAGGACCACAACGGCTTCAGCCATCAGGATCCCGGTTTCCTGGACGTGGTCGTCAACAAGAAGGCGTCGGTGGTGCGCGTCTACCTGCCGCCGGACGCCAACACCCTGCTGTCGGTGGCCGATCATTGCCTGCGTTCGCGGGACTACGTCAACGTGATCGTCGCGGGCAAGCAGCCGGTGCTCGACCTGTTCACCATGGACGAGGCGATCGCCCACTGCACCCGCGGCCTGGGCATCCTGCCGTGGGCCTCCAGCGACCAGGGCTCCGAGCCGGACGTCGTCCTGGCCTGCGCCGGCGACGTGCCCACCCTGGAGACGCTGGCCGCCGCGGCCATCCTGCGCGAACACCTGCCCGAACTGAAGGTACGGGTCGTCAACGTCGTCGACCTGATGCGCCTCCAGCCGCCGTCGGAGCACCCCCACGGCCTGCCGGACGCCGAGTTCGACACCCTGTTCACCACCGACAGACCGGTCGTCTTCAACTTCCACGGCTACCCCTCGCTGATCCACCAGCTCGCCTACCGCCGCCACGGGCACGACAACCTGCACGTACGCGGCTACCGGGAGGAGGGCACCACGACGACGCCGTTCGACATGGCGATGCTCAACGACATCGACCGCTTCCACCTGGTCATGGATGTCATCGACCGGGTGGACGGGCTCGGTGCCAAGGCCGCGCACCTGCGCCAGCGGATGAGCGACGCGCGGTTGCGGGCCCGCGCGTACACCAGGGAGCACGGCGAGGACCCCGCGGAGATCAGGTCGTGGACATGGCCGGCCGAATACTCGTCCTGAACACCGGCTCCTCGTCCATCAAGTACGAGCTGGTGGACGTGGGCACCCGCGAGCGCCCGGCGCGCGGGCTGGTGGAGCGCATCGGCGAGGAAGGCGGGCGGCTGACGCACCACGCGGGCGAGGGGCCGCCGGCCGTGCGGGAGGAGCGTTTCCCCGGGCACGCCGAGGGGCTGGAGGCGATGCTGAAGGCGTTCGCGGAGGCCGGGCCCGCGCTGGACCCCGTCGCGGTCGGGCACCGGGTCGTGCACGGCGGCACCCGCTTCACCGGCCCGGCGCTGGTCGACGACGACGTGATCGCCGCGATCGAGGAGCTGGCGCCGCTCGCGCCGCTGCACAACCCGGTCAACCTGGCCGGGATCCGGGTGGCGCGGGCGGCGTTCCCGGGGGTGCCGCAGGTGGCGGTGTTCGACACGGCGTTCCAGCTCACGTTGCCGCCGCAGGCGTACACGTACGCGGTGCCGCGCGAGTGGGGCGTGCGGCGCTACGGCTTCCACGGCACCTCCTGCGCCTACGTCTCCCGCCGCGCCGCCGCCTTCCTCGGCCACGACCCGTCCGAGCTGAACCTGATCGTGTTGCACCTGGGCAACGGCGCCAGCGCGACGGCGATGTCCGGCGGGCGCAGCGTGGACACCTCCATGGGGCTGACGCCGCTGGAGGGCCTGGTGATGGGCACCCGTTCCGGCGACGTGGACCCGGCGATCGCCGGGTACCTCGCCCGGGTGCGCGGCCTCGGGGCCGAGGAGGTGGAGCACGCGCTCAGCCACCAGGGCGGGCTGCGGGCCCTGGCCGGGACGCTCGACATGCGCGAGGTACGGCGGCGCGACGACGAGGAGGCCCGCCTGGCCCTGGACGTCTACACCCGGCGCGTCCGCAAGTACGTCGGCGCCTACTACGCGCTGCTCGGCCGGGTGGATGCGATCGTGTTCACCGGCGGGGTCGGCGAGCACGACGCGGCCACCCGCGCGGAGTCACTGGCCGGGCTCGGCCGGCTCGGCGTCACCGTGGACCCCGAGCTGAACGCGGCGGCATCGGCGGCCGAGCGGGCGGTGTCGCCGCCGGGCGCGGAGGTGGCGGTGCTGGTCATCCCGACCGACGAGGAATGGGAGATCGCCCGCCAGGCCTTGGAGCTGATCCCCCGCCCCTGAAGCAAAGTGGATCAGGGACGGGTCAGGCCAGTGCGGGGGACGGCGGGCACCCAGAACTCGACCGTGGTGCCCCCGCCCGGCCGGGCGGCCAGGCTCCACCACCCGCCCGCCAGCTCGGCCCGCTCGCGCATCTCGATCAGCCCGAAGTGCCGGAGCCGCCCCTCCCCCTGCGGCGGCGGCCCGGTCCCGTCGTCGGCGACCCGTACGTGCACGCCGCCGTCGAGCGAGACCAGGGACAGGGTGATCGAGGTGGCGCGGGCGTGCTTGCGCACGTTCGTGATCGCCTCCTGGCAGATCCGGAAGATCGTGATGGCCGCCTCGGGCGGCGGGTCGGCGTCGAGGCGGTGGATGATCTCGAACGCCGGCCCGGCGTCGGCGGTCACCTGCCGCAGGTAGCCGGCCAGGCCCTCGACCAGCCCCTCCTGGTCGACGCCCGGCGGGCGCAGCTCGAAGGTCAGGTCGCGCAGCCGTCCGACGGCGGCCTCGACGGCCTCGCCGATGCCGCGCAGCTCGGCGGCCCGCTCGGGGGCGAGGCCGCTCTCCAGCACGCGCAGCCGCATGCCGACGGCGACCATGGACTGGATCGTGTCGTCGTGCACGTCGTAGGCGATGCGGCGGCGTTCGAGCTCCTGGGCGCGTACGAGGTGGGTGAGCAGCATGCCGCGCTCGTCGAGGGCGCGGGACACGTTGCGGCGCTCGGTCAGGTCGCGGGTGACCTTGCCGAACCCGCGCAGCTCGCCGCGGTCGTCGTGGAGGGCGGTGATGACCACGCTGGCCCAGAACCGGGTGCCGTCCTTGCGTACCCGCCAGCCCTCCTCCTCCCACCGGCCGTCGGCGACCGCGACCTCCAGCTCCATGGCGGGCTTCCCGGCCGCGACGTCCTCGGGCGGGTAGAAGACGGAGAAGTGGGCGCCGATGATCTCTTCGGCGCGGTAGCCCTTGATACGTTCGGCGCCGGCGTTCCAGCTCACGATCCGGCCCTGGGCGTCGAGCATGAAGATGGCGTAGTCGACGACGTTCTGGACCAGCAGGCGGAAACGTTCCTCGCTGTCGCGCAGCGCCTGCTCGGCCAGGCGGCGCTCGGTCAGGTCGCCGGTGACCTTGCCGAACCCGCGCAGCCGGCCCCGTTCGTCGTGGAGGGCGGTGATGACCACCCGCGCCCAGAACCGGGTGCCGTCCTTGCGCAGCCGCCAGCCCTCGTCGGCCACCCGGCCGGCCGTGGCCGCGCGGTCCAGCAACCGTTCGGGTTTGCCGGCCGCGACGTCCTCCGGCGGGTAGAACACGGAGAAATGGCTGCCGATGATCTCCTCCGCCCGGTAGCCCTTGATGCGCTCGGCGCCCGCGTTCCAGCTGGTCACATGGCCGGAGAGGTCGAGGAGGCAGATCGAGTAGTCGACGACGCTTCGGACGAGCAGCTGGATGTCATCGGACTGCTGGTCGTGGGCGGGCATACTGCAGCTTCGCACGGCCCGGCGGAGGACCGGAACCCGGTCACGCCCTGGAACGCTCCTGGGCCAGCGGGGTGGCCTGCGCGGTGGTCTGTGGGGTGGCCTGCGGGGCGACCTGCGCCGCCAGTTCGCACCACACCACCTTGCCGCTCTCGCCGTCCCCCGCGCCTCGGGTGACGCCCCAGCCGGTGGACAACGTCCCGATGACGTTCAGGCCCCAGCCGTCGGCCGGTCCCGGCTCGCGCGGGGTGGGCAGGCCGGGGCCGGAGTCGCGCACCTCGATCCGTACGTGGGAGGGGGTGCAGCGGATACGCAGGGCGGGCGGGCCGTCGCCGTGCACGAGCGCGTTGGTGATGAGTTCGGACACCACGAGCACGACGTCGTCGTGACGCCCGAGGTAGCCGCACCCGTCCAGCGCCTCGCGCGCCGTCTGTCGGGCCGCGGTGATGCTGCCCATCTCCTCCGGCAGCTGGGTGTCCACCTGGTACGGCCCAGCGAAACTGCCCATCCCCCTACTGTCGGGCAGCGCCGGACCCGATCACGAGACGCAGCGGAACCACCCCGCCTGGTACGGATGGGGGAACCCGTCTGGTGCATGTGCGTCAGTCGAGCAGCCCTTCCCGGCGCGCGACGGCCACGGCCTCCAGCTTGGAACGGGCTCCGAGCTTCTCCAGCACGTGCTGGACGTGGTTGCGCGCGGTGTTGCGGGCCACGCCGAGCCGGGTGCCGATCTCGACCGTGCTCGCCCCTTCGGCCAGCAGCCGCAGCGTCTGGCGTTCGCGTCCGGTGAGCGCCGCGCCGGGGTGGCGGACGCGGCCGGTCAGCCGGTCGAGCACGCCGGGCAGCAGGCCGGGTGCGAACACCACGCCGCCGGCGGCCACCTCGCGCACCGCCGACTCCAGTTCCTGAAGCCTGGACGACTTCACCAGCAGGCCCGCGCCGCCCGCCTCCACCACCCGGGCGGCGACGGAGGCGGTGGCCTCGCCGGTCAGCACCAGCACCCGGGCCCGCGGCGCGGCGGCCGCGAACCGGCCGATGGCCTCGATGCCGTCGCCGTCGGGCAGACGGCGGTCGAGCACCACGACGTCGGGGTGGCAGCGGGCGGTCTCGGCGAGGGCGGCGGCGAGGGTGCCCGCCTGGGCCACGACCTCGATGCCCGGCGCCTGGCCGAGCGCCAGGCCGATGGCCTCGGCCACCATCGCGTGGTCCTCCACGAGCAGCAGCCGGACGGAGGGAGTGGTCGGCATCGCTTCGTCTCGCTTCTCCTGCGGCAACGTCAGCAGCAGTCTCCCATCCGCACGCCACCCCCGCCCTCCGCTCCCGCACGCCGTGGAGGAGGAAGGACGGAGGCGAGGCGGGGGTGAGACGGAGGCGGGGCGGGCTCGGGGCGGAGGCGTACCGGGCTCGGGGCGGGCGTGGGGCGGTGGGGTGTGAGTTTTTCGCGCGGGGCTCGGAAGAGGGGCTTTCGAGGCGGCCGGAGAGCCGACGAGCGTTGGTAGGGTTGTCCGGAAATATGCGGATTTTGGATGGGTGGGATAGGTGGAGGTAGAGCAGACAGCGTTGCCGGGCATCGGGCTACGGCACGATTTCACCACCCGCGCCGGCCAGCGAGTGGGCATCGTCTCGCACCGCACCGGCCGCCGCGACCTGGTGATCTACGACAAGGACGACCCCGACCGCGCCTGCCAGACGGTCAAGCTGAACGACGAGGAGGCCGACGCCCTGGCCGAACTCCTCGGCGCCCCCCGGATCGTGCAGCGCCTCAACCAGCTGCACCAGCAGGTCGAGGGCCTGGTCAGCGTCCAGCTCCCGATCCCGCCCGGCTCCCCCTACGCCGGACGCGCCATGGGCGAGGCCCGGGTCAGGACACGTACCAGCGCCTCGATCGTCGCCGTCGTACGCGGCGGCCAGGTGTTCGCCAGCCCCGGCCCTGACTTCGTCTTCGGCGAAGGGGACGTCGTGGTCGTCGTCGGAAGTGCGGACAGCACCGCGGACGTCGCCGCCATCCTGGCTGACGGGTAGGACCGCGGGTGCACGAAACCGCGGTCATCTTTCTCGAATTCGGTGCTGTTCTTCTAGGTCTGGGAGTTTTGGGGGCGCTGGCGCTGCGCGTCGGCATCTCACCCATCCCCCTCTATCTGATCGCCGGTCTGGCCTTCGGGACGGGCGGCGTGCTGCCGCTGGCCACCAGCGAGGAGTTCATCTCGGTCGGCGCCGAACTGGGCGTCGTCCTGTTGCTGCTGACGCTCGGCCTGGAGTACAACGCCGACGAACTGGTCACGAGCCTGACGAGCAACGCGCGGGCCGGCATCGTCGACCTCGTACTCAACGCCGCCCCCGGGGCGATCTGCGCGCTGCTGCTGGGCTGGGGCCCGGTCGCGGCCGTCGCCATGGCGGGCGTCACGTACGCCACCTCCTCCGGCATCACCGCCAAGGTGCTGTCCGACCTCGGGTGGATCGGTAACAGGGAGACACCGACGGTGTTGTCCCTGCTGGTGTTCGAGGACCTGACGATGGCGGTCTACCTGCCGGTCCTCACGACGTTGCTGGCGGGCCTGAGCCTGGTCAGCGGGGCGATCTCGGTCGGGATCGCGCTCGGCACGGTCAGCGTGGTGCTGGTCGTGGCGCTGCGGTTCGGGCGCTTCATCGAGGCGTTCGTGTCGAGCCCCAACTCCGAGGTGCTGCTGCTGAAGGTGGTCGGGCTGGCGCTGCTGGTGGCCGGGCTGGCGCAGCAGCTCCAGGTGTCGGCGGCGGTCGGCGCGTTCCTGGTCGGGATCGCGTTGTCGGGGCAGCTCGCGCACGACGCGCAGGCGCTGCTCGCGCCGCTGCGCGACCTGTTCGCGGCGGTGTTCTTCGTGTTCTTCGGGTTCCAGACCGATCCGGCGAAGATCCTTCCCGTGGCGGGGCTGGCCGCGCTGCTGGCCCTGGTCAGCATGGTGACCAAGCTCCTGACGGGCGCGTACGCGGCCAGACGGGCGGGCATCGGCAAGGCCGGCCAGGCGCGCGCGGGCATCGCCCTGATCCCGCGTGGTGAGTTCAACATCGTCATCGCCGGCCTGGCGGTGGGGGCGGGGGCCCATCCCGACCTCGGGGCCCTGGCGGCCGCGTACGTGCTGATCCTGGCGGCGTTCGGGCCGCTGGCGGCCAAACTCGTCCAGCCGCTCATCACGGCCATCGCGAACAAGGCGTGATCCGCTAGTTTGTTCGTATGGCAGACCGCAAGCACGGGGTGCCCGCACCCCCGATCGAGACGACGATCCACGCCGACGACTGGGACAGGCTGGAGATCGCGGGTGAGCGTTTTCACCGGGTCCTGTTCCAGGGCGTCGACATGACCGAGCTGGTCGACCAGGGATCGTCGTTCGAGGAGTGCACGTTCAGGAACGTGCGGCTCAACGTGTCCACGCACGAGGACGCGCAGTTCCTGAACTGCACCTTCAGCCGGTGCTCGCTGTTCGACGCCACGTTCAGGGGGTGCAAGCTGACGGGCAGCATGTTCGACGGCTGCTCCTTCGGGCTGCTGAAGGTCGACGGCGGCGACTGGTCCTACGCCGGGCTGCCCGGCGCCGACCTGCGCGGCAGCGCCTTCCACGGCGTACGCCTGCGCGAGGCCGACCTGACCGGGGTCCGGCTCGAAGGGGCCGAGCTGCGCCGGGCCGACCTGTCGGGGGCCTGGCTGCACAGCGCCGACCTCACCGGGTGCGACCTGCGCGGCAGCGACCTGAGCACGCTCGACCCGCAGACCGTCACGCTCAAGAAGGCGGTCATCGACCCCTTCCAGGCCACGGTCCTCGCCGAGACGCTGGGCCTGGAGGTCCGCTCCTGACCCGGGGTCACTCCGGTCCAGGGCGCTCCTGATCCGGGGTCCGGTGCCGGGGCGCGGTCCGGGATGATGGCGGGGTGCCGATCGCCGATCTCAACGACGCCGAGCGGGCCGTGGCCGCCGCGCTCGCGCACGGCCGCGAGGTCGACCTGCGCGCGGGCGACCCCGCCGCCGACGACCCCGCGACCGCCGCCTCCTGGGGGCCCGAGCGTACGGTCCGGGCCGAGGTGCTGGCCGGGCTGCTGCTCGGCGGGTTCGACGAGCCCGCCGCCAAGCCTGGGCTCACCCTGGCCGGGGCGCGGATCACGGGCGTGCTGCACCTGGCGTTCGCCGAGCTGGCCTTCCCGATCACCTTCCAGGGCTGCGCCTTCGACCACAGCCCCGACCTCTACCAGGCCCGTACGCGTTTCCTCAGCTTCAGCGGCTCGCTGCTGCCCGGCCTGATCGCCTCGAACGTCCAGGTCGAGGGCAACCTGCGCCTGGCGGGCAGCCGCGTCACCGGCGAGGTACGACTGCCCGGCGGCCGGATCAGCGGCAACCTCGTGCTCAACGGCGCCCGCCTGAGCCACCCGTCCGGCACGGCCTTCAACGGCGAACACCTCGACGTGGCCGGCCACCTGCTCGCCCAGGACGGCTTCGCCTGCGACGGCACGCTCGTCCTGTCCTCGGCCCGGATCGGCGGGGCGGTCGAGCTGGACCGGGCCCGGCTGAACACGCCGGGCGGCACGGCCCTGGAGGCGTCCAACGTGATCGTCCAGGTCGGGCTGTTCGCGCGGAAGATGGAGGCCGACGGCGAAGTGAGCGTGCGGTTCGCCCGGGTGACCGGGCCGCTCACGCTGCGCGGCTCGCGTATCCGCCGGCCGGGCGGGCTCGCGCTGCGCGCCACCGGGCTCAACGCCGAGGCGGGGCTCTTCCTGGCCAACCTCCGCGCCGACGGCCAGGTCCGCCTGAACCGCGCGGTCATCGGCGGCACCCTCGGCCTGGAGGGCGCGCGGCTGAGCGCCCCGGGCGGCGTGGTGCTCGCCGCCGACGGGGTCACCGTGAACGGCTCGCTGCTCGCCTGGCAGGGGCTGCGCACCGAGGGCGAGGTCACCCTGCTCGACGCCACGGTCACCGGCCCGGCCCACTTCGAGGGCGCCACCATGGTCAACCCCGGCGGGCCGGCGCTGTCGGCCAACGGCCTGTCGGTCGGCAAGGTGCTCAACCTGTGCGAGGGTTTCTCCGCCCGGGGCCGGATCAGGCTGACCAGCGCCCAGGTCGGCAGCCGCCTGTGCTTCGACGACGCCACCCTGGAGGCGCCCGGCGAGGTGGCGCTGAAGTGCTGGCGGCTGACGGCCCCCGAGCTGGCGCTGCGCACGGCCGCGCCGGTCGTGGGCGTGGTGGAGTTACGTTACGCGCGCATCGGCGTCCTGCGTGACGATCCCGCTGGATGGCCGCGGTCGATGCGCATGGACGGGCTGTCGTACGAGGTGCTCGACCCGATGTTGCCGGCCGCGCGGCGCTTGCGGTGGCTGCGTACCGACCCGGACGGCTACCTGCCGGGCGCCTACGAGCAGCTCGCCGCGATGTACCGGCGGCTCGGCGGCGACGCCGACGCCCGCGAGACCCTGCTGGCCGGCCAGCGGCGGCGGCGTGCCGGCCTCCCCTGGTACGCCCGCTTCTGGGGCCACCTCCAGGACACCACCGTCGGCTACGGCTTCCGCCCCCTGCGCGCCGCGGGCTGGCTGCTCGCGCTGCTGGCCGCAGGCACGGTCGTGTTCGGGCTCGACCGGCCGCCGCCGCTGAAGCCGGGCGAGGCGCCGCCGTTCCACCCGCTGGTCTACACCCTCGACCTGCTGCTGCCGATCATCGACTTCGGGCAGGAGAAGGCCTACAACCCGCAGGGCGGCGCGCAATGGCTGGCCTGGGGGCTCATCGTGGCCGGCTGGGTGCTGGCCACGACCATCGCCACCGGCCTCACCCGGTCGCTGCGCCGGACCTGACCAGGACCCGAGCCGGGGCCGGTCAGCACAGCGCCATGGCCGTCTGCCACAGGCTGGGCAGCGCGGCCAGCACGTGGTCGCCGCGTCGCCGCCGGTCGGCGAACGTCGCCGCGCCGAGGTCGGCCAGCAGCTCCTCGAAGCCCTCCTCGTAACCGGGCGCGGCCCCGGCGGCCGCGCGTTTGTCCAGGCAGCGCGCGTACGTGGCGACCAGCCAGAAGACCGCCTCCCGGTGCAGCCCGGCGGCGACGAGCTCGCGGCTGCCGTCGATGGCGACCGGCCGTGCCTCGGGCGTGATGTCGGAGTCGAAACGGTAGGAGGGCGCCTTCAGCCCGGCCGTCGCGTCGAAGACCTCCTCCAGCGCCGCCAGGTGCCGCTCCACCCGCTCGGCGGTCATCCGCGCGCAGCCGAGCAGGTCGAGCAGGTGCTCGTGCCAGTCGAGCCGGCCGTGCCCGGCCAGCAGGTCGCGCAAGGCGGCGTACCGGCGGCGCACGGTCGGGTTGCGCAGCCCGGCGACCAGCAGGACGTGCGTGGTCACGCCGGTGCCGAACAGCCACGCGGCCACCTGCTCGGGGACGGGCGCGTTCTCGTCCATGGAGTTGATCCAGCCGCGCACGCGGTCCATCGCCTGCGTGCAGCGGGCCATGATCCAGGGCCGCTCGGCGAAGTCGCGGGCCACCAGGCGCTGGATCTCGCCCAGCCGCCCGGTGGGGTCGGCCAGCACGCAGGTCAGGTGGAAGCTGCCGGCCAGGTGGTAGTCGCTCAGCACCTCGTGGGTGGAGCCGATGGCGGGGACGCCGGAGACCTCCAGCAGGACGCCCTGGTAACGGAACTTGCCGATCCTGGGCGGCGGGTCGGCGACCACCATCACGTCCACGTCGGAGGTGGGGGCCAGCTCCGTGGCCGGATCAGCCCACAGCGCGGACCCGGTCAGGAACGCCCCGCCGAATCCGGGCAGCGCGACGCCCTCGTCGAGCACCCACTGCCGCGCGAGCTGCCTGGCCCGCTCAACCAGCATCAGCGTCCTCCCGGTCAGGGCCGCGGCGCGCGCCCCTGATCAGGAGGAACGCGCCCAGCACGACGAGCACCGCCAGCCCGCCCCAGATCCAGCCGGGGACGCCCGCCGCCGCGGCGGGCGGCCCCTCGGGGGCCGAGGGCGCGGCTGCCGGTTGAGAAGATGATCCTTTCACGACGAACGGGATTTCGCCCTCGATGGGGTGCCCGTCCGACGAAACCACCCGCCAGGCGATCACGTACGCGCCGGGGGCGGGCTGCCGGGGCACGTCGGCGACCACCGTCGGCCCGTCGGCCCGGGGTTTGCCGACCTCGACCGCCTTGCCTGCCGCGTCGTGCAGCACGACGAAGGGGAACTGGACGTGGGCGTTGAACTCCAGCTCGATCCGCTCGATCGCGGAGACCTGGGCGTTCTTGGCGGGTGAGCTGCTCTTCAGCGTGTCGTGGGCGAGCGCGGCGGTCGCCGGCAGCAGCGCCAGGAGGGCCGCGCAGGCGAGCGAGGCCAGGCGGACGGGCCAGGAGGACTTCATGAGGACTCCGATGCGGACGGCCGGACCGGCGCCGGGGCGCCGTCCGGGCACGGGACGGACGAGGAACGCGTCCAGGCCGGACGCGCGGACTTCAGCGGAGGCGGAGCCGCTGGGGTGGTCCTCGTCGGGTGAGCGTGCGGCAGGCGGTCCTGCCCATCGGAGCGGGGACGTCGGCGTGGGCCGGGGGACGCCGCGGCGGGATCGTCACCTCGACCGGCGCGAGGAGCAGCAGGGCGGTGACGGGGGGCGGCGCGGCGTACAGGCGGATCATGAGCCACAACGCGCGTTCGCCGCGGTGCAGCCACCAGGCGGTCAGCGCCGCCACGGTGAGGTGGACCAGCGTCATGGCGGGCGCGGGATGGCCATGGCCGGGGGCGACGCCGGTGGCCGGCGCGAGGCGTTCGAAGAGCTGGTGCAGGACGAGCTGGGTGAGCGTGGTCGCGGCCAGGACCGCCGCGGGGCCGCGCTCGCGCCCGCTGACCAGCAGGGCGGCGGCGAGCGCGGTGAGCACTCCGAGCGCGCCGCCCCAGAGCGGGACGGCCCCGCCGCCCGCGAGCAGGTGGCCGCCCGCGGACACGGCGCCGCAGACCGTCGCGAACACGACGGCCCGCGACAGGCGCAGCCATACCGACGCGGCGGACACAGCCGCCATCCTTACACAACCGCTACAGTTCCGAAGCGCAGGTTCCGCGCGCCCCGGAGAGGGCAGCTGACTCTGATGGACTTCGCCCGAGGCGATGGCACGGACCTGGAACTCACGGTCCGTCAGGAGTTGACCGACGCGGGTTTCAATGTCGAACCGTCCGTGCTGCCGATCGACGGCGGCCTGGGCGTCCGGCTCGACCCGGCTCGCGGGGTGGTCGTCGCCTGGTCCTGGGCGGGCGGCGAGACGGCCGGCCACCTGGTGGAGGTCGAGACCATCCGTACCGTCGTGCTGCTCGCGCTGCGGACGGTCCTGGCCCGGGCGGGCCACCAGATCCGGGAGGGTCAGGCGGGCCTGGAGCTGGTGGTCACGTCCTGACCTCGCGCAGCGGCGCGCCGACGGCGTGCAGGTGGCGCATGGCCTGGGCCCACGACTCGACGAGCCCGCATTCGACGTACGGGACGCCGAGCTCGTGGCAGTACTCGCGCACGATCGGCCGGGCCCGGCGCAGGTTGGCCGACGGCATGCCGGGGAACAGGTGGTGCTCGATCTGGTAGTTGAGGCCGCCGAGCGCGACGTTCATCAGCCGCCCGCCGCGTACGTTCCTGGAGGTCAGCACCTGGCGGCGGAGGAAGTCGAGGGAGTCCTCGGCGGTGAGCACCGGCATGCCCTTGTGGTTGGGCGCGAACGTGCAGCCGAGGTAGACGCCGTAGCAGGCCTGGTGCACGGCGAGGAAGACCAGCGCCTTGCCCGGCGGCAGCACCAGGAACACGCCGCACAGGTAGGCCAGGTTGTGCAGCACGAGCAGCAGCCCCTCGGTGCGGCCGCCCTTCACCCTGCGCAGCGCCCGGAACCCGGCCACCTTCAGGTTCAGCCCCTCCAGCGTGAGCAGGGGGAAGAACAGGAACGCCTGCCACCGGCCGATGAACCGCGGCAGCCCGCGGCTGGCCTCGGCCTGCCGCCGGGACCACACGAGGATGTCGGGCGCGACGTCCGGGTCGTGCTCCTCGTGGTTGGGGTTGGCGTGGTGGCGGGTGTGCTTGTCCATCCACCAGCCGTAGCTGAGGCCGACGGTCACGTTGCCGACCAGCAGCCCGGCGATCCTGCTGCGGCGGCGCGACCGGAACACCTGGCCGTGCGCCAGGTCGTGGGCCAGCAGCGTGACCTGGGCGAAGGCTACGGCCAGCAGCGCCGCGACGCCGAGCTGCCACCAGGAGTCGCCGACCGCGGCGAACAGCGCCCACCCGCCGGCGAACAGGGTGGCCACCAGGCCGATCCTGATCACGTAGTAGGCGGGCCGCCGCTCCATCAGCCCCGCCTGGGCGATGCGGCGCGACAGCCGCGCGAAGTCGCTCCCCCGGGGCGCGACGCGAGGGGTTTCCACCACGGTCAAGGTTCTCTCCGATGCTGGTGAGGTGGACGTGATCACTCCTCAGCATCGCGGTGGCGGCGGTCCGGCGGACCCCCGCTGTCACCCGTCCTCACGGTGGTGCAGGCCCTACCATCGGCGGCCGGGGCTCAGCGGTAGTAGCCCTCGACCGGCACGCTCGCCTCGGCGTACAGCGCCGGGCCCTCCTGCGGCACGTGCGGCCAGCCGCCGCCGGGTTTGAGGCCGGCGAGCTGCTCGTTGGACAGCGCGTACACCACGCGGCCGAGGCCGGAGCGTTCGATGGCGCCCGCGCACATGCCGCACGGCTGGCAGCTCGTGTACATGGTGGTGGCCGCCGCGGTGCCGGCGTCCAGCTCGCGGGCGGCCCAGCGGGCCAGCTTCAGCTCGGGGTGCGCGGAGATGTCGCGGTCGCCGGTGACCGTGTTGTGCGCCTCGGCCAGTACGTCGCCGTCCGGGCCGACCAGCAGCGAGCCGAAGGGGGCCTCGCCGCTCGCGCGGGCTCCGGCGGCCAGCTCGATGGCCCGGTGCAGGAAGGTCTCGTCGTCGGGGGTCATTCGTCGTCCTCCTTGGGGTCGTACGGGTCCAGGTCCCAGTGGTCGGCCACGGTGGCGAGCGCGCGCCAGGCCGTCTGGGGGTGCAGCGTATCGGCCGGGTCGCCGTCGAACGGGTCGAGCACGACGGTGTCGGCGCCGAGCCGCCGCAGCTCGTCGAGGTCGGCCACGATCTGGCCGATCGTGCCCTCGCCGGCGCGCCTGCCGGGGCCGGTGACCGGCTCGGCGGTCAGCCGCAGCACGATGCGGGGCGCGAACGCGGGCGCCGGGCGGCCCAGCTCGGCGGCGACGTCCGCCAGCCGGCCGGCCGCCTCCCGCAACCACGGGAGGGTGTTGCGCAGGGGGTGCCACGCCTGGCCGAGCCGTACGGCGCGGCGCAGGCCGGCCTCGCCGTTGCCGCCGACCCAGAAGGGGATCGGCCCGGCGCGGTAGTCGTCGCCGTCGGCCCAGGCGGCCCGCATGGCCAGGAGGTGGTCGTCGGTCAGCCGCCCGCGCCGCTCGAACGGCACGCCGAGCGCCTCGAACTCCTGGCGGGCCCAGCCCACGCCGACGCCGAGCACCAGCCGGCCGCCGCTGAACCGGTCGAGGTTGGCCGCCATCCGCGCCATGAGCAGGGGATGCCGGTACGGCACGATGAGCACCGAGGTGCCGAGCCTGATCCGGTCGGTGGCGCCGGCCAGCCAGGCGAGCGTGGTGAACGGCTCGTAGAAGGGCACCGGGTACTGCTCGGCGACGTCGGGCGTCACCGCCAGGTGGTCGGAGATCGTCAGCAGGTCGTAGCCGAGGGCCTCCGCCGTACGCGCCCACCGCCGCAGCACGTCCGGGTCGGTCCCCGGCCCGAAGTTCGGTACGTTCACGCCGATTCTCATGACACCGAACGCTACCCAGGACCGCCCGCCCGGCTGAAGACCGAGGTCACGGCGTACGGCGGCGATCGCCGTGGATCTACCGGTATATTCACCCGATGACCGAGGATCTCGACGACACCGACTGGACGATCCTGGTGGAGCTCCAGCGGGACGGCCGGGTGCCGCTCACCGAGCTGGGCCGCCGGGTCAACCTCAGCGCCTCGGCGACCACCGAGCGGGTCAGGCGGCTGGAGTCCTTGGGGGTCATCGCCGGCTACCGGGCCGAGATCGACCTGGCCACCGCCAGGTCGTGCGTGATGGCCGTCGTCCGCCTGAAGTATCCCGGCAGCCGCCACGAGCCGCTGCGCCGCCTGCTCGGCGAGCGCCCGGAGATCCTGGAGTGCCTGCGTACCACCGGCGAGGACTGCTACACGCTGAAGGTCGCGGCCGGCTCGATGCCCCATCTCGAACGGGTCATCGACGAGCTGGCCGGGTTCGGCAGCACCACGACCAACATCGTCTACAGCCAGACCCTGCCCTACCGGGGCCCGGCCGCCCCGCCCGCCCGGCCCTGACCCGGCGCCCCCGCCGCCCGGGGACGGCAGGACCGCTCCACCGCACTCAGCGCGGCGGCGGGGGGACCTCCCGCGGAACGGCGCGGCGGGGACGCCGGGACCTCCGGAGGCGGAGGGGATCAGATCGGCTGCAGCGCGGGCGTCGTGCGCGGGGCAGCCTCGTCGCCGTAGATGTGCAGGTCGGCGCGGAAGGCCCGCAGGTACGCCCGCCGGTCGTGGAACGTGGTCGCCAGCGCGTCGCCGTAGTCGATGAGCTGGCGGTGCGCCTGCCGGCGCGGCTCGTAGCGGGCCTGGAGCAGCTTGTCCAGCAGGGCCTGGTCGCCGCCGGCCGCGGAGATGACGTCGGCGAGGATCTCGGCGTCGTACAGGGTGTAGCTCATGCCCATGCCGGTCATGGGGTGGCAGGCGAAGGCGGCCGAGCCGAGCAGCGCGGCGTTGCCCTTGTGGTAGGCCCCCACCCGCAGCGAGGAGACCCTGATCGGGTGCCAGGCGGCGGCGGGGAGGGAGCCGAAGGCGTCGGTGCTGTCGGTGACGAAGCCCCTCAGCAGGTCGACCAGGCTCGCGCCGCCCCCGCCGAAGACCGCGTCGTCCTGCTCGGGGGGCAGCCCGACGAACACCCGCGCCTGGTCCCTGTCGAGCGGGTAGAGGTAGGCGAGCCAGCCGCCGGAGCTGAAGTAGAGCCGGTTGAGCTGGGCGACGCTGGCGCTGAGCGGCACGGTGGCCACCCGCATCAGCAGCCGGTCGTACGGCATGGCGACCTGGTCGATGTCCAGCGCCCGGCGGATGGCCGACTTGGTGCCGTCGGCGCCCACGACCACGTCGGCGCGCAGCCGGCTGCCGTCCGACAGCGTCAGCAGCTCGATGCGGTCGCCCTCGCGCTCGACGCGTTCGATGGCGGCGTCGAAGCAGAACTCGACGCCCTCCATCGCGCAGCAGGCGTAGATGAGCTCGACCAGCTCCCGGTAGGGGCGGATGAGGAAGCCGCCGTCGGGGAAGCGGCACTCCCTGATCGGCTCGCCGTCGTGGTAGTAGCGGATGAGGTCGCGCCGCAGGCCGTGGCGCTCGACGAGCTCGGCCAGCCCGTGCCGGGCCAGCACCCGCAGGCCGGGGGGCTTGAGGAAGTCGGCGCCCGCGCTCGGGATCGAGGGTCCCTGCTCGATGACGACGACGCGCTGACCGCGGCGGCGCAGCAGCAGTGCGAGGAAGCAGCCGCCGAGCCCGGCGCCGACGATTGCCACGTCGCACGATGTGGTTGCCATGACGAGAGCCCTTCTCGAAGTTGAACTAGACGTGCGTGGTTCCGTAGGTCTCCGAGCTCTCGGCAGCCCGGGGCCTCGGGATGTGATCCCTGGGGGTCGTGCGGGTCTCGACAGGCAGCAGCGCGTCGGCCTCCGCCGCGACGGTGGCGAGGGTCATGCGCAGCTCCAGCAGCAGCCGGCGCGGCACCTTGATCATGTCGTCGCCCGGGTCGGTCCGCAGCCGGGTGATCTTGGTGAGTGCGATGGCCCCGATGAACACCGAGATGGCCACGCACATGGCGAGCGCGCCCGCCACCCCGGCCAGCGGGCCGGTCAGGATGAACGGGTGGTCGATGACGAGGGACACCACGGCGATGCCGACGGCCCCGCCGACCATGCGGGCCATGGTGGCCGCGCCGACGGCGGAGGCGTACTGGCTGGGGTGGGCGGCCAGGGTGGTGGCCACGGAGGTGCCCGGCGCCAGCGCGCCGACGCCCATGCCGACCACGACGCTGGCGATCAGGCCCCACACGGTCGGCCCGGACTGGGTCAGCGCGAGCACGCACGCGCCGCCGCAGAGCAGCGAGCCGGCGTAGATGAGGCCGTACGCGCCGATGTGCTTGAGCAGCTTGCCGGCCACGTAGCTGGTCACCACGACGGCCACCGAGGTGGGCGTGAGCCACATGGCCACTTCCAGCATCGGGTAGCCCAGGTGGAGCAGGTACAGCGGCTGCACGGTGAGCAGCCCGTACGACAGGGCGCCGAAGAACCAGGTGGCCAGCCAGCCCCAGACGAACTTGCGCTGCCGCCACAGGGCCAGGTCGATCGCGGGCATGCGGTGGTGCCTGGCCTGGGCCAGGGCCCCGCCGAGCAGCGCGAAGGCGGCGACGGCCAGCCACACGACGTCCAGGCCCCAGGCCATGGCCTTGGAGATGGCCAGGACGATCACCGCGATCCCGGCGGCCAGCAGCCACGCGCCGAGCACGTCCGGCACGCCCTTGGCCGTACCGCGTTTGCCCGAGGGAAGCGCGGCGCAGGCGATCAGGAGCGCGATGCCGATGACGACGTCGGGCACGAACAGGGCGCGCCAGTCGACGGTGGCGGCCAGCCAGCCGCCGCCGGCCTGCATGAGCAGGCAGCCGAGCCCGGAGGCCGAGCTCCACAGGGCGATCGCGCCCCGGCGCTGCGACTCGGGCAGCTCCCCGAGCAGCAGGCCCAGACTGGCCGGGATCATCGCCGCCGCGCCCGCGCCCTGCACCGCCCGCGCGGCCAGCACGAACGACCAGGACGAGGCGGCCACGGTGGCGACCCCACCGGCCACGAACACCACCAGCCCGAACGCCAGCACCCGGCGGCGGCCGAACAGGTCGGCCCAGCGTCCGGCCGTGGCCAGCAGCGCGGCGATCGGGATGAAGGCGGCGCTGGTCAGCCAGACCAGGTCGCCGAGCGGCATGCCGGCGCCCGCGGGGGTGTAGCGCAGCACGCCGACGGCCAGGGTGGTGGCCGTGGTGTCGGCCATCACGGTCAGCATCACACCCGCGCCGACCAGCCGCAGCATGACGGCGTGACGGCGGGTCACGCCGGTTCCCCTGACGGCCACTGGTGTCTCACGCACTCGGTCCTCCTCGCAAAAGAGCCTCAGGTTCCACGCCGGCCGGCACACTCCGGTGGTGCGACCGGCGCGGAGGTGTCTCGGAAGTTCAGGCGCCGTAGCGGCCGGGAGAGAGCAGGCCGTCCGGGTCGAGGGCGGTCTTGAGCCGGTGGAGCATGCCGAGGCTGGCGGTGCTGGTCTCGGACCAGACGTCGGCGGCGGCGTGGTCGATGTCGGAGCGGTAGATGGCGCAGCCGTGGCCGCGCAGCAGGCAGCTCGCGTCGTTGCGGAGCTGGTGGGCGCGGTGGGCGGCGTCGGGGTCGCCGCCGTCGAAGAAGATCTGGATGACGGCGTTGGCCATGTGGGGGCTGACCAGGTTCCACTCGACCATCAGGGCGATGCCGTGGGTGTCGACGGCGCCCTGGAGGGCCTCCAGGATGCGTTCGGTCCGCGCGGCGTGCAGGGGCATCAGCGGCAGCAGCACGAGGAAGCCCATGCGGCCGGCGTCGATCTGGTCGCACGAGGTGACGCCGAGCGCGTTGCGTACGCCCTTGCAGGTCGGGATGCCCTGCGCGGTGAGCGCCCTGGTGTGCAGCGGGTCGTCGGGGCCGACCGCGGCGGCGTCGAGCACGCGCAGCGTCTCCCCGCCCCCGACCTCGACGAACGCCTTGCGCAGCAGCTCCTCGGCCAGCTCGACGGCGGCGTTGCTGCCGAGCAGCGGCCCGAGGACGGTGAACCGGCTGGTGTCGACGCCCTGCGGCAGCAGCCAGCCGTTGTCGCGGGCGGGCGCGAGGGAGAGCTCGCGGATCCGCATGAGCCCGTCGGCGGGGTTGCCGCGGCGCAGGAACCCGGTCATCGCGCCGATCGCGGCGCCGATCTGGTCGCGCGGGATGCGGGCGTGGACGAGTCCGATCGTCTCCGGGCGCGGCACCAGCGAGACGGCCATGGCGGTGACGACGCCCACGTTGTGCTGGACGAACGCGGCCGTAAGGTCGGGCCCGGCCACCCGTCCGTGGTAGACGCCGGTGGGGTCGAGCCCGCCGGTGGTGATCACGCTGCCGTCGGCGAGCACGGCCTCGATGCCGGCCACGTCGTGCACCCGCGAGCGGAAGCAGCCGTCGCCGCGTTCGAGGGCGTTGCCGATGACGGAGGTGTCGGCGCAGGAGGCCGTGACGTTGAGCATCCACGGCGTGTCCCGCAGCGCCTCGGCGAGCTGGGCCTGGGTCACGCCCGGCTCGATGACGGCGTGGCCGGTCTCCAGGTCGAGGCCGCGGATGCGGTTCATCTGGCTGAGGTCGACGACGACGTTGTCCTCGGTGACCGGGAGGGCGGAGCCCATGCCCCAGTTCCTGCCGGTGCTGACCGGGTAGAGGCGGCTCTTGCTCACCATGGCCCGGCGGACGAGGGCGCGGACCTCGTCCAGGGTGTGCGGGGTCTCGGTGCCCGCCAGCGAACGCGGTCGGTGGGCGCCCACGTCACGCGGCCGCAGTTCCACTCGCGATAGTCCCTGCATGGCTCTCCTCGGGGGATGCGATATCACGTCAGGCGGTGTGCTGGAGGAGGTCGTCGATGGAGCCGATGGCCTGGGTGGACATCTCCCTGATCTCGCGCAGTCGCCGCTCCGTGTGCGCCTCGGGGGGCGCCGGCGGGACGGCCGCGTGGACGGGGAAGTCGAGTGAGCCGCGCGGCGCGGCCTGCACGGGCACGGGCACCTCGTGCGGGCCGTAGGGGTGGCGGCGGGCGCGGGGGCGTTCGGTGTCGTGTGACTCGTGCCGGACGAGCGCGGGCAGATGCGGTGGGGTTCGCATGACGGGAGCTCTCCTACAGGGTTCGTAAGGGTTGTGCGTGCAGCCGCCCGCCGTGGAGCGGCACCTGGGTCGTCACGTGCCCTCCTGGTGACCGGTGCGGGGGGTGACGGCCGCGGGGGTCGCCCTCGGCACGCCGTGGTTGATGACGCTTGCGGCGATCCGGCGCTCGGCCAGCCCCATGTGCGGGCGGGGCGCGCCGGCCGGCCGTACGGTGGCCGTGCCGCGGATGAACGTGCTGGCGTGCACCCACCGGCGGTTCTCGGCCAGCACCTCGCGCTGTGCCCTGGGCAGGTCGCCGTGGGCGGCGTAGTGCTCGCACACGGCCCGCGCCAGCACGCGGGCCATGATCAGGTGGTCCTCGCAGGCCGAGGACACCTTCGACTCCAGGCCGATCACCTGCGCCAGGAGCAGTTGCAGGTGGGGCAGGCCCGAGCTGCGGTCGAACCCGTCGAGTTCGGCCAGCCGCTCCGGCCAGCGCAGCCGCCGCCCGACCGCGGCGCAGGCCGCGGCGGCGACGTCGGCCGCCGGCCGGCCCCGCGGGTCCTCCCCTTCGAGCTGCACGGCCCGCTGCGCGGTGTGCTCGAAGGAGGAGAGCCGGTCGAGGCCGCTCTGCAGCAGGCGGATGCGGTTGTGCAGGCAGGCGGCGCTCCAGCCGAGCACCAGCAGCCGGTCGCTGTCGGCCTCGCAGTGCCAGCCGACGAGACCGACCTCACGGGCCATGCGGTGGTGGAGCACCCATGACTCGCGCGGATCGACGTGGACCGGGGCCTCGATCCACACCTGGAGGCCGCCCGGCGGCAGTTCGCCGACGCCGACCTCCACCTCTTGGGGCGCCACCCTGGCGCAGATGCGCTGGACGACCTTCTGTTGTGCCGCTGTCTCCGGCGCCATCGGCACCGGGCCCGTCAAGACCGGCAGCACGCGCTCGGGGGCGACTCGCGCCCTGGGCTCGATGCTCATCTGAGGCCACCTCCAGACCCCGCGTAAATTGGCACTTAATCGTGCCGCCCTGATCCTCGTAAGTACCCCCACTTCTGTCAACTCTCACTTAACGAATACATATTGGATTCAAAGTTGGCAAGCATGAGGCGCAGGTGAACGCAGGGACCCCTGTAGATGAACGCCACATGTGGGAACAGAGATGAGAGAGAGCCGCCGGCCCGGTCCGGGACGGCGGCCCGGAGTGACGACGAGGGAGAGGAGCGCCCGGTGGCGGTGCCCAGAGCCGCGCTGGCGGTGGTGTTCCTGGCCGCCGGTCTGCCCGCGGTCCACGGGGTCGCGCGGACCGGTGAGACGTTCTGCCGGCTGCCGGAGTTCACCGGCAAGTCGGTCCCGGACGGGCCTTACCTGACCGACACTGATGTCTCACCACGGTGGATCTATCCGTATCCGGCGCCCGACGAGCGCGAACCGTCGTCGGAGCAGCGGCTCGACTTCGCCGGGTTCCCCAGTGTGGCCGCGCTCGACACGGTCGGCCGCGACGGCGCACCGGCCAGGAAGCTCCTCGTCACCTACACCACGAACGTGGACAGGGTCGTCACCCTCACCAACGAGGCGGCGGTCTCCGAGGACGGCGGCGTCACGTTCGGCCCGAGCAACCGGACCCCGCTGCGGGAGGCGCCGATCGAGCTGCACGACGGCGGGCTGCTCGCCCTTGAGTACTACCTGCGGCGCACCGGGCCCGGCACCGCCACGCTGGGCGTGCTCACCTCGCGCTCGCCCGACGACGAGGGCTGGGTGCGCCGGGAGGCGACGGTGACCTCCCCCGACGAGCAGGCCGACGGCGGCGCCGCCCACGGCCTGCCGATCCAGCTCGCCGACGGCACGATCCTGTTCACGGCGTACATCCGCCAGGGCGGGACCGGCTCGTACCAGCCGGAGGTGTTCGCCAGCGAGGACGGCGGCCGGACGTTCGCCAGGCGCGGCGTGATCACCCCTCCCGATCCGCCCTACGTCTACAACGAGGGCGCACTCGCCCAGACGCTCGACGGCACCCTGCTGGCGGTGTTGCGCAGGGACGGCGTGCCGCCCTCCACGCTGCACCAGAGCCGGTCCTCCGACGGGGGGCGCACCTGGTCGCCGGTCCAGCCGTTGCGCATCGAGGGGCAGGACTGCCTGGTGCGCGGTGTGGCGCCGCGGCTGCTGCTGATGCCGGACGGCGTGCTCGTGCTCAGCGCCGGGCGTCCGCACAACTGGCTGGCGATCGCCCCCGACGGGATCGGCGAGGAGTGGCGGCGGCAGACGGTGACGTACCGCAACAGCGACGGCGTACGGGACGTGCACGGCTCGTCCGGGTACACCGCCATCGCCGCGGTCGGCCCGCACCGGCTGGTCCAGGTGTTCGACAACTGCAAGCTGCCCGGCGTGAACTCGGACGGCCTGCTCAACGAGACGGCCTGCCCGGCCCACGGCAAGTTCGAGAACGGCGGCTGGTACGCGATCAAACGCCGCCTGTTCACCGTCGTCACCCCCGGCCCCGGCCTGCTCGACCTGGCCGCCCTGCAACGCGGCGGCGCGCTCAAGCTCGACACCGACATGCGCTGGACCACCCCGGCCCACCCGCGTACGGGCCCGGCGGGCGCCTTCGACGGCAGCACCGACTACTGGTCCGGCGCTGTCGCCACCGGACCCGGCCGGTACGTCCTGCATCTCGACCGCCCGTACGCGATCAACCGGATCGGCATCAGCCTGCGCCCCGGCCACGCCGCGAGCGCCCGCGTGTACGTCTCCGCCGACGGCCGTTCCTGGGGCCGCCCCGCCGTCACCATCGGGGACCGGACCGACTACGCCATGCGCTACCACACCGTGGACCGCACCGGCGCGCACGTCATGATCGTCACCGAGCCCACCCGCGACTGCGACCCCGAGATCGGCGACTCCTGCAGCATGCTGAACGAACTCGAACTCTACGGCCGGTGAAACACGGGCGGCCCTATTAAACGGCAGGCCGAAATTACCGGGAACAACGGAATGTGACCCCGCATTCGACGAACGGGCAAGGCCGTTGTCGAGGAGCGGAGTTTCCCGGCCGGGCGGAAACGTCCGACTCGGTTAGGGTGATTTCCGTTCCCTTCCTGCCCGCCCTCCGGCCTGAAGCGGTGGTGAATGGCCGGGCCCACGTTCCGGAGAGCCGACATTGCCGCCGTTCCCCTTACCCGCCCTCCTGTCCGCCCAGGCGTCGCCGTGCGCCTGATCCCCGCCCGCCTCTTCGGCAGCGCCGTCGTCTGCGGTGTGGCGGGGACCGCCGCGCTGTTGTGCGCCGCCGAGGCGGCCGGGCGTCTCGGTCTCGTCCCGGAGTCGCGGCTCCCGCTCGCCTCGGCGGTCCTGGTCACCGCCGCCGGGCTGGCCGCCGACCCCGCCTTCCTGGCCGACGTGCTGGCCACGTCCGGCGCCTGGGCGCTCGGCGTGGCCGCCGCCGTGGCCGTGGCCGTGCCCGCCGGGCTGCTGCTGGGCAGCCTGCCGCCGGTCGAACGGGCCCTGCGCCCGGTGCTGGAGTTCCTGCGGCCCATCCCGTCGGTGGCGCTCATCCCGCTGGCCGCGTTCGTCTTCGCCGGCCGGCTGGAGACCGAGGTCGCGATGATCATGTACGCCGCCGCGTGGCCCATCCTGCTCAACACCATGTACGGGCTGCGCGAGGTCGACCCGCTGGCCAAGGAGACGATGCGGGCCTTCGGGTTCGGCCCCCTGCCGATCCTGTGGCGGATCAGCCTGCCGAGCGCGGCCCCGTTCGTCGCGACCGGCGTACGGGTGGCCGCGGCCATCGCCCTCATCCTGGCCGTCAGCACCGAGCTGCTGGCCGGCACCAGCGGGATCGGGCACTTCGTCATCGTGGCCGAGAGCAGCCCGGACGGGCTCCGGCTGACCATCGCCGCCACCCTGTGGGCGGGCGTGCTCGGCGTGCTCACCAACACCCTGCTGGCCCAGGCCTCCCGGCGGCTGCTGCGCTGGCACACGGCCCTGACCGGGGCGGCCCGATGATCCGGTCCGCGGCGCGGTTGTGGGCCGTGCCCGTCGTCGTGGCCGTGTGGGAGGCGGCCACCCGGGCCCTGCGCCACCCCTACTTCCCGCCCCCGTCCGCGATCGCGCTGCGCGGGCGCGAGTTGTGGATCAGCCAGACGGCCCTGGACGACCTGTCCTCCAGCCTGGGCCGGCTGCTGGCCGGGTGGGCGCTGGCCGGCCTGGCGGGCGTCGCGGCCGGGGTCGCCCTGGGCCGCTCACCGCTGCTGGCCAGGTTCCTGGACCCGGCGGTGCAGTTCTGCCGGGCGCTGCCGCCGCCCGCGCTGCTGCCGGTGTTCCTGGCGCTGTTCTCGACCGGCACGTCGATGCAGGTGGCGACCATCGCCTGTGGAATCGTCTGGCCGGTGCTGATCAACACCGCCGACGGCGCCAGGAACGTGGACCGGCTGCACCTCGACACCGCTCAGGTCTTCCGGCTGCCGGCGAGGCAGCGGCTGCTGCGGGTCGTCCTGCCGTCGGCGGCCCCGAAGATCCTGGCCGGCCTGCGGCTCAGCCTGTCGCTGGCGCTGATCCTCATGGTGATCGCGGAGTTCTTCGCCACCGACGGCGTCGGCTTCCGGCTCCGGGCCGCGCAACGCTCCTTCGACCTGCCCGGAGTGTGGGCCGCCATCACCGTGCTCGGCGTGCTCGGTTTTCTGCTCAATCAGGTTTTCCTGATTCTCGAACGCCGTCTGCCGGCCCATTATGGTACGTCCGAATAATGCGCGATCGAAAATGCATTAGATTGTGAACCGGATATTCCGCGCGCATTCTTCCCCGGCACGCGCCACGCCCTCGTCATCACTCTTTGGAGCGTTCATGCCCGGACTTCGACGACGCACGCGCTTGTCCCCCTTCATATTCGCCGCCGCACTCGTCGCCGCCCTCGCCGCCGTGTGCGGCGGGACGGACCCCAGTCCCTCGGCCGGTGGCCCGGAGAAGCCCGTACTCAACCTCGGCATGCTGGCCCTGCCCGAGGTGGCCCCCATCCAGATCGGCATCGACAAGGGCTACTTCGCGGCTGAGGGCCTGACCGTCAAGCCCGTCGTCATCCAGGGCGGCGCGGCCGCGCTGCCCGACCTGATCAGCGGCAAGCTGGACGTCCTGCACAGCAACTACGTCTCGGCGGTCCTGGCCTCCTCGCGCGGCGTGGGACGACTCAAGGTCGTCGGCGACGCCTACGCCGCCAAGCCCGGCAACTTCGTGCTCATGACGAAGAAGGACTCGCCCGTCAAGGCACTGGCCGACCTCAAGGGCAGGAAGGTCGGCGTCAACACCCTCGGCAACGTCGCCACGCTGGCCGTCAGCGCGCTGCTCAAGCCCGCCGGGGTGACGACCGCCGACATCACCTTCGTCGAACGGCCGTTCCCGCAGATGGCCGGCGCCCTGGACAACGGCGACGTCGACGCCGCCGTCCTGCCGGAGCCGTTCTGGCAGGCCGCGGCCAGGACGAGCGGCGCCCGCAGCCTGTCCGACCTGTTCACCGGGGCGACCGCCGACTTCCCGATGGCGGGCTACCTGACCACCGAGGACTTCGCCCGCGACAACCCGCGGACGGTCGCCGCCTTCCAGCGCGGCCTGCGCAAGGCGGTGGAGCTGGCGATCGCGAACCCGGCCGAGGCCAAGGCCGCGATGCCGAAGTACACGAAGATCGACCAGGCCACCGCCGGCGCGATGACGCTGGGCGGCTACTCCACCACCGTGGACAAGGCCCGGCTGCAGCGCGTGGCCGACCTCATGCTGCAGTTCAAGGGCGACGGCTACCTGGAGGCGCCGTTCGACGTCTCCGCCCTGCTCCTTCCCGGAGGCCCCTCATGACCGGCTCCTTACCCGGACGCCCGAGGCGCGTGGTCATCGCCGGCGCGGGCATCGCCGGGCTGACCACGGCCCTGAGCCTGCACGCCGCGGGGATCACCGACGTGACCGTACGCGAGGCGGTCCGCGACATCCGGCCGCTCGGCGTGGGCATCAACCTGCTGCCGCACGCCGTACGCGAGCTGATCGGGCTCGGCCTGGGCGAGCGCCTGGCCCGCGTCGGCGTCGAGACGGCCGACCTGACCTTCATCACCCGCCGCGGGCAGCGCATCTGGTCCGAGCCGCGCGGCCGGGCGGCCGGCTACGCCTGGCCTCAGTACTCGATCCACCGCGGCCGCCTGCAGCTCATGCTCCTCGACGCGGTACGCGAGCGCCTGGGCCCGGACGCGGTCGTCACCGGCTCCCCCGTCACCGGGCTCGACCACGACGCCGACCTGCTCGTCGGCGCCGACGGCATCCGCTCCGGCGTCAGGGCCGCGCTGTTCCCCGAGGAGGGCGAGCCGCTGTGGGGCGGTCACGTGCTGTGGCGGGGCACGTCCCGCGCCGAGCCGTTCCTGACCGGCAGATCCATGATCATGGCGGGCGACGGCACGCAGAAGATCGTCATCTATCCGATCGCCCCGCCCGACCCCGACGGCACACAACTGATCAACTGGGCCATCCAGCACCGGGCCCCCGAGACCACGCCCCGGGGCGACTGGAACCGGGAGGTCGAGGTCGGCACGTTCCTCCACCACGTGGCCGACGTACACTGCGACGCCCTCGACATCCCCGGCCTCATCGCCTCGGCCGACAAGGCGTACGAGTACCCGCTGGTCGACCGCGACCCGCTGCCGTACTGGTCGGCGGGGACCGTGACGCTGACGGGCGACGCCGCGCACCCGATGTACCCGACCGGCTCCAACGGCGGCACGCAGGCCGTCATCGACGCCCGCGTCCTGGCCTACGCCCTGGCCACCGGCCAGGGCCTGGAGTTCTACGAGAGCCGTCGCCGGCCGGTCACGAACCAGATCGTGCTGGCCAACCGCGAGGACGGGCCCGAGGTCGTCCTGCGGCTGGCGCAGGAACGCGCGCCGGAGGGGTTCGCCGACATCGACGAGGTCCTCCCCCGCGACACGCTGGAGAAGATCGCGCTGCACTACAAGCAGCTCGCGGGCTTCGAGCCGGCCACCCTGAACGCCCGCCCGAGCTGGTCGGTCCCAACGGAGGCCGGGACCGGCGGGCCCGCCTCCTGAGGACGCCCCCTGGCGGCGGGCATGGTGTGGCGGGGGCGCGTGGGCGCCCCCGCGGCGGACCGGGCACGGCCTCCTACCGCTTGGGCGGGAGGTCGTCACCGCGGCGGTTGTGGGTGCGCTCGCGCGCGCTGCCGTCCTCGTCGACCTCCAGGCGTTCCCTCCTGACCTGGCCCTCGACGGTCTCCTCGTGCTGCACGCGCTCCTTGTGCACCCGGATGTGCTCGACCGGCCTGGTCTCCTTGCCGATCACCGCCCGCTCCTCGTGCAGGGTGATCTGCTGCTCGTCCTCGCCGATCTCGTACGTGCCGGGCTGGCCGTCCTTGATGGGCTCGCGCTCGATCACGACCTCCTCGTGCGAGAGCGGCACCTTCTCCTGGACGTTCTCGGTCTCCACGTACTTGCGCAGGCGCACGTGACCGCTCTCGCGGCTCTCCTTGCCGATGCGGAGCCGCTCCTCCGACGTGGTCATGTCGATGTCGCGGTCACCCACGTCCCGGCCACGGGGCCGGCCCGTCTGGCCGGTGGTCTGGCCGGTGGTCTGGCCGGTCTGGCCGGTCTGGCCGGTCATGCCCCCGCGCCGGCCGCGCTCGTCCGCGATCCGCTGCTCCCCGGCGGTGGTCCGGGCCTGCCGTTCGCCCATGGGCGTGCGCTGGGACGGGATGTTGGACGGCTGCATCCCGTAGTACCGGTAGAGCTCGGCCTCCTCCTCCAGCGACAGGCGGCCGTCCACGTCGATGTTGGGTGCGCCCTTGATCATCTCCTTGTCGAAGGGGACCCTGATCTCGTCCCCAGAGCGGCGGGCGTTGGTCAGAGGCACGAAGGTCTGCTTCATGCCGAAAAACCCCGTGCGCACCGTCACCCACTCCGGCTCGCCGGTGCGGTCACTGAGGTAGACCTGCCCCACCTTGCCGATCGACTGTCCGTCGGACCCGATCACATGGCAGTCGAGCAGGTTCCGGATCTCTGTTTGCATAGCCACGACGATCCCCCTGATTGTTCGTCCTGGTTCAAAAAGGACAAATACCCCAGATCATCGCATTCGCACACATAATTCCGGCACTCTTTGCCAGAAATCGGTCTAGGCCGGACGCGCGCCCCGGCCCTGCCGGGAACCCTCGTACGCGGCCCGCCGCAGCCGGACCGTCCATCCGGCGGGACGCAGGCAGGGGCGGCTGTTGAGCACCGGATCGAAGGTCAGGTCCTCCCCCGGCAGCGCGGTGTGCAGGCGCAGGCGGGCCAGGTAACGCCCGCCCGCCCACAGGTGGAACACCAGCGGGCCGCGAGCCAGCGCGCCGGGCAGCAGCGCGGGATCGGCGGGCACCCGTTCACCCTCCGGACGGGCGACCAGACGGTACAGTCCGGTTCCGTACACGTACGGCGACAGGCTGGAGTACGGCCCGGACGTGAAGGTACGTCGCGGCACCGGCAGACAGCCCGCGCCCGTGGACAGCAGCAGATCGACCCCGCTGGGCAGGCGTACGGCCAGCCCCAGCACGTCGGGCAGCCGCCCCGGCAGGGACAGCCCCTTGGACAGCCGGGCCCGCACCTCGTGCTCGCCCGGCTCCCCCAGCGGCGCCGCCTCGACCGTGATCGTGCCCGCCAGGAGCAGGCCCCGCCGGTGCAGCGCGCGGCCGTGCCGGAGCCCGGCGACCCCACGCGCCACGACGCGGGCGAGGGAGGCGAGCGCGGACGGCCGGGTGGGCGCGGCGGGCACGGGGGGCGTGGCGGCGGGCGCGGCGGGCGTCCCGGTCAGTAGCTCTCCGCCTTCTTCAGCGCCTTCAGGTGCTCCAGCAGCGACGGGGACGCGACCTTGGCCAGGGCCACCACCGCCGGCGAGGAGCCCTTGGAGATCTCCTGCTTGGTGGCCTCGATGGCCTCCTTGTGCGCCTTGGTCATACTGGCGACGAACTCCTTGTCGAAGTCCTTGCCCGTGGCCTCCTGCAGCCGCTTGACCATGGCCCCCTGCGCCGCGGTGAGCGAGGTGGGCAGTTGGATGCCGAGCTGGCTCGCGGTCTGGGTCACCTTCTGGTCGAGCTGGGTGTGGTCGTCGACGAGCATCCGGCCGATCGACTTGACCTGGTCGGTGGCGCCCTTCTTCTCGGCCAGGCGGCCCGCCGCGATCTCGGCCAGGTTGCCCTGGTGGATGGTCGCCATCCAGGTCCTGTCCTGCTCGGACGGCTGAGCGTCGGTCCGCGGCGCCAGCCCCGCGGTGTTGGTCGGGGCGCCGCCGCACCCCGACAGGGCGACGACGGCCGCGATGGCCAGCAACATGGTCAGACGAGTACGCATGAGGTTTCCTATGACATGGTGACACTTCTCCGACACAGAGCGTAACCATGCGATCACGGCTCCCTCCTCAGGCGCGCCGTACCGGATACCGGCCGGTCGAGGCGGTTCGGGGTCGTATGTCGCATTCCTCCGGGGAGAGCCGTCATCATGGTGACGGACGCCATCCGGTCGACGTGACCGGACGAGAGTGCGAGGAGAAGGATGACGCCACCGGCCCGCTCCCCGGAGCAGCGCAAGCAGGACACGCTCGACCGGCTCGAACAGGACGTGGACGCCTGGGTCGCCACGGCGGGCGGCGGGGGCCCGTACATGGTCCCGCTGTCGTTCCTGTGGGACGGGCACACGCTGCTGCTGGCCACCGCGGACGCCACCCCGACCGCGCGCAACCTGCTGGAGACCGGCACGGTACGCCTGGGCCTGGGCCTGACCAGGGACGTCGTCCTCGTCGAGGGCACCGTGACGGCCCAGCCGGCCGCCACGATCCCGGTCGGCGTCGGCGACGCGTTCGCGGTCAAGACCGGGTTCGACCCGCGCGAGCTGTCCAGCCCGTACAGCTATTTCCGGGTCACCCCGGTGCTGGTGCAGGCGTGGCGCGAGGTCAACGAGCTCGACGGGCGCGACCTCATGCTCGACGGGAAGTGGACCGTCTGACGGCGGCGGCGGACTCGGTAAAGAAAACCGCCGAGGAGGATTGGGCCTCGTCATCGGGGGAATGGCAGGCAACTTCTGTACGTCGACCGTGAGGAGGAGCCGTAGTGCTCACCCTGACAGCCAACGCAGCCCAGGCGATCCGCGATCTGACCGCGTCCGCGCCGGAACCCGCACAGGGCGGGATCCGGATCTCGTCCCAGGGTGAGGGGAACAATTCGCTCACCCTTTCTCTGGCCACCGCGCCGGAGCCGGCGGACGAGGTCGTCGAGACCGAGGGCGCGCGGGTCTATCTCGATCCCGTGGCCGCGACCGTGCTGGACGACAAATCCCTGGACGCCGGGGCCGACGCGCAGGGGAGCGTGTCGTTCATGGTGACCGCGCAGGCGGTGTGACGGGAACCGCCGTACCGGCGACCGCGCCGGTACGGCGGGACCCCCGCCGGATCAGCCGGCCAGCAGCTTGTGCAGGTAGCGGACCTGCTCCTCGGTCTGGTAGCCGGACCCGCCCTCGTGCCCGTTCCACGGCCAGACGGTGATCTCCTTCGGGCCCTGCCAGTGGTTGTGGGCGGCGAAGACCGTGGAGGGCGGGCAGACGTAGTCCATGAGCGCCACCGAGTACAACACGGGCACCCGGCCGCGCGCGGCGAAGTTGAGCCCGTCGAAGTACGACAACGTGCGGAACACCTGCTCGGCGCCTTCCCTGCGGGAGGCCAGGAAACGCACCAGCTCCTGGTACGGGTCCCGGTCGGTGATCTCGACCGCCCGCCGGAAGTGCGTCAGGAACGGCACGTCCACCAGCGCGGCCCGTACCGCCGGGCGCAGCGCCGCCGTGGCCTGCGCGACCGCGCCGCCCTGGCTGCCGCCCGAGACCACGATGCGATCGGCGTCCACCGCCGGATACGCGGCGGCCACGTCGACCGCCCTGGCCGCGTCGGTGAACACCCGCCGGTAGTAGTAGTCCTCGGGGTCGAGGATGCCGCGGGTCATCATGCCGGGCGCCTGCACATTGGCGCTGCCGTGCGGGTCGCCGGTCACGCCGGGGCTGCCCGGGCTCGCGCCGCCGTGACCGCGGGTCTCCATCACGAACACCGCGTACCCGGCCGCGGGCCACAGCAGGTGGTCCTTGGGGAACCCGCGTCCGCCGCTGTAGCCGATGTAGTGCATCACGCAGGGCACCGGCTCCTGGACGCCGCGCGGCAGGATGAACCAGCCGTGGATCCGGTGGCCGCCCCACCCGGCGAACGACACGTCGTACACCTCGACGCCGGGCAGCGGCAGGTCGTAGGGCGTGAACTCGGCCGCCAGGTCGAACCGCCCGGCCTCGGCCAGCGTACGGGACCAGAAGTCGTCGAAGTCGGCGGGCTCGTCGCGGTCGGGGAGATAGCTGCGCAACTGCTCGATCGGCAGGTCGAACAACGACACGGGGGGACTCTCCTAGCTGTAGGGAACCCTGATATTTCACCTCATTGGTGCAGGTAAGCGCCATCCTCACTTCGGCGGAAGCTGAAAGCCGTCCCGCGGGGTAGTGGTGATCGCGTGAGCGACTACGTCATCGAGGTTCCCTCCTCCCACCTCTATCCCGGCCTGGTGCTGGACGCTCCCGCGCACGCCGAGGACTTCCTCGTGCTGTTCGCCGACGACTCCGAGTCGCGGGCCCAGCTCCTCGGCGACGACTCCGGCCGGCCCGTGCTGAGGGTCGGCGGGTACATGACCTCCAGCGGGACCGTCGTCGACGAGCGGGTGTGGACCGTACGCGAGACCCTGCGCACCGGCGAGCGCCTGCGCATCCGGCTGGGCCGCTCGCTCCCCTCCCCGGTCGGAGGCTAGCGTCCCCCTGTGAGGTCTTTCGCCGGGATTGTGGTGGGCGCCGCGGTGCTCTTCCTCGGGCTGCTGCTGTGCGTTCCCCGGCCGCGCGCGGCGTGGGGGCGCTGGTTACGCGCGGCGCTGATCCTGGCCGTGGAGGCGGCGGTGGTCTGGCGGGTCGCGGGCGCGACGCTGACGCCGCCGCAGGTCCAGGCCGCCGCCGGGCCGCCGGTGGCCGGGCAGCGGGAGTGGCTGCTGCCGACGGGGTCGCGGCTGGCCTACGTACGAGTCGCGCCGAAGCGGATCACCCGTCCGGAGCCGGTGGTGGTCCTGTCCGGCGGGCCCGGCGTCGCGGACCTGGCGGCCGACCGGGCCTTCTATGGCCGCCTGGCCGCCGACGGGTACGCGGTCTACGTCTACGACCAGGTGGGCACCGGACGCTCGGCCCGGCTGCCCGACCCGGCCGCGTACGGGCTGGCGCGGGACGTGGCGGACCTGGAGGCGGTACGGAAGGCGATCGGCGCGGAGCGCCTGAACCTGGTCGCCCGCGGCGACGGCGCCCGCCTCGCAGCCGCCTACCTCTCGGACGGCCCGGACCGGGTGGCCAGGGTGGTGCTCGACTCCCCCGCCGGGCTCGACCGGGCCCGTACCGCGTCGTTGCTGGACGGCGGGCCGCCGAGCCCCCGGATGCTGGCGGTGCACACACTCTTGCGGGTCGAGCCGGCCGCGGCGCACGCGTTCGCCGGCGACGCCGAGCTCGACGCCCGCGCCGCCGGGCTCCCGCGGGGGGCCGCGGATTCCTGCCCGGCGGTCCCGGCCGCGGGCTCCGGCGGGTACGCGGGCCTGGCCGACCGGCCGTCGCCGCGCGGGCTCCGGGAGGGGCTGGCCCGGGTGACGGCGCCCGTACTGGTCGTCAAGGGGCCGTGCGACGCGGAGAGCTGGGCGGCGGCGGCCGACGTCCGCGCGGCGATCCCCGGCGCGGGGTTCGCCTACGCGGGGAGCCGGGCGGCGTACCTGGCGGCGCTGCGGGCGTTCCTGGCGGGGCGGCCGGTGGCCGCGTACGAGGGGGCCACGCCGCCGCCCGGCTACCGGGGGCCGTGGTGACCCGCCCGTTCAGCGGTCACCGGACCGGCGGGGCGCGGCGCAGGAGCCGGCCTTCGCACCCGCCACCTCCCACTCGGCGCCGGGGAACGGCGACATGAAGTGGGTCAGCAGGTCCACGGCGTAGTCGGGTGCCTGCCCGCCGGGGTCGAGCAGGGACACCATCTGGGGGCCGTCGGAGCCGCGCAGGGTGATCGAGCCGTCCCTGCCGCCCGCGACGAAGCCGGGTTTGGCGTCCACCGTGAGGCAGGCCAGCCCGATCCCGGCGGCGGCGATCTCCTGACGGGCGCCGATGCGGCGCATGCGCTGGTCGTAGCGGCGCGGCGCGAGCGAGGTGACCCGGGTGAGCCGCATCGAGTCGGTGAAGACGTCCGCGCCGACCTTCCTGCTCAGCCTGACCCGCAGGGAGACGTCGGGACGCAGGTCCACGCCCTTGGCGGCCAGGACGAGACGGTCGTAGGCGCCCTCGAAGCCGGGCGCGAGGAACCCGGCCCCGGCCGGGGCCTTCAGCCCGAACGGGATCCTGCCCGGCCGCACCCGCAACCACGACACCCGCCGGACCGTCAGCGACACCTCGGGCACCGCGCCGGCGCCCAGCGCGAAGTCCCCGCCGACCTGGTAGGTGAGGAAGCCCCCGGTGTACGGGACCTCCTTGGAGACGGCCACGCGCTGCCTGGCGACCGGGCCCACGCGCAACCCCGCGCGCACCGCGATCCGGCCCGTCGGCCCGGGTTTCGAGGCCAGGTCGAACGACTGGTCGGGGTTGAGCCTGATCGTGGTGTCGGCGGCCAGGTCCTCGACGGCGAGCGAGACGTCGCCGAGGCGCCCGGAGGGGTCGACCAGGCCGCCCTCGACGTCGAGGCGGCCGTCCAGCGTGCTGCTCCCGCCCCGGTAGGTGATCGCGGGCACGCTCAGCCCGGCGGGCGAGGCGTCGGCGTCCACGCCGAACACCGCCGGCACGTCGGCGAACCGCAGCTCGCCGGTGCCCCGGCCGGGCAGGGTGACCCGGGCGGTCAGGTGCTCGACCGGCGCGGAGTTGCTGACCCGCACGCGGGTTTTCGCCCCGTACTCGGCCCGTACGTCCACGGCGGCGGGCACCGGGTCGAGGGCGACGTGGCCGCGCAGCCCGCCCGCCTCGGCCCGTACGTCGAGGGCCCCGAGGGTCTCGGCCGGTTCGACGCGGTAGGCGACCCGCCCGGCCCCGAACGGTCCCAGCGACAACCGGGTGACGCGCGCGGGCAGCCGGCTCAGCGTGGCCCGCGCCTTGACCGGCACCGGCGCGATCACGCCGCTGGCCAGGTAGAGGGCGAGGGCCCGGCGTCTGGGCGCGAACCCGGAGAAGGCGAACGTGCCGCCCGAAGGGTCGATCGTCACCTGGTTCGGCAGGCCGGTCACGTCGAGGTAGCCCTGGAGGCCGTAGCAGCCGCGTCCCGGCACGCAGAACGGGCCCTGCCCGCAGCCGCGTGCCCCGGCCGGGCAGCCGCCGTCCACCAGCGACAGGCCGTCCCGTACGGCGGGGGCGGCCCGCATCCGGGCCAGCGCGGCGGTCCTGCCGAGCCAGGCGCGGGCGGTCACGCCGAGCCGGGAGCCCGAGTACGTGAGCCTGCCCTCGGGCGTGGCGGCGACGGTCAGGTCGCCCGGCACCGGCCCCACCCGGCCGAGCACGCCGAAGCGCAGGTCGCCGAGGACGAGGTCGGCGTCCACGGCCAGCTCCTGCCGGGCGGCGCGGAACCCGGCCGCGAACCCCTGGCCCGACGGGCTGAACTCGACCCGCGACAGCCCCTTGACCAGGACGCTCGCGTCGAGGTCGCCGCTGGCCTGGTCGTAGTGGGCGGCCAGGTGCGGGCCGGTGGGGGACGTGGCGCCGTCGTGGTTGGTGACGGCCAGCGCCGCCGACCCGACCGGGCCGGACAGGCCGCGGAAACGGTAGGAGCCCGCGTTCCAGGTGGCGTCGAAGCGGGCGGGCACGCCGGTCACGTCGGCGGCGGCCCTGAGGTCGCGTCCGCCGGTCCTGATCCGGGCCAGCGCCGACACCTTGGCCACGGGGGCCGCGGAGTTCCAGGTGAGCGTCCCGGCCGCGGCGTCGGCGACCAGTTCGGCCCGCTTGCCGACCCCTTGCGCGTCCACCCGTACGTCGTCCCCTCTCCCGGCGGTCCCGAGGCTGGTGACGTAGGACCTGGCCGCGTAGAGGCGGACGTCGCGCAGCCGGCCGGACGTGGTGACCTCGACCGACGAACGTCCGCCCAGCGTCCAGGCGGTCCTGACGTCATGGCGCACGCCGCGGACCGTGCCGTCGATCGTCGGGCCGGTACGCACGTTCGCGTAGGCGGCCCGGACCCGGTCGATCATGCCGCTGGCCCGGTAGACGGCCTTCCTGGCGGCGGGGTCGAGGGTGAGGTCGATCTCGGCGGGCGTGTTGGAGACCTCCATCCGCGCCAGGTGCGTGCCGTCGATGCTCGCCGCGCCCACGAAGGACCGGCCGCTCGACCCCACTTTCAGACGGACGTGCGGCGCGCCGCCGTACGTGACGTCGAACCCCGACAACCCGGACAGCAGCGCGGAGATGCCGACGGCGTCGCCGTTCTTGATCATGGTGACGTGGCCGGCGTCGGGGCTGGACAGCGCGCCGCCGGCACGCTGCAGCACGGCGGCGAACCTGCCGATGGGCGAGCTGGCCGTCTGCGTGACGCGGTGGCGGGCCGGGTCGTTCTCCATGCGCACCCGGGCGGGCAGGCCGCTCAGCTCGGCCCGCAACACGGTCCTGGCCGCGGTCCGGTCGTAGGAGAGGATGCTCGCCGAGCCCGTCCGCGCGGGCCGGGCCGACTCGACGGTCAGGGTCTGTTTGCCGTCGGCCAAGGCGTAGCCGGCGGTGAAGGAGCGGGGCACGTCGCGCAGCTCGGCGCTCGTCACCGTGGTCAGGCGGCCGTCGCGGTAGAGGTGGGTGTGCAGCTCGGCGCGGCCGATCGGGGCGGGGGCGGTGAAGCGGATCCGGCCGCCGGACAGGCGTACCTGGGCGCGGGTGGGCATGCGGTCGAGCACGGCCTGCGTGAAGCGGTTCCGGGTGAGGGCGAGCGCTTCGAGCCTGGCCGGTGCGGAGGCGGTGACGTCCAGCCGGGCCGGATCGGCGCCGGACGGGGTGACGGCGGCCTTGGCGGGGCCCGGCGCGGCGAGGGTGGCCTCCACGGTGAGGCGTCCGGTGGCGGGGGTCTGGCGCAGGCTCACCGCGGTGCGCCCGGTCAGCCCGGCCACGGTGGCGGCGGACGGCCCCGGGTCCTTGCGCGTGACGCTCGCCCTGACCGTCCGGCCCGCGAGGTCGACGGTGAACGTCCCGCGGTCGAGCACGGACAGCGAGCCGCCCTTGCGCAGGCCGTCGAACCCGACGGTCACCTTGTCGTCGTACTCGGCCCAGACCAGCGCCCGTACCCGCTCGCCGGACAGGCTCCTGACGGCGAAGCCGAGGCCGACGTCCCCGTTCGCGGGGCTCGCCGTGGGCACCAGGTCGGCCGCCAGATCGGGGAGGCCGTCGCCGGTGACGTCCGCGGCGACGGGCACGGCCACGGGCCTGCGTGCCGAGCAGCCCACCGTCCCCGTCTCTCCGACCACGCACAACCGGTACGTCAGCCCGCTCGCCCGCGCGCCGGACGGCGTACGACCTGCCGCACTCCCCCGGCTCACCGGCGGGGTGCGGCCGCCGTGGGAGCCGGTGGCCAGGGGGCCGTCCAGGCGCAGCACCTCCAGGGCCTTGGCCACGGCGGCGGACGGGCGCAGGAGGGTCAGCGGGGCGGCATCGGCCGTGTCGGGCAGGAGGGCGGCCGGGTCGGGGGCCTGGCGGCCGAGCCCCTGCCGTTCCTGCCGCCGGGCGGCCTGGGTGGCGATCCCGTCGGCGAGTCCCGTCCCGGCGGGCGTGGTGACCTCCGGCGGCTCGGGCCCCACGGGTCCCTTCCCCATCGGCCGGACGGCGGGCGAGGGCCCTGACGGGACCGCGACCGCGGCGGGCGGCGGCTCCTCGACGCCGGGCACCGGCCGGACCGTCCCGCGTGGGGGCGCCGCGCGCGTCCCGACCGAGACCGGCCCCCTCTCAGCCGCGCTGCCCGAGGCCGGGAGGCGCGCGAAGGCGGCCGGTGGGGCGGCCACCAGAGCGGTGGCGGCGATGGATGTCGAAGCGAGCACGCGCAGCAGGGCGTGCGGCATGAAGCGTCCCCCCGGACCCGTCTAACTCATCCCATCAGAAACAATGGTCACGAGATGACCATATTTCCTCACTAATCGTCAAACTCACCCCAACATGGAACTCCAGCCCTTCCGCCCCCGACGGAGTCGGGCCTCACGGCTTCCCGCGGGTTACCGGTACGCGGTGTACTACCATCCGCCGCCCCGGCTGACGGACCGGGCCGCCGCAGCGTCCTTCAGCCTGTACGGCGCGTTCCGGTGCGGCTCACTGCCGTGACCGCGGTGGCCGCCACGGCGAGCACCAGCAGGCCGGCGACCGCCAGCCGGTAGCCGCCCTGCAGCACGTCCGCCACACCGGCCAGCCGGGCGGGGTCGGCGGCGTAGACGAGGTGGCGTTCGGCGGCGGGCACGGCCGCGGCGACGATGGCCAGGGACATGGCGGTGCTGATCACGGTCGAGACGTTGACCAGCATGAGCCGAACGCCGTTGACCACGCCCAGCCGGTCCTGCGGGGCGTCCATCATGATCGCGGTGGTGTTGGCCGTGATGAACAGCCCGCTGCCCGCGCCGACCAGGCCGAGCGCCGTCCCGAGCCAGGCGTACGGCACGGACGGGTCCAGCGCGGCCAGCATCACCGCCATGCCCGCCGCGCTCACCGCCGATCCGGCCACCGCCACCGTACGGGGGTGGAAGCGGCCCGCCAGCACCCCGGCGACCAGGGAGGTCAGCGCGGAGGCGGCCGAGACGGGCAGCACCGCGAGCCCGGCCTGCGCGGGCTCGTACTGCCGGGTGGACTGCAGGAACAACGAGATCACCAGCACGATCGAGAACTGCCCGAGCGAGTTGAGCACGGCCGCCAGGTTGGCCAGCGCGAAACCGCGGTCACCGAACAGCCGCAGGTCGAGCAGCGGCGTCCGGCTGCGCCACTCGACCAGCGCGAACACCGGGACCGCCGCCGCGAACGCCACCCCGCCCGCCACCACCCACGGGCTCAGCCAGCCGAGCGCGCTGGCCTGCGACAGGGCCAGCAGAAGTCCGCTCAACCAGGTGAACAGCAGGACGATCCCGGGCAGGTCCAGCCGCTCGCGCGCACCCCTCGGCACCGGCCGGAGGGTGATCGCGCCCCAGACGACGGCCGCGACGCCGACGGGCACGTTGAACCAGAACACCCACCGCCAGCCCGCCGCCCCGGCCAGGAACCCGCCGAACGACGGCCCGACCAGCCCCGCCACGGAGATGACGGCCATGTAGACGGCCATGCCCCGGCCCAGCCGGGCCGGCGGGAACGCGCCGGCCAGGATGGCCGAGCTGTTGGCCAGGATCATGGCCGAGCCGCACGCCTGGGCGACCCGGAGCGCCAGCAGCACCTCGATCGACGGCGAGAACCCGGCGGCCAGACTCGCCGCGGTGAACACCACGAACCCCAGCAGGTACGTGCCGCGCCTGCCGAACAGGTCGGCCACCCGCCCGAACACCACCAGGCCGACCGAGCTGACCAGCATGTACGCCAGCAGCACCCAGCTCGCCAGGAAGGCCCCGGCGTGGAAGTGCGCGACGACGGCGGGCAGGGCGACGTTGAGCGAGCTGGAGTTGAGGCCGGTCAGGAACATGCCGAGGCTGGTGACCGAGACGGCCCGCCAGGCGTACCGCAGCCGGGCGGACTCGTCCTCCTGCTCCGCCGTGCTCGCGAGCGGCTGCGCCGGGGCGGCCTTGGGCGGGCATTCAGTCACGACTGAGCGCCTGAAGATTCATGCGTCCTCTTTCTAGAATCTTCCTCTAGGAAAGAGGCCGGCCCGGGGATTGTCAAGATCCCCGGGCGTCCGCCGAGGTGAGGTGGTGGGCGGCGGTCACGGCGAGGTGTTGGGGGCTGCCCAGGTGAGGTGGTGGCGGCTCAAGCGCGGCGCTGGGGCTGCTCAGGTGAGGTGGTGGGTGGCGGTTACGGTGAGGGTGCCGTCCTTGGTGAAGCCCTCGGCGCGGATCTCGGCCGCCGTGACCACGTCGTGCACGGCGATCCGCGCCGGGGGCCCGGTGACGTCGGCCGAGGCGCGGGGGCGGCCGTCCACGTACAGGTCGACGCGGTCGATCCCGGCGGACTCGACGGTCACCCACAGGGTGGCGTCGCCCGGTTCGGCCGACAGCGCGAGCCGGTGCGCGCCCTGCCGGGCCAGGACCCCCGCGACGTGCTCCATCAGGTCGGGGTTGCCCTCCAGCAGGTCCCTCCTGGTCATCAGGTAGCGCTCGCCCGCGACCCCGTAGTCCTCCAGCGGCGTGCCGGTCGCCTCGCCCACGCGCAGCGTGCGCCGGATCGCGACCCGCAGGTTCGCCCGGCGCGGCAGCGGTTCGTACGGCGCCGCCAGCGCCCCCAGGATGTCCTGGTGCTCGACCACGTTGGCGCCGCCCGCGCCGGTGTTGCCGTCGACGGAGACGATCACGCCGATGCCGTGGTCGGCGAAGCCCGCGGCGAAGATGTCGGCCGTGGAGTAGCACAGGGCGTTGGTGATCAGCACGACCGGGCCCTGGTAGAACTGGCCCAGGCGGTTGGCGAGGTCTGGCGAGGTGAGCGGGAAGGCGTCGGAGTAGGGCACCCCTCTCTCCACGGCGCGGTCGATCGAGGGCTCCCAGCGGCCGAAGCGCGCGTCGGACCGGGCGAGCCGCAGGTTCTGCGGGGTCGTCACCATCTGTGCGGGTTCGGGGCTGATCGTCCGGGCGGTGAGGAGTTGCAGCAGGATCTCGCCCGCCACGATGGTCCCGCCGGGGTTGTCGCGGATATCCAGTACGAGGCCGTCCTGCGGTAATCCGTCCAGGATCGTGAGGAAGTCGACCACGTGCCGGCGCAGCGCCTCCAGGAACTCCTCGTCCGTCTCGAACCGGTCGGTGTCGATCGGCTGGAGCTTGAAGTCCTTGACGCGCACGTGCCCGAACGTCCGGCCGCCCGCGCTCACCTGGCGGTACAGGAAACGCCCCCGTTCCTGGTAGCCGGAGGGCGAGGCGGTGGCCGCCGCGGCGCGCGGGACCAGCGACTCGATCAGCGCCGCGATCTCCTGGCCCTCGTGGTCGACGCCGATCGGCCCCTGGGCGCCCCCGGCGACCGGCGCGGGCACCGTACGCCGGGCCAGCAGCCACGGCGTACGCAGCTCGCCCGGCTGCCCGTCGGGCCCGCGGAACCCGACCGTGACGAAGTCCTCCTCCGGCGGCAGGTGGTAGCGCAGCACCCGGAACGGCAGCGAACGCAGGCCGTTGGCGTGGCGGGCGGCCGGGTTGCTGCCCGCGAACCGTTCGGCGTGCACGTCGACGGCCCGGTCGATCGGCACGCCGTTCCAGTGCGTGACCTCGGCCCCCCGTACGAACGTCGCCCGCACCGCCTCGGGGATGCGGGCCGGCCGGGTGATCTCGGCGACGAGGTAGCGCGGCTCGCCGGCCTCGGCGTACTGCTCGATCCTGAACGGCAGGTAGGCGGCGCCGTCGGCGTAGGGGGCGGGCAGTTCGTAGGTGGTGTGCAGGTCGTGCAGCGAGGTGAAGACGGACAGGAGCTCCCGGTGGAAGCGCGGCTCCGGGTCCATGGTCGCCTCGCTCTGGCGTTGCGTCGCGGCCAGCAGGAGGCGCAGGCGTTGCAGCGGGTCGATGCCGTACAGGGCGTCCTTGAGCGGCAGGTGCGCGTAGTTCTGCTCCAGCAGCAGGAGCGCCTGCCGGACGATGACCTGCCGCTCGGCGAGCGTCAGCGCGCCCGGCGTACGCAGGAACTCCTCCACGGTCGTGTGGTCGTCGGGGACGTAGACCGGCGCCGCGGCCGCGGCGGGCGGCTCGGCCGCCGCGGCCTCGCGGATCCCGGCGAGCATGCCGGCCCTGTCCCATCTCTCCCAGTACGGGTGCGTCATGGCGTGGCTCCCTTTCCTGTCGCGGCTCCTCGGAGACCACCCAGCCTGCGCCGCCCCACCCGCCCGCGCCTGAGCACGGGGGTACTCAACCCAGCGCGCGCAGGGCCTCCTCCACGCCGTCGCCGGTGCCGACGGCCACCTCGCCGCCGTCGCGGTCACGGGCGACGGCGATGACGCCGGACCCGGTCGAATGGAGGCTCAGGGTGACCGTGCAGCCCCTGTGCAGCAGCGCCTCGACGTCGGCCGCCGGCGCGGCCTGCTCGACCGGCCCCGGGCCGAGCAGGCGGGTGGCCGCGATCAGCGCGGCGACCGGGGTGCGGTGGCGGGCCAGCAGCACCGGGGTGTCGTCGTACGGCGCGGCGACCTGGCGGACGAGCTCGCCGAGCTTGGCCTTGGCCGTGGACAGCGACACGACGGGCAGTCCGGACAACAGGCCCGGCACCTTCGACAGCGGGACCAGCGCGGCCCACTCCCAGCGCTCCCGCGTGATCAGCGTGACCTGCCCCTCGCCTGCCGCGCCGACCAGCGCCCCCCAGCTGGACCTCGCCTCCTCGACCCCGATGGGGACGCCGAGCCTGGCTTCCAGCTCACTGTAACTGATCATGCATGAAACCGTAAGGCACCTTACGATATCCATGCAAGACGCCTCGCCCCGCGTCCCCCTAGGGTCGGCCCGCGCGGGCCGTGCGCGCCCGCCGTACGAGGTCCGCGGCGGCCTCCGGCCAGTGGGGGTGTTCGAAGGTGAAGCCCGCCTCCAGCAGCCGGCCGGGGACGACCCGGCGGCTCTTGAGCAGCAGCTCGGTGTCGGAACGCAGCGCGTACGCGCCCAGCTCGGCCATCCACCGCGTCGCGGGCAGGCCCACCGGCATGCCGCAGGCGGCCCGCAGCGCCCGCATGAACTCGCCCTGCGGCAGCGGCCCGGGGGCGGCGAGGTTCACCGGCCCAGCCAGGTCGCCCCGCCCAGCCGGCTCGCCCCGCCCGGCCAGGTCGTCTTGCCCGGCCAGGAACTCGACGGCGCGGACGAAGTCGTGCTCGTGGATCCAGGACACGTACTGGGCGCCGCCCGCGACCGGGCCGCCGAGACCCAGCCGTGCCAGGCGCAGCAGCACGTCGAGGACGCCGCCGCGATCGGGGCTCATCACCATGGCGGTACGCAGGGCGACCTTGCGCGTACGCGGGGTCTCGGCCCGTTCCTGCTCCCGTTCCCACGCCTTGGCGATCTCGACGCTGTAGGCCCAGTAGCCGGGCACGCCGGGCTCGGCGCCGCCGATCAGTCCGGTCGCCTCGTCGTTGGGCGCGTCGAGGCGGTGGGCGTAGACCGTGGCGGTGCTCATCTGCAGCCACACCCGGGGAGGGCGTGCGGCGGCCGCGATCGCCCGGCCGACGGCCCGGGTGGAGCGAACCCGGGAGTCCATCATGGCCCGCAGGTTGGCCGGGGTGTAGCGGCAGTTCACGCTGCGTCCGGCCAGGTTGACCACGACGTCGCTGCCGTCGATCTCCGCCGACCACGCGCCCTGGGTCTCGCCGTCCCAGCCGACCTCGCGCTCCCGTACCGGCTGCCGGGTCAGCACCACGACGTCGTGGCCGGCGGCGGTCAGGGCGCGATCGAGGATCGCGCCGACCTGTCCGGTGCCTCCGGGGATGACCACCTTCACGGGTCCGACCCTACTCCGGTCTTTTGAACGCGTTCAGCACGGGGTGGCGCGACCGTGGGCGGCAGGTGTCGGGACGTTCGCACGCGGCTCCTCCCGACCGCCGTTCATCGTCGCGCCGAGCCGACGCGGGGCGGGCTGACGCGGGGCGGGCGTCGGGTGGATCAGGACGGGAGGGTGTCCAGGGTCGCCAGGTCGTCGGCGGTCAGGGTGAGCTCCGCCGCGCGCAGGTTCTCCTCCAGGTGGGCGGGCGAGCCGGTGCCGGGGGTGGGCAGGATGACCGGGGAGCGGTGCAGCAGCCAGGCCAGGGCGACCTGCCCGGGGGTGGCACCGTACCGGGCGGCGACCCGCACCAGGGGATTCCCCGACGCGACCGATTCCAGCGCGATTCCCGGCCCGGCATCCGCCCTCGCCGTGCCCGGCCCGGCTTCCACTCTCGCCGTCCCCGGGCTGGTGGCCAGCGTGCCGTTTCCCAGGGGGAACCACGGCAGGAACGCCATGCCCAGCTCCGCGCACCGCGCCAGCACCGGCTCCGACTCCCGGTCCAGCACGTTGTAGCGGTTCTGCACCGAGGCCAGGTTCGTGATGGTCAGCGCCTCGTCGAGCTGTTCCAGGGTGACGGTGTCGAGCCCGATGTGCCGGATCTTGCCCTCCTCGCGCAGCTCGGCCAGCGTGCCGAGCTGGTCGGCGAGCGGTACGGCGGGGTCGATGCGGTGGAGCTGGTAGAGGTCGACGGTCTCGGTACGGAGGCGGCGCAGGCTCGCCTCGCACATGGCACGCAGATCCTCGGGACGTCCGGCGGGGTGCCACGCATCCGGTCCGGTACGGATCACACCGCCCTTCGTGGCCAGCACCAGGTTGTCGGGGTAAGGGTGGAGTGCCTGGGCGACCAGTTCCTCGGCGACTCCCGGGCCGTAGTTGTCGGCCGTGTCGATGAGCGTGACGCCGTGGTCCACGGCTCGGCGCAGCAACGTGACCGCCTCGCCGGGCGGCAGGCGCGGGCCCCAGTAGCCGGGGCCGGTGAGCTGGGCGGTGCCGTAGCCGAGGCGTCGTACGCGCAGCTCACCGGCAATGTCGAACGTCCTGCCCACCACCGCGCCCTACCCCTTCCCGCCAACGAGAACGCCCATCGTACGACGCCCCCACCCGCCTCTCGGTCCCGCCCCGTCCGTCCTGCCCAGGACGGTCGCTCGGCCCCCGCCGCCCCGCTCCTGGCCGCCCGTCGGTCCACGTGCCTCCGACGCTCTCCGTACAGCCCGTACAACCGGCTCCCGGTCCGCGCGCCCCTGTTTGCGCGGACCGGCGGTGTTCTACGTCGTCGTCGTTGGCCGTCCCCCCATACCGTCACCATCCACTCCGGACAGGACGTCCTCACAGCTCGGCCACCACCGCGTAGCGTTCGTCGGCGATCTCCTTGCCCCAGAGAGCCGGGTCTGGGAGGGGGTGCACCTGGTACGTGCCGACCAGGGGGCGGAGCGCGGTGGTCAGGGTGTCGGCAGTGACGCCGCCCATCCATGGCAGCTCCTCCCCCGGCACGTAGCTCGGCTGCCGGCCGCCGGAGGTCTGCCAGCGGCCCTCCACCAGCACCAGCCGCCCGCCCGGACGTAGCAGCGACACCCAGCGGGCCAGCGCTGCCTCCGGGTCGGGGATGGTCCACAGAACGTGGCGGGCCATCACGACGTCGAAGCGGCTGTCACCGACCGGCGGGTCGGCCGCGTCTCCCGTCAGCACCACGGCGCCGGTGCCGGCCAGCTTGGCGCGGGCCCGTTCGACCATGCGGGGGGCGAGGTCGACGCCGGTCAGGCGGTGGCCCCTGGCGGCCAGGAGCAGCGACAGCGAGCCCGTGCCGCAGCCCAGGTCGAGGACGTCGAGCGGCCCGGCGGGCACCCACTCGGCCAGCCGCGCCGCCCAGGCGGCCCTGACCTCGGGATCACGGAGCCCGTGGTCGGCCTCGTCGTCGAAGGAGCCGGCCGCGGCGTCCCAGAAGCCTGCGATGGTCGTCATGCCTCCGCATCCTGGCAGGCACCACCGACAATCCCGCGCCACCGAAAGGCGCCACCGAAAAGCACCGCCGACCCTGCGTGCTCGCGCGGATCAGGGCGATGCGAACCTGGTGCACTGGTCTGACCAGTCGCTAGTGTGCCTTGCATGACGGGATATGACGCGCTGTTCCGCCTCGACGGGCGGCGGGCCGTGGTGATCGGGGCCGGGAGCGGGATCGGCCGGGAGGCGGCGTACGCCCTGGCTGCGCATGGGGCGTCCGTGGTGTGCGCGGACCGGGACCTGGACGCCGCGCGGGAGACCGCCGCCGGCTGCGAGGGCACCGCGCGGCTGCTCGACGTGCTGGACGACGACGCCGTACGGACTGCCGCCGCCGAGGAGCCGGCCGACGTGCTGGTGTTCACGGCGGCGACGAACGTGCGCAAGCGGCTGCTCGACTACTCCGGCGAGGAGTTCGACCGGGTGGTGGGGCTGAACCTGCGGGCCTCGTTCGACGTCGTACGGGCGTTCGGCGCCGGGATGGTGGAGCGGGGACGCGGCTCGATCATCGGGTTCGCCTCGATCCGGGCGTCGGTGACCGAACCGGGGCAGGGCGTCTACTCGGCGACGAAGGCAGGGCTGGTGCAGTTGCTGCGGACGGCGGCGGCCGAGTTCGGCCCGTACGGCGTACGCGTCAACGCCATCGCGCCCGGCGTCGTCGAGACCCCGCTGACCAGGCAGATCAAGGACAACCCCGACTGGTACGCCGCGTACGCCGCCAAGAGCGCCCTCGGCCGGTGGGCGACCGCGCCTGAGATGGCGGGCGCGGTCGTCTACCTGGCGAGCGACGCGGCGAGCTTCGTGACGGGCTCGGTGTTGTACGTGGACGGTGGCTGGACCGCCGTGGACGGCCGTTTCGATCCGCCCAATTGACGCGAATACTCCCGACCGAATGGGGCGGCAGGCACAGGTCCCATTGAAGGGAGGGACTCATGAGAACAGCACGGAGCCACTTAGCACCCGCGGGAATCGCGGCCGTGCTGGCGTTGACCGTGTCCGCCACGGCACCCGCCGCGGCAATCTCGCCGAGATCGCGGCCGGGAAGGCCGCGCTCCGCAGGTCGCACGACAAGGACGTGCGTGAGATCGCCTGGGGTCTGATCCGTGACCACCGCAAGCTGGACGCCCGGCTGCGCGAGGTCGCGCAGCGGCTGCGCGTCGATCTGCCGGACGCGCCCGCGGCCGAGCAGCGCGACGACCTGGACGCGGTGCTCGCCCGGCGTTCCGGCCACCGGTTCGACCGGGCGTGGTTGCGTCTCCAGGCCGACGCGCACGAGCAGACGCTCACGCTGATCAGGCGCGAGCTGCGGCACGGGCACTCCGGGTGGGTGCGGGACCTGGCGCGCGACGGCGCCCCCGTGGTCCGGCACCACCTGGACGAGGTGCGCGCCGAGCTGAACCGTCACGCCCACTGACCGGCGCGTGCCCCCCGGACGGCGGGCCCTCGGGCCCCCGCCCCGGGGTCGGTTCGCGGGCTTCAGGTGTACCTGTCCGTGTTATGTCGCGGGCTTCAGGTGCACCTGTCCGCCTTACGTCGCGGGCTTCAGGTGTACCTGTAGCGGCCGGCCGTGCGCGGTCTCGAACTCCAACACCGTGTGCGGCCCGGTGACCCTGGCCCGGCACGGCTGGCCGGCATCGGCCAGCCAGTGTCCGTCCAGGGTCACCCGCAGCCGGTGCGGGTGGCTGGGGCTCGCCAGCCATGGACGCGACCACGGGCTGTAGTGCCCGACGTACCGGCCCTTCTCGTACTGGTCGTGGTCGATGCCGCCGTAAAGGCGCAGGTCCGGATCGCAGACCGCGAGGACCAAGGTCTCGCCTTCTTCCCGGACGAGCAGCATCGAAGGCGTGTCGACCTCGCGTACCAGGCCTTCCAGACGGGTGCGCTCGAACACCGCGTACCCGGTGATGCCGGTGTCGCGGACCCGTACGACGTGGGCGGCGGTGTCGGCGCGCAGCACCCGGTACGGCGCCCGCGCGGCGTCCCCCATCGCGTCGGCGAAGCCGGCCATGCGCTCGGCGGTGGCGTTCACCACCATCGCGTACTCGTACGTCCCGTCGCGTGGCGCGGTGCCGTGCCTGATCCAGGCTGTGGCGAAGTCTCCGCCGGTGGGCTCTTCGGTGGCGTTGTTGCGGGAGGTCTGGGCCGAGCGGGTCAGCGCCACTTTCTGCCCGGACGCCAGGTAGTAGCCGATGCCCTTGTCGTCGAGCAGCCAGCGCGGCCCGCCGTCGAGATGTTCGTGGGGGAAGGCCGTGACCGCCGTGCCGTCCACGACCGTGGGCGTGGTCCTGGCGGGCAGCCGGGTCTGGAAGAGGGTGGTCTCGGTCTCGTCGGCGGTGTCGTCGTTGGTGATGCCGGTGCCCAGGGCCACGACGCGGTCGTCGAACAGGAACGCCGACTTGCGGGCCCGGTGGCTGCCGTCGTACTTGGGGTGTCCGTGCAGGTCCATGGCGAACATGCTGTTGCGTCCGTCGATGGTGCACGCTCCGGCGAAGCGGGAGTCGGTGAGCAGCATCTCCTCGATGGCTCCGGTCAGGTCGCCCTTGAGCTTTTCGAGCGGTTTGTGGATGACCGTCGTGCCGGGGCGGCGGTTCCAGTCCCAGCCGGGCTGGGCGTAGCCGCTGTCCTGGTTGGTGACCGGGGAGCCGCGGTGCAGGACCTGGATCTGGCCGTAGGTGTTGTAGCGGCCGTACCAGTTGGCGCCGACGTAGATCTCGGTGCTCCACAGGTAGCGGTTGTGCCCGCGTACGGTGACCTGCCATTCGTCGCGGCGCTGCACGGCCAGCGCGGCGTAGTTGAGCGCCCAGGCTCCGGAGGGAGCCGGCTCGGGCGTGATGCCGCGGGCGGCGAGGCGGGCCGCGAGCTCCTTCTGCCGCTGGGTCGGGTTGCCGGGCAGCAGGCGCAGGAAGGCGGCGGCGATCTCATCGTCGATCGGGGCGAGCCACTCGAACGGGACGATCGACAGCGCGGTGGCGCCGCTGGGGTTCCGGCCGCTGATCGAGATCGGCCAGTGGTTCCTGTTGGCGTAGACGCGCTGCATGAGCAGCGCCTTGCGCAACCAGCCGTACGCCTGCGCCGAGATCGCGAACGAGCCGCCGTGCAGGACGTAGACCAGCGGCGCGAGGCCGCTGAAGCCGTCGCGCACGTAGTCGGGGAAGAAGCCGACGTGGTGGAAGGCCGTGCCGTCCGGCTTGATCCCGTCCTGGATGCCGTCGGTGGGCAGCAGGGTGGCGTTCAGCCAGTCGCGCAGCGCCCGCAGGTAGGCCACCTGCCCGGCTTCGCCGTCGCGCAGCAGCACGGCCGCCAGCATGCCGCGGACCGTGGTGTTGTACAGGTCCATCATGCTGCCGCGGGCCATCCGGAAGCCGAAACCGCGGAAGATCCGGCCGAGTCCGCTCAGCCATTCCAGGTCGGCGCGTACCCGCTCGAACTCCCCCGCCTCGCGCAGGGCGTCCCGCATGAGGTAGACGGAGTCGTACAGGCCGCGCACGTCGTAGCCGAGGTGGTGGATGGTGCCCTGGCAGCTTCCCTTCGTCCAGCCCTGTTCCCGCAGGTGGGCGACCATGCGCAGGTAGAGCGCGGCCAGCGCGGGGCGGTCGGCGGGGGCGGCGTGGTGGGCCTGGGCGAGGGTCTTCATCAGGTCGGTGCAGGCGCGCAGCGTGACCGGGTTCACGAACGCCTTGAGCTCGGCGGCGATCTCCACCGGGTAGATCTGCGCCTGGTAGGCGTGCGTGGGGCGGCCCTCCAGGGCGGCCACCTGGGCCGTCAGGCCGGGCACGTCCGGCTTGACCTGGGCGATCAGGTACTCGTCGTGGTAGCGGGTGTGCAGGGCGCGCAGCGAGGCCAGTTCCTCGGCGGTCGGGGGCGATGCGTCCGGCTCGACGGTGGCCAGGAGCCGGTCGAAGCGGTGGAGCGCCTGCCAGTGCTGGTTGTCGTACTCGTCGCCCTCGGGAGCGATGCCGGGGAGCTGGTGGTCGCGGCAGGGGGCGTCGGGGCGCAGCGGCACGTTCAGCATGAGCTGGTCGAGGTGCAGGGTCCCGGCCCGGCGGGGGGCGATGATCCGCAGGGTGTCCATGTCGGGGTGCGGGCGCCCGTGCATGTCGTACGCGTACCGCACCCACGCCGTACGCCACCCGCTGAACCCGAGCCGGAACTCGAACCACAGGTCCGTACGCTCCCCCCGGCCGAACTCGAACCTGAGCACGTCGTCCACCGGCTCGGCGTTGTGCACCCACACGCAGAACGCGTCCACCAGCCCCTGCCACGCCTGGTCGTCGCCGAGGCGGTAGGGGTCCGGGGCCCAGCGCAGCGGCGCCCGTACGGTGATCACGTCTCGGCTCGCGTGCTCCCAGCGCAGCGACCTGGTCCCGCAGACGGCGACCTGGTCGCCGATCGACAACGTGGAGCCGGAGCTCGCGGTGAAGTGCGGCGGGACCGCGCTCTCCAGCAGGAACACCGGCGGGTCCATCGCCATGGCCCGCTGCTCCAGCCCCTCGCCGGCCGGCCCGCCGGCCGCGAGGGCCGCCGTCCCCGGGCCACCGGCCGTGAGGAAAGCGCTTGCCGCACCTGCCTTGAACACCGTTCTGCGCGTGATCTCCACCATGCGCGCCATCCAACGTGACCGATGCCGGAAGGTAAAGACATCTCGTCAAACCGTTACCCTCACCGGAGGGCGCAGAGGCTCACGTCCCGGCCGCCGGGGCCACCGAGGTCCGAGGGGTCCGCGCCGCCGGTGAAGCGGTCCCAGTCCGTCCTGCTCAGTGACCGGGGGCCGTCGTCGCACAGGACCCGCTCGGGGTCGGCGGCCACCTGCCGCAGGTCGCCGAGGTCCCAGACGGAGAAGGTGGTGCTGCCGGGTGCGGCCATCAGCGCGACGCGGGCGCCGTCGCTCAGCGCCACCCCCCTGACCTCCGACGGGTACCCGCGCAACCCGGCCAGCCGTACGGGCCGCGCGGGAACGGACAGGTCCCAGAGCGCTCCGCTGCCGTTGGACCCCGCCAGGAGGGCGGTCGCGCCGTCCGGCGTGAGGGCCACGTCGAGCATGTCCGCCGGAGGCAGCTCGATGACGGCGGTACGGGCCGGACGGGCGAGGTCGTCGAGCGTCCAGACGTCCGCCTGGCTCCGCCGGTCCGCCCCCGGGTCGCGCCGCGCGACGACGAGGACGCGCCCGTCACCGCTCAGGGCGGCCGCGGTTCCGGTGTAGATCGCGGGGGTCAGCTCGGCCGTCTTCACCGGGTGCGCCGGATCTGCCAGGTTCCAGATCGCCACCGGGCCGCGGTCGGTCGTGGTGACCGCCGTCCCGCCGTCGCCGCTCAGTTCGAGGTCCTCCGTCCGGGAGCCGTGGACGACGGTGACCGAGCGCCGGACCGGGTGGTCCCGTACGGCCAGGTCCCACACCAGCAGGTTTCCGGCGAAGTCCGCCACCGCGGCGACCCGGCCGTCCCGGCTCACCGCCAGGGCCTGGACGTCGTCGAGCGGACCCTTCGCCGCCACGCCCGGCAACGTCGCCCGCCGGGCCGGGTGAGCCGGATCGGTGAGATCCCACACGGTCGTGGCGCCGTCGTCGGCTCCGGTCAGCGCGACGCGCCCGTCGGAGGAGAGCGCCAGCGATTCCACGGCGCCCCCGGGGCCGTCCAGCGCGACCGCTCTCCCGGAGCCGAGATCCCAGACCTCGGCCTTCTCGGTCCCGGCGACGAGGCCGACGCGCCCGTCGCCACTCACCTCGGCGTGCCAGGCGCCGTCGGGGCCGCGCAGCCAGAGATCGTCCCTGCGCCACAGGAGGAGGGTGTCCGTCAGCCCGCCGCCGGTCTGGTCGTCGGCGCGGACGCCCAGAGCGGCCAGGCCGAGATCGCGGGCCTTGACCGGATCGTCCCCGCGAAGCTCGGCGGCGTGCAGCGCCAGCCGGTGGGCCAGCGCGACCCGCTCCTGGGCCCGCGCCTCCTCGTGCTCACGCCACCAGGCCGTGCCCGCGCCCGCCAGGGCGACGGCCAGGAGGGCGGCGAGCACGACGAGGGCCCTTCCGCCGCGCCCCCGCGGGACAACCGCCGACTCGTCCGCCCGTTCAGCCAAGGCACGCGCCTCCTCGCAGTCTGGCGCCACCCTACAGTGATCGTCAGGGGCGGATGATCGCCATTCTGGTCACCGTCAATTCCTCAATGGCGAACCTCGGGCCCTCGCGGCCGGTGCCCGAGTCCTTGACGCCGCCGTACGGCATGTTGTCGGCCCGGAAGCCGGGCACCTCGTTCACCACCACGCCGCCGGCCTCGATGCGGTCGATAGCGGTGAAAGCCGTGGCCAGCGAGCGGGTGAAGACGGAGGCGTGCAGTCCGTAGCGGGAGCGGTTGACCGCCTCGAAGGCGGCGTCGAGGCCGGGCACCGACCGTACGCACACCACCGGGCCGAAGATCTCCTCGTCCCACGCCGCCGTGCCGTCGGGCACGCCGGAGAGCACCGTCGGCGCGATCGCCCGCCCCTCGCGCAGCCCGCCCGCGACCACCTCGGCCCCCGACGCGGCGATCCACTCCAGGACGCGGTCCGTGGCGGCGGGGTCGATCAGCGGGGCGACGCGGGTCTCGGGCAGGCGCGGGTCGCCGACGGCGACGTCCTTGACGCGGGCGGCCAGCAGCGCCAGGAACTCCTCCCGTACGGGCTCCTCCACCAGCACCCGCTGCACCGCGATGCACGCCTGCCCCGAGGCGTAGTAGCCGCCGCGTACGACGGCGTCGGCGGCGGCCTCCAGGTCGGCGTCCGCGGCGACCACGAGGGCGGCGTTGGAGCCGAGTTCGAGCAGCGTCTTGACGGGGGCGGCGGCGCGGGCGATGGCGTGCCCGGCGGCGGCCGAGCCGGTGAAGGAGACCGCGCCGATCCGCCGGTCCTCGACCAGGGTACGGCCGACCTCGACGTCCCCGGTGACGAGCTGGACCCCGGCGGGCGGCAGGCCGCCCTCGCGGAGCAGGTGCACCAGCCGGAGCGTGGCCAGCGGCGTCGCCGGGGCGGGCTTGACGATCACCGGGCAGCCCGCCGCCACCGCCGGGGCGATCTTGTGGGCGGCCAGGAGCAGGGGGTAGTTGAAGCCGGTGATCCCGACGACGACGCCGATCGGCCGCCGCGTCCAGAACCCGACCAGCCCCTCCCCCGACGGCAGCAGGTCCAGCGGCACGGTCTCGCCGTGCAGCCTGGCGACCTCCTCTGCGGACGTGGCGAGGGTGAGCAGCGTCCTGGCCACCTCGACGCGGCAGTCGACCAGCGGTTTGCCGGTCTCCATGACCAGCAGCCGTTCGAACTCCTCGCGGTGGGCGGCCAGCGCGTCGTGCACGGCCATGAGCGCGGCGCGGCGGGCGTGCGAGGGCAGCGCGGCCATGGCGGGCGCGGCCGTCAGTGCCTCCTCCAGGGCGCTGGCGGCGTGGGCCGGGGTGCCCAGCGGGGCGCGGGCCACCACGGAGCCGTCGTAGGGGAAGATCACCTCGGTGGTGTCCTCGGTGGTGACCCATCCGTCCCCGATGGGCAGCCCGTCCGGCCAGGTCATCTGTCTCCCCCTAGAACGCTCGGGAACACGTCGAGGTACGCGGGCGCGTCCTCGCGGCCGGTGGCGGCGAGCATGGCGTGGGCCACCGCCCGGCTGAACACGTCGGCCGCGGCGGCCAGGACGTCCTGCAGCCCGTCGGGGCCGGGGGCCGGGCGGGCGCAGGTGGCCAGGCCGAACACGGTGTCGCCGTCGACCATGGTGTGGGCCGGGCGGATGGCTCTGGCCAGGCCGTCGTGGGCCACCCCGGCCAGTTTGCCGCATTGGGCCTTGGTGAGGGTGAGGTCGGTGGCGACCACGCCGATGGTGGTGTTGAACGAGGTGACCTTGTCCGGGCGCCAGGCTTCGGCCTCGGCGGCGTCCGGGAGGCGGAGGTGGTCGAACTCGCCGGGCAGGCCGTAGCGGATGCCGGCGAGGGTGGCTCCGGCGGGGTCGAGGACGGATCCGGCGGCGTTGACGACGGCCAGGGCGGCCACGGTGACGCCGCCGGGCAGGACGGCGCTGGCGGTTCCGACGCCACCGGCCAGGCCGCCCGCCAGCGCGCCGGTCCCGGCCCCGATGGACCCGCTGGCCACGGCGGGCGCGGTCGCGAACCGGGCGGCGCCGCCGTTGGTGACCGCCCTTCGGGAGGGAGCGGGGCGGCCCGCACGGGCCGCACCGCCGTCGAGGGTGACCGTCCCTTGGGGGGAGGGAATGGTGGGGGTGGGGTGGGCGGCGTCGTAGGCGGCGGTGCCCAGGGTGGCGTCGGGGGTGGCGCGGAAGTCGCCGCCGCGGCCGAGGTCGTAGATGACGGCCGCCGGTACGATCGGCACCACCCCGCCCGCCACCGGGAACCCGATCCCCGCGTCGGCCAGCCGTTCCATCACCCCGCACGCCGCGCTGAGCCCGTACGCGCTGCCGCCCGACAACACCACGGCGTGCACACGCTCGACCAGGTTGCGCGGGTCGAGCAGCTCGGTCTCGCGGGTGCCGGGCGCGGCCCCGCGTACGTCCACCCCGGCCACCACGCCCTCGGGCGGCGCCAGCACCACCGTGGTGCCGGTACGGTACCCGCCCCCCACCCGCTGCGCGTGCCCGCCGGGCAGGCCGGCGACGTCGACGAGGGAGTTCGTCGGCCCGGGGCGCATCAGAAGTCCCGGTGGAGGAAGCGCCGCGCCGCCTCGGCGAAGACGCGGGTGCATCGGACGATCTCCGCCACCTCGACGTACTCGTCCGCCTGGTGGGCGATCCACTTGCCGCCGGGGCCGTACACGACCGAGGGGATGCCGCCCCAGTGGGTCAGCACGGTCCCGTCGGTGGAGCCCGGCACGCCGCCGTAGACCGGCTCCTCCCCGGTCACCGTACGGTGCGCGGCGGCCAGGGCGGCCACCACCGGGTCGGACACCGGCACGTCCACCGGCGGCCGGTCCACCAGGACCGACACCGACGCCTCGATCCCGTCGCCGCCGGCGAGGGCGGCCACCCGGTCGGCCACGACCTTGTGCTCCAGCCCGGGGATCGTCCGTACGTCGACGAAGACCGACGCGGTGGCGGGGATGACGTTGACCTGTTCCTCGGTGCCCGCGCGTACCACGGTCGGGGTGACGTACACCTCTCCGAGGTGCTCGTGGGCCGGATGGCGTTCCTGGAGCTCCTGCTGGAGGGAGCGTAGGGCGACCAGCAGCGTGCCGACCGCCTGGACGGGGTTGCGGCCGTGCTGCGGCATCGCGCCGTGGGCCATCTTGCCGGTGAGGTCGACGCGCAGCCGCAGCGCGCCCTTGGCCACCGCGCAGATCTCCCCGGCCTCGGGCTCGGCGACGATCGCGCCGTCCACGCCGGCGGCCAGCCCGGCGGCGACGAAGGGGTGGGCGCCGATCATCAGGCCCTCCTCGTCGGCCAGCGCGCACACCTTGATCCGGCCGGGGAACGGGCCGGCGAGCTGGAGCGCGCGGGTGGCGTAGAGGGTGGCGGCCAGGCCGGACTTCATGTCGGCGCTGCCCCTCCCCCACAGCCGCCCGTCGCGGATCTCGCCGCCGAACGGGTCGACGGTCCAGGTGGACAGGTCGCCCTCGGTGACGACGTCGGTGTGGCCCTCGAACATCAGCGTCGGCCCGTCGCCGCCGCCACCCTCGACCACCGCGACGACGTTGGGCCGGCCGGGGGCGGCCTCGTGCACGACGGGATCCCAGCCCCACTCGCGCATCTTCGCCTCGACCAGGTCGGCGGCGGGCCGCTCGCTGCGGCCGCGGGCCGGGTCGTTGGTGCTGGGGATGCGCACCAGGGCCTGCGTGAACTCCACGACTCCCCGCGCGTCGACGTCGATCACAACAATCCCTCCAGGGTCGGTACGGCCCGCAGCAGGTCACGGGTGTAGGGGTGGCGTGGCGCGGCCCAGACGTCGTCCACCGGGCCGGTCTCGACGATCTCGCCGCCGCTCATGACGGCGACGGTCTCGCACACGTGCCGTACCACCGACAGGTCGTGCGAGACGAACACGAGGGTGAGGCCCAGCTCGTCCACCAGGTCGGCGAGCAGGTTGAGGATCTGGCCGCGTACGGACACGTCCAGGGCGCTCACGGGCTCGTCGGCGACCAGCACCTTCGGGCGCGGCGCGAGGGGGCGGGCGATGGCGATGCGCTGCCGCTGCCCGCCGGAGAACTGGTGCGGGTACCGGTCGGCGGCCGAGGCGGACAGGCCGACCTCCTCCAGCAGCTCGGCCACCCGCGTGCCGACCGGCAGGCCGAGCGCGACCAGCGGCTCGGCCACCAGGTCGCGCACCCGCATGCGGGGGTCGAGCGAGCTCATCGGGTCCTGGAAGACGATCTGCAGGTTCTCCCGGAGGAAACGCAGCCGCCGCTCCGGCAGGCCGGTGATCTCCCGCCCGTCGAAGGCGACGGTGCCGGAGGTGGGCCGGTCGAGGCCGCACAGCAGGCGCAGCAGCGTGGACTTGCCGGAGCCGGACTCGCCGACGATGCCGAACCGCTCGCCGCGGTGGACGGTCAGCGACACCTCCCGCAGCGCGTGGACGGCCGCGCCCGGCCCGGTGAGCGAGGTGCGGGGGCGGCGGTAGACGCGGCTGAGGGCGCGGGCCTCGATCAGCGGCCCGCCCGGCGCCTCACCCGGCGGCACGATGGGCGGCTCGAACGGCGGTTCAATCGGCGGGGTGCCAGCATGCGTGGGCATGGCCGTCTCCTGTCAGCGCCGGCGGGGTGTCGCATCGCGGGGTGGCGTGCGGGCAGCGGTTGCCGAACACGCAGCCCGCGGGGAAGGCGCCCGCGGGCGGCACGCTGCCCTTGATGGTGGGGAGCCTGGTGCCGCGCGGGGTGAGCCTGGAGGCGGCCAGCAGGCCCTCGGTGTAGCGGTGGCGGGGGTGGGTGAAGACCTCGCGGATGGGGCCGGTCTCGACGACGCGGCCGCCGTACATGACGATGACCCGTTCGCAGACGGAGGCGACGACCGCCAGGTCGTGGGTGATGAACAGCAGCGCGGGCGCGACCTCGGCGATCAGCTCCAGCATCTGCTTCTGCACGGTGACGTCGAGCGCGGTGGTGGGCTCGTCGCAGATGAGCAGGCCGGGCTCGTTGGCCAGGGCGATGGCGAGCATGACGCGCTGCCGCTGGCCGCCGGAGAGCTGGTGGGGGTACGCGCGGGCGATCTGGGCCGGCTCGGGCAGCCGGACGCGTTCCAGGAGGGCGAGCGCGCGCCGCCCGGCCTCCGCGCGGGAGACGCCGTGCAGGGTCATGACCTCGGCGACCTGGGCGCCGACGCGCATGAGCGGGTTGAGCGCGGTCATCGGCTCCTGGAAGACCATCGACAACTCTCGCCCGCGCAGGTCCTTCAGCCGCTTCTCGGGTACGCCGACCAGGTCGCGCGCGCCGAGCCGGGCCGCGCCCGAGGCGGTGACGCCTTCGGGCAGCAGGCCCATGAGCGACAACGCGGTCAGCGACTTGCCGGACCCGGACTCGCCGATCAGCCCGACCCGCTCGCCGGGCGCGATCGCGAACGACACGTCGTGGACGAGCTCCACCCCGTCGGCCCGTACGGTCAGCCCCTCAACCGTCAGCACGCAGCCTCCTGAGCTTGGGGTCGAGGTGGTCGCGCAGCCCGTCGCCGAGCAGGTTGAACCCGAGTACGGCCAGCGCGATCGCCAGGCCGGGCCAGAGCGCGAGACGCGGGGTCGAGAAGAGCAGTTCCTGCGACTCCTGCAACATCCGCCCCCACGACGGGGTCGGCGGCCGGGTGCCGAACCCGAGGAACGACAGCGCCGCCTCGGCCAGGATCGCGATCGCGAACGACACCGACGCCTGCACGATCAGCACGGACGCGATGTTCGGCAACACGTGCCGTACGGCGATCGCCGGACGGCGGCGGCCGGCGGCGCGCGCGGCGAGGATGTAGTCGGTCACCATGACCTGGAGCGTCGCGGCGCGGGCCACCCGCGCGAACGCCGGCACGGTGGCCACCCCGATCGCGATCATCGCGGTGAGCGTGCCCGCCCCGTAGACCGCGCCCAGCATGACGGCCAGCAGCAGCGCAGGGAAGGCGAACACCAGGTCGTTGACCCGCATGATCAGCTCCGACAGCCAGCCGCGCGGCGTCATCCCGGCGACCACCCCGAGCGGTACGCCGAGCACGGCGGCGATGCCGACGGCCACGACGCCGACGTAGAGGGTGGTGCGGGCGCCGACCATGAGCTGGCTGAGGGTGTCGCGGCCGAACTTGTCGGCCCCGAGCAGGTAGCCGCCGCCGGGGTCGCGCAGCTTGCGGGCGGCGTCGACGAGGGTCGGGTCGTGCGGCGTCCAGACGAACGAGACGAGCGCGGCCAGCGCCACCAGCCCGACCAGCACGCCGCCGGTCAGGAGCGAGGCGTTCGGCCGGCCTCTCATCGCAGCCTCGGGTCGAGCAGGTGGTAGGTCACGTCCACCACGAAGTTGATCAGCAGGACGGCGGCCACCAGCACCATCACCACACCCTGGACGAGCAGCAGGTCGCGCCCGGCCACGCCGTTGAGCAGCAGGTCGCCGAGCCCCGGCAGGACGAAGACACGCTCGACCACGACCGCCCCGATCAGCAGGGTGGCCAGTTGCAGGCCGAGCACGGTGACGACGGGGATCGAGGCGTTACGCAGGCCGTGCCGCCACAGGGCGCCGGTGCTGCCGCGGCCCTTGGCGCGGGCGGTGCGCAGGTAGTCCTCGCGCATGACGTCGAGCACGGCGCTGCGCACGTAGCGGGTCAGCACGGCGCCCTGGACGAGCCCGAGCGAGAGCCACGGCAGCAGCAGCGAGCGCAGCCACTCCTGCGGGCTGTCGGCGATCGGGACGTACCCGCCGGACGGCAACGCCTGCGCCTTCACCGCGAACACGTACACCAGCAGGATGCCCGCGAGGAAGGCGGGGACGGCGATGCCGGCCTGGCTGAGCGCACTGACGGCGGCGCCGAGCGGGTTGCGGTGGCGCACGGCGGCGAACGTGCCGAGCGGCACCGCGACGACCAGCGCCAGCACCATGCCGCCGAGCACCAGCACGGCCGTCACGCCGAGCCGGTCGCCGATCTGCGGGCCGATCGGCGAGCTGGTGACGTAGGAGGTGCCGAAGTCGCCGTGGGCCAGGCCGCCGAACCAGTCGAGGAACTGCGTGACCGGCGGCCGGTCGGTGCCGTACTGCGCGCGCAGCGCGGCGACCGCGTCGGGGGTGGCGTTGACGCCGAGCGCGATCTCGGCCGGGTCGCCGGGCAGCAGGGCCATGAACGCGAACACCGCGACGGCGGCCACGGCGGTGCTCGCGATCAGCACCGCCAGCCGTTTGAGCAGGTAGAGCGTCACTGCTTGGCGAGAGCGGTGAAGTCGAAGGACTCCGCGATGGCGTTCTTCGGCAGCCCGGTGACGCCCTTCTTCGCCACGATCAGGTTGGGGAACAGGAACAGCCAGTCGTCGGCGGCGTCGTCGGACAGCAGTTTGGCGGCCTTCTTCAGGTCGTCGGTCTGCTGCTGCTCGGTGCCGGAGTCGGCGGAGGCGAGGAGCTTGCCGAACTCGGGGTTGTCGTAATGGAAGTAATACGACTTATCGGCAAAAATCCCCATGTCGCGGGGCTCGACGTGGTTGATGATGGAAAGGTCATAGTCGCCCTGCTTGAAGACGACGTCCAGCCAGCGGGCCGGGAACTCCAGGGGCTCGATGTCGGCCGTGATGCCCACCTGGGCGAGCTGCGACTTCACCACCTGGGCGCTCGCCACCGCGTACGGCAGGTTGGGGATGCGCATCTTGACGGTGAGCGTCTTGCCGCCCAGCAGTTCCTTGGCCTTGGCCGGGTCGTACGGGTAGTCGCCGGTGCGGTCCTCGTACCAGGGGTCGGTGGGCGGCACCATCGAGCCGATGAGCTGCCCGCGTCCGGCCCACGCGGTGTCCAGCAGGGCCTTGTGGTCGATCGCGTACCGGACCGCCTGGCGGGCCTTGACGTCGTCGAACGGCGGGCGGGCGTTGTTCATCGACAACACGACCTCGCCGTTGGTGGTGCCTTCGACCGTCTGGAAGCGGTTGGGGTCGGCGAACTGCTGCAGCGACTCGGGCGCCTGCACGCTGGAGATCACGTCGATGCCGCCGGTCAGCAGCGCGTTGTTCATCGCCGTGGCGTCCTTGAAGTACTTCAGCGTGATCGCCGACAGCGCCGGCTTGGTGCCCCAGTACGAGGGGTTGGCGTCGAGCCGGATCGACTCGCCGCGCTTCCACGCCCCCAGCGTGTACGGCCCCGTGCCGACCGGCTTGTTGGCCAGGTCGGCCACCCCGGTACGGCTGAACATCGCGCCGAGGCGGGTGGCGAGGGCGTAGAGGAAGCCGTTGCTCGGCTGCTTGAGCGTGACGACGGCCGTGGTGTCGTCGGTCTTGGCCACCTTGTCGATGACGTCGAACTGGGCCTTGATCTTGAGCTTCCAGTCCGTCCTGACCCGGTCGAGGGAGAACACGACGTCGTCGGCCGTGAACGGCGCGCCGCCGTTGAACGTGACGCCCTTGCGCAGGGTGAAGGTGTAGGTCTTGCGGTCGTCGGAGACCGTCCACTTCTCGGCGAGCAGCGGCTTGATCGCGCCGTCCTGGTCGAGCTTGACCAGGCCCTCGTAGACGTTGACGAGCAGCGCCTGCGGGATGGCCGCGCCCTCGGTGGCGGTGAAGTCGAGGTTGGCCGGCTCGGCCACGAATCCGACGGACAAGGACTGCGCCTTGGGGGTGCCTCCGGTGCCGGAACCGCCGGAACCGCCGCCGCAGGCGGCTGTGACCAGCAGGAGACCGCCCACGGCGATCCAGATTCCGATTCGCCTCATGTCTTACAGCCTCCTGGCTAGTGCACTGGTCTGACCAGTAGGCTACGCACATTGCCAGTCGGTGACGGCTCGGGTCAAGGGGGCTTCCCATGGGTGCACGGTTCGAGCCGGTGCGGGCCGTACGCGCCTACGAGCGGGTCGTGGAACAGGTCGAGGAGGCCATCGAGAGCGGGGCCCTCGGCCCGGGGGCGCGGCTGCCGAGCGAGCGCGAGCTGATGGTGCAGTTCTCGGTGGGGCGCTCCACGGTGCGGGAGGCGCTGCGGGTGCTCCAGGCGCGCGGCCTGGTGCGTTCCCGGCCGGGCGATCCCAACGGCGCCGAGGTGCTGCCGTTCTCCCCCGCCGCATTACACAAGTCGATGACCACGCTGGCGCGGGTGGCCGAGTTGTCGCTGGCCGAGCTGGTGCAGTTCAGGATGGTGCTCGACTCCTCGGCCGTGCTGCTGGCCGCGCGGCTGCGCACCGAGGAGCAGCTCGCGGAGATGGAGGCGGCCATCGCCGGCATGCGCGCGGCCCTGGCCTCCGACCACGACGCCTTCAGCGCCGCCGACGTGGCCTTCCACGACGTGATCGTGGCGGCCGGCGGCAACAAGCTGATCCAGGTCTGCACCGACGTGGTCCGTTCGGTCGTGCTGGACCTGATCGCCGGGAAGATCGCCGACGCGCCCGACCGCGGGTCGCTGATGCGGCGCAGCATCCGGCACCACGAGGAGGTGCTGGAGGCCGTGCGCGAGGGCGACGGCGCCGCCGCCGCGCGCCTGCTCCGCCGGTCCATGTACGACTACTACGCCGTCCACCTGCCCGACGCCGAACGCTCCGCCCTGCGCGCCCTCCTGGAGTGACGCCCGCCACAGGGTGTTATGTTGCACGCGTGTCGCGCGAGGATGGGGACGGGGTTGCGGAGGCGTTCCTGCGCGAGCCGCGCCGCTACACCAGCAGCCAGGTGGCCCACATGGCGGGCGTGCCGGTCTACCGCGCGCGCCGGTTGTGGCGCGCGCTGGGGTTCGCCAACGTGGCCGACGACGCGGTCGAGTTCACCGACTCCGACGTCGAGGCGCTGCGGACCATGCTCTCGATGGTCAGCTCCGGCGCCTACGACGAGGAGCACATGCTGCTGATGGCCCGCTCGATCGGGCGGGCGACGGCCCGGCTCGCCGAGTCGCAGGCCGAGCTCGACGCCGAGGCGCTCGACCAGTCGGGCGTGCCGCTGGCCGAACGTCCGCGGGCCTGGCGCCGGCGGGCCGAGCTGGTGGTGCCCGACCTGGCGCGGCTGCTGGTCTACGCCTGGCGGCGCCAGCTCGCCGCCGCCGCCGGCCGCCTCGCCGACCAGGACATGAGCGCCGTACGCATGGCCGTGGGCTTCGCCGACCTGGTGGCCTTCACCCGGCTCAGCAGGCAGATCACGGCGACCGAGCTGGCCAGGCTGGTCGACAGGTTCGAGGGGCGCTCGGCCGACATCGTGACCTCCTCGGGCGGGCGGGTGGTCAAGACGCTCGGCGACTCGGTGTTGTTCGTGGCCGACAAGTCGCACGTCGCGGCCGAGATCGCGCTGCGCCTGGTGGAGACCCACCGCGGCCGGGACATGCCGGAGCTGCGGGTGGGCCTGGCCGCCGGTCCGGTGATCTGGCGTATGGGCGACGTGTTCGGCACCACCGTCAACCTGGCCAGCCGGCTCACCGCGCTCTCCCTCCCTGGAACGATCCTGGCCGACCCCGCCCGCGCCGAGGAGCTGGAGGGCGACCGGGCCTTCCTGCTGCGCGCGGTCGACCGGCTGTCGGTGCGTGGCCTGGGCGAGCTGGCGCCCTTCACGATCATGCGCGCCGGGGCAACCTGACGTCGCCGACGATGCGTCAGTACCGGTGTGCCTGACAGAAAGCTCTTCCACGACTTCGTGGCCTCCCGGTCCGAGCGGTTGCTGCGGACCGCGTACCTGCTGACCCATGACTGGGGGACGGCCGAGGACCTGCTGCAGGAGTCCCTGGCCAAGGCGTGGTTCGCCTGGCCGCGCATCGACGAGCCCGAGGCGTACGTGCGGCGCGTGCTCGTGACGACGTACACGTCGTGGTGGCGGCGGCGCTGGCGTACGGAGCTGCCGAGCGACGCCCTGCCCGAGAAGGGCGCCAAGGCCGATCGGCACGGGCCCGACGAGCTGTGGGAGGCGGTGGGCAGGCTGCCCGCCAGGCAGCGCGCGGTGATCGTGCTGCGTTTCTACGAGGACCTGACGGTGCAGGAGGTGGCGCGGATCCTCGGGTGCCAGGACGGGACGGTCAAGAGCCAGACCTCCAAGGCGCTGGCCAAGCTGCGCGTGGACGAGTCGATCGTGAAGGAGTACCGATGAGCGTGCAGGACCTGCGTGACGTGCTGCGGGAGCGGGCCGAGGGTCCCGCGCCGGCGAACCCGGCCCGCCACGAGCACATCCGCCGCCGCGTGCGCCGGACCCGGCGGCGCAGGGGCCTGACGGCCGCCGCCGCGGCGGTGGCGGCGGCCGTGACCGTGTTCTCCCTGCTGCCGGGGGACGCCGCGCCCCCGCAGGAGGCGGCGACCTCGGCCGTCAAGGCGGCGCGCGAGTTGCCGGAACGGTTCACCGCCCGCGACGGCACCGGCTACCGGCGGCTGGCCACGGCGACGGTCAGGACGGAGAAGACGACGAAGGCGTCGGTCACGATCCCGGTCTCGGGCAAGCCGCTGGACGTGGCCGCGGTGTGCGAGGGCGGCCCCGGGGCCAAGCCGCCGGCGATCTCCGTGACCGGTGGCGACGCCGCGGCCTCCCGGTCCTTCTCCCCGTGCCCGAAGGACATGGAGCTGGTCCCGCTCGTCGTGCCCGGCGGGGCCGGCCGGGTCACGGTCACGTTCGACACGGCCACCAGGGGCTGGGGGTGCGTCCGCGAGAGCAAGGACGGGCCGTGCGTGACTCGGAAGCCCGACCAGGCGGTCTGGAGCCTGGCCGTCTACGAATGGACCCCGCCCGACCGGCCGGTCGAGCCCGGGCCGCTGAAGCCCTTCCCCAAGCGGCTGGCACGCTGGGACCTGGCCGCCGCCACCCGGCAACTGGTGTGGCCCCAGGACAGGACATTCACGGTCACGGCCGGGGGCGACGGCGGCCGGATCGGCATCGAGGCGCTCTGCACCGGTGACCTGGCACCGCGGATGCGGTTCACGTACCTGATCGAGGGCGGGGAGGGCGGCGAGGTGACCGCGACCTGCGGCCAGTGGGAGAGCGGCCCGTATCCGATGGCGATGAACGAGTTCCGCGTCCCCGCGGGCAAGCCGGTGAAGGTCACCGTCAGGGCGGGCATCATGGGCCCGGACACCAACCGCCCGGTCCGCTGGTCCGTGGCCGTCTACCGCAAGGGGTAACGTCGCTCCCGTGATCGTACGAGCGGTGGTCGAGGGCAGGGCGGTGGACGCCGACGCGCGCTTCGCGCTGGAGGCCCGCTACGGGCACTTCACCGCCATGCAGGTCAGGGACCGGCGCACCCGCGGGCTCGCCCACCACCTGGACCGGCTGGCCGCGGCCAACCTGGAGGTGTTCGGCGCCGCGCTCGACCGGGCGGCGGTGCTCGGCTCGATCCGGGCCGTGCTCGGCGACGACCTGCGCGACGCGGGCGTGCGGGTCTATGTCGTCGAGCACGACGGCCGCCCGCGGGTGGTGGCCACCGCCGCCCCGCCCACGGAGGTCTCGGCCCGCCCGCAGCGCGTCACGGCCGTCGCCTACCAGCGATACCTGCCGCACATCAAGAAGGCGGCCGGGTTCGCCCAGGCGCACATCCGGCGCGCCGCCGGGCCGCTGGGCTTCGACGAGGCGCTGCTGACCACCGGCGACGGCCTGATCAGCGAGGGCGCGATCACCAACGTCGGCTGCCTGTCCGGCGGCCGCCTCCTGTGGCCGGACGCCCCCATGCTGCACGGCACCGCCATGCGCCTGCTGGAGGACCTGGACGTGCCCCAGGAACGCCGCCCGCTGCGGGTCGCCGACCTGCCGGGCTTCGACCTGGTGTTCCTGTGCAACTCCCACGGCGTGGTCGCCGTCGGCGAGGTCGACGGCGTGCCGCTGCGCCAGGACGCGGAGACGCTGGCCCGGCTGCTCGCCTTCTACGACGCCCTCCCCTGGGACCCGCTGGATTGATCCCGGGCCGTCCGGCGTTGCACGCAGGCGTGACCCTGTACTCGATTCTCGACCGTTCGCTCCTTCGCCAGGGCTCCGGCGCGGCCGCCGCCCTGCGCGACACCGTCGCGTTCGCTCCGCAGGCCCGTCACGTCCTCGGGTTTCGTCACCAGCTCCTCCTCGGGGCCAGGTCGCACAGCATGGACGGGAAGTAGCACCACTACGGCGACCATCGCCACGACCAGGACGCCGCCAACCTGGCCCACACGGTCATCGCGAGAAGCGCCAGTGCTCGGCTTCGGCACGCGGTTCGGCGACGACGGTGGCTCACGCTTGCTTTCTACCGGAAACCATGAAGGACCCCGTCCGGGGAGCAGGCGAAAGGCATGAGGCGCATCCGGATGATCAATCGTCGACCCTCATTGCGACGGCTGGATAGGCGCAGGAGGGTGTGGCAGAGTGGCGCGACGCAGATCAGACCAACCTGCCGACACCCCCACGCGAAGGACATCCTTGACCACCCACCGTTGCGCGTGCCCCGACAATGCCGACGAGGCGGGGCCATGGAGATGCTCCGAATGCGGAATGCTGTGGGAGTCGCTCAGCGCGACGCCGATCACGCTCCAGCCGGCCGCCGAACCCAAGCGGAAGCGCACCATCTACAAGCCCGCCATCTTCGCGATCACGGGATTGATTGCGTGGGTCGGATTGGTCGAGATGGCAGCAGCGCGAGCGCTCATGGCCCCGGGCATCAGCTTGCTCTCAGTAGTAGGCGTCGCTGTGGTAGTCGCGTTCTGGCAGAAGGCCCGATCGAAGGACAGGTACTACCGCTGTCCCGACTGCGGTAGACAGGACATTCTCCCCGTATGCGTAGACTGCGCGCCGCCACCATCCATGGCACCCAACACGGACTGAGGCGCCATGCGTAGAGAAGAGACGTGGAAGCGGCGCTGAGCATACAGCTTGCACGGAAAATGCTGGCGAGAGGTGGCGCCGGTCGGCCGGCCATAGCTCGCCGACGACGTACAGTCGCTGGAACTGAGGCAGGCCGATCAGCTTGGAGGCGGTGCGGCCGGCATTGTCGTTGGTGCCGGGGTGGCGAGCGAACCAGCCGAGTATCCCCCACAAGATGGCCCACCGGCAGCAAGAAAGATCAGAATGACACGTTCAGGTGACATATGGACATTTGCGCCATATATGAGCGGACACAATACCACCTATACAAGGGCCGGGCGACATATTTGCCCTGATCGGCACGTTGAACGTCGGTTTTGTGTACCGATGCGGCGCGAACATGCCTGATGGCCGGATTGAAGCGCGGCTAGGGTGACTTGATCTCCTTGCGGTGGCGGTAGACGAGGCTGGCTACGCAGTTCAGGGTCCGGCGCGACAAATCGGCTCCGGCACGATAGAACAGCACCCAGCGCTGCTCATGTGGTGATGGTTGTGGCGATCAATCCGACCACCAGAGGCAAACTAAGTCCTCCGGAGAACGCCAGACTTGCGATCACCTTTGGCCCTGAGCCGTCCGCCGCCAGGAAACGAAAGGATCAGTACAGCGGTTCGCATAGCCGTAATGATCCAGCGCTGGCGACACAACTACCCCCTTCGCATCCCGACTCTGCAGGAGAGGTCATGTCAGACAGGAGATCGGGCGGCAACGGTCGCGGGATCGCAATCGCTTCCCTGGCTGCTGGAGTCATCTCAGCCGCAGCCGCCATTGTAGTGATCCCAGACTTTCGCATTGCGGTAGGTCTAGACACCCCTTCCTCCGCAACCTCTCCGCCAGCGTCAGCCATCCGTTCTTCAGATCCTTCGACGAAGGACACCGTGGTTGATCGTCTCAGTCCGACGCCTGTGCAGGAACAGTCCATCGAGGTCACAGTCGAACCCGATGCGGGCCCATTAGAGGCAACAGTCGTCGCTTCCGGTCAAGGGTTCGCGCCCGGCGAGATGGTTCGACTTTTCTTGACTCAGCACGGAAGCGCAGGCGGATACGATATGCGCGATACTCGTGCGGCAAGCGACGGCACGTTCTCCGCTGAAGTGGTCATTCCTTCTGACGCCTTTCTATGGCGTGGAACCATGGTCAACTTTGAAGCGTTGGGGTTGCAGAGCAAACGACGGATCGAGACCCCGTTCCGCATAACGGAATAGTCCAGATCAGCAGTCAATGCCGGCAGGGTGGATCAGTATGCGCGCCACGCTCGCCGCCGGGCCCCTTCTACGTTTTTCAAGGTGCCGTTCGATGACGCAAGAATCGCAACGGCCGTTCCCGCTTCAGGTTGCTGTCGGCGCGCACACGAGACTTGACGGACAGCACAAGGCTTCCTTGAGGCGAGAAACAGAAGGCCCCCGCATCAAACGATGCCGGGGCCTTTGATACGGAAAGCTACGAACGTGACCTACGGGGCATTGTAGTATTGATAATATACGGCGCCCGTATCGCTGCAGGATCCGATGTACCAGCCCCTCAAGAGGCACTTGCTCGCGTCCGCCAGCGGGTGGTACATGTATCGGCCGCTGTGTTTGCTGGTGCCGGCCGAGATCTTTTCCTCGTTGAACCCTTGGGTCCAGATGCTGCTGCAGCCACCGGTGGTGACCTTGAAGTTGCTGTCGACGTTCAGGCAGGTGTCATAGGCCACGTTATGGAGTGCGACCAGATGGGTGACCGTGTTGTAGCGGACGTGCCAACGCCCCCTCGTGCCGCTTGCCGCGCAGGACCCCTCATAGGTGGCGCCGCCGGAGATGGAGACCATGCACGTTCTGCTCTGAAGATCGAACACGAAACTGTAGGGGCCGTACGTCTTCCACTCGCCGCTGCTGGTCGCACTTGCAGCCGGAGTTACGACTGACAGAGTGGCAAGAATCGCCACGACAAGTGCTGCAAACTTGGCCCTGAGTTTGGGCATAATACCGCCTCCCGGGTTCGTGAGGTTATCGAGAACAACGCAAGGAAGTGCAGGTAGAAACGCAGGCCATCGCTTGGACGTTTGCGGAATTGCCCAGCTTCCTGAAGCCGTGCCACTCCTCATTCCGAACCTCGCCCTGACGGTCCTTCTGTCCACACAGCGCGACGTCCAGGTCGAGCGCACGCGTTTCCTAGGCGATGAACCAATGCTGAGCCTCGAGCGGCGGTGCCGGCACTTCTGCCATCGAGCTCAACATAAGATCGAAACTCCGCCCCGGGGCTCACCCGCCGTTGCCGGGATAGTAGTCGTCCTTCGGGGCGATCCCGCCGCTGTGGGGCCAGTAGTCGTCGCCCATCGGGGCGACCGTGCCGCCGCCGGGATAGAAGTCGTGCTTGGCGGCTGCCGGGCCAGCGGTCAGGGCGAGTCCGGTTGCGGTCAGGAGCCCGATCGCGGCCAGTTTGAGCATCGTCTTGGTCATGCTGTCACCTTTCGTCACTCTTGATGTGTGATCTCCGGTCCGTGTCCGGGGCGGACACAAAGTCCAGTGCACAACGCGGGGTCGCCGCCTGTCCCTCTGTTCCGGCCTGAACAGGAACAGGCAGTTCACAGCCCCGCCTAGGTCAGCGGCTGCATCGACATCCGCCGTGTCACCGGCGAGTCCTCAGTCTCCGCGGACCGCCGATTGTCTGACAGCCCCCTTCGCCAGTTCAGACAATCGGTGGCGGGCCTGCTCACCCACGCTCGTGCTGGGTGAGTCGATCGCCGCGTGGTGGGGTCGCTGGTGGAGGTCGCCGGGGCCGAGGAGGTGCTGGTCACGATGAACACGTACGACCTGGACCGGCGGCTGGAGTCCTACCGGCGGCTGGCCGTCACGATGTGATCGCCAATTCCGCTGCGTTTTGTTGGCAAATGCCCCTATTGCGCGCGCCAATCGGGTTCCGGTAATTACCGGATGTCACCCCTGTTCCATCCGGGCAACACCCATAGCTAGGGGGTTCAATGGCGCGCACCCGAATCATCGGAATCGCTGCCGCACTTCTCTTACTACCTGCGCTGACCGCGTCACCCGCGTCGGCCGAATCCACACCGGCCGCCGCCTCGGCGGCCCAGCCGCCGAGCGACGTCAAGGAGCTCACCCGCAAGGACGTCACGCTCGACGGCAAGCCCGTCAAGGTGCCCGCCAAGTACGAGGCCAGGGCCGGGGCCAAGGCCAAGGCCGCCGCCGAGACCCCGCCGGTCGGCACCGTACGGCAGTGGCTGGCCACCGACGACTACAACGGCCGCCTGTACCGCAAGGACTACACGCTGCGCGGCGTCGGCAACAAGATCGAGGTCTGGGTCGCCAACGACCTGGCCTTCCCGGCCGGGGACTGCCGCATGCAGGTGCCGGGGACGACGGAGATCACCGACGCCCAGGTCACCAACCTGGTGCAGCAGTTCGACACGAACATGTTCCCGAAGGAGACCGCGACCTTCAGCACGCCGCCGGACCGGGACGGCACGAACGCCACGCTCGGCCCCGACGCCAACGGCAACGGCGGCGTCTACACCGGCGCCGGCGACCGTACGGTGACGCTGATCGACAACGTCCGGGACGACAACTACTACACCTTCCCGGCCGCGACCACGTACATCGCGGGCTTCTTCTCCTCGCAGTACAACGAGCTGCTCGACCGCAACGTGATGACGATCGACGCGTTCGACTGGCTGCACAGGACCGGCGCGAACCCGCCCGACGAGCCGACCTCCGACGTGTGCACCTCGCGCTCGGCCCGGCCCTTCCAGTACGAGGGCGTCTTCGCCCACGAGTGGCAGCACCTGCTGCACTACTACACCGACCCGCTCGAGACCACCTGGATGAACGAGGGCCTGTCGGACTTCGCGATCTCGGTGACGGGTTACGGCAACCCCAAGGCGACGGTGTTCGAGAAGGGGTTCGACAACCACATCAACTGCTTCCAGGGTTTCGGCATCGTGCAGACGCCGTACAACCCGAACCCGCGCAACTGCGGCGGCCCGCAGAACTCGCTCAACCTGTGGGGCGACGGCGGCAACCCGGACGCGGTGCTGGCCGACTACGGCAACGCGTACTCGTTCATGTTGTTCCTGTACGACCGGTACGGCGCGGACTTCCTGTCCAAGCTGCACCGTGACGGCGCCCTCCAGGGCCTGGCCAGCGTCAAGGCCGCGCTCGGGACGACGAGCCTGTACCAGGTGATCCACGACTACCAGACCATGGTTCTGGTGGACAAGGTCGTCGGGAACCGCGGCGTGGTGCTGGGCGTGCCGAAGAAGCGGGTGACGACCGCGAGCCTGAACTCGACGGTCAACCTGGCCAACCCGGCCGCGTACAACACCCCGGGCGCGGCTCCGAACGGCGCCGACTACGTGCAGATCCGCAAGCCCGGCGGGGCGGCGCCGCAGTCGTTGTCGTTCGCCGGCGCCAAGACGCTGCCGCCGATCCCGCTGGCCTGGACCGTCGTCTCCGACGATCCCGACCGCGCGGGCAACGCGGTGTTGTGGTCGGGCAACGCCAGCAACCTCAACGTCGCCGCGGTCAGCCGCGTGACGGTCCCCACCGCCGACCCGACGCTGCGCTTCCTCGCCAAGTACGGCGCGGAGTCCGGCTTCGACTACGGCTACGTGATCGTCTCGGCGGACGGCGGCAAGACCTACACCGCGATCCCGGGCGACCGGACGACCGCCGGCCCGCTCGGCCCGGCCGTCAACGGCACCACCACCGGGTTCGAGCCGCACAGCTACAGCCTGTCCGCCTACGCGGGCAAGGAGATCCTGGTCGGCTTCCAGTACGTGAGCGACGGCGGGGTCAACGAGGGCGGCTGGAAGATCGACGACGTCACGGTGGGCGCGACGTCGGTGAGCGACGGGTCCAGCCTGGAGCCGTTCGACTCCCCGACCGAGATCTCCCCGACGCCGGTCAGCAACTGGAACGTGCGCCTGGTCGGCCTGGACGAGCGGCACTCGGTGGTGCTGCAGGCCCAGTTCGACGGCAAGGACACGATCAACCTCAACCGGCTGCAGCTCGCGCCGTTCGCGGTGTTCCCGTCCGTGGTCGCGATCGTGGCCTATGACGAGCCCACCGAGCAGGTGCAGCAGTACGCGCCGTACACGCTGAAGGTCAACGGCGTCACCCAGCCTGGGTGAGCCGGGAAGGCGCCCGCCGGGGTCTCGGCGGGCGCCGCCTCCTTCGGGTACGATCGCCGAACATCATTCGGCATGGGGGTGCCCAGCATGACGACGCGCCAGCACACGATCGGTGACCTCCTGCGGCGGTCGGCCGCCAGGTTCCCCGCGAAGACCGCCGTGATCTACGGCAACATCCGCCAGAGCTACGCCGACCTCGACCGTGAGGTCAACCGCACGGCCAACGCGCTGGCCGCCCGGGGCGTGACCAAGGGCGACAGGTTCGCCCTGTTCAGCCACAACAACCACGCGTTCGTACTGGCCTACTTCGCGCTGGCCAGGCTGGGCGCGATCTCCGTGCCGATCAACTTCATGCTGGGCCCGCGCGAGGTGGCGTACATCCTGGAGCACTCAGGCGCGACCGGGATGCTGGTGGAGGAGCCGGTGCTGCCGGTGGCCGAGGCCGCGGCCGGGCCGGCCGTACGGGTGCGCGGCGTGATCGGCGCGGCCGAGGGCTGGGAGTCCTTCGCCGGCTGGCGCGGCGACGACGCCGAGCCCGAGGTGGAGATCGCCGACGACGACCCGATCCAGCTCATGTACACCAGCGGCACCGAGTCCCGTCCCAAGGGCGCCACGCTGTCCAGCGGAAGCCTGCTGGCCCAGTACGTGAGCTGCGTCGTGGACGGCGAGATGAGCCCCGACGACGTCGAGGTGCACGCGCTGCCCCTCTACCACTGCGCCCAGCTCCACTGCTTCCTGACGCCCGGCATCTACCTGGGCGCCACGAACCTCATCCTGCCCGGCGCCGACCCGGCCTCGATCCTGGCCACCATCGAGGGTGAGCGCGCGACCAAGCTGTTCTGCCCGCCGACGGTGTGGATCGGCCTGCTGCGCCACCCCGACTTCGACCGCCGTGACCTGTCCTCGCTGCGCAAGGGCTACTACGGCGCCTCCATCATGCCGGTCGAGGTGCTGAAGGAGATCTCGACCCGGCTGCCGGACGTTCGCCTGTTCAACTTCTACGGCCAGACCGAGATGGCCCCGCTGGCCACCATCCTGCGGCCGGAGGAGCAGCTGACCCGGCTGGGCTCGGCCGGGCGTCCCGCGCTCAACGTCGAGACCAGGATCGTCGACGACGAGGACCGGCCGGTGGCGCCGGGCGTGGTCGGCGAGATCGTCCACCGCAGCCCGCACGCCATGCTCGGCTACTGGGACGACCCGGACAAGACCGCCGAGGCCTTCCGCGGCGGCTGGTTCCACAGCGGCGACCTCGGCGTCATGGACGCCGACGGCTACCTGTCGGTCGTCGACAGGAAGAAGGACATGATCAAGTCCGGCGGCGAGAACGTGGCGAGCCGCGAGGTGGAGGAAATCATCTACCAGCATCCGTCGGTCGCCGAGGCGGCCGTGTTCGGCGTGCCGGACGAGCGGTGGATCGAGGCGGTGACGGCCGCGGTCGTGCTGCGCGAGGGCGCCGGGCTGACCGCCGCCGAGCTGAACGCCTTCCTGCGCGAGCGGCTGGCCCCCTTCAAGAGGCCCAAGAACGTGGTGTTCGTGGACGCGCTGCCGAAGAACGCCTCCGGCAAGGTGCTCAAGCGGGAACTGCGCGACGCCTTCTGAGCACGGCGGGCGCCGCCGTCACTTGGCGAGCAGGTCGGCGGCGAGCTGCCGCAGCGCCGGGCGCCGGAGTTTGCCCGTCGCCGTCCTCGGCAGCTCGTCCAGGACCAGCACCTCGCGCGGACACCGGACGGCGGGCAGGCCCTCCGCGCAGAAGCCGAGCAGTTCGGCGGGGTCGATCGGCCGTCCCGGCGCGGGCACCACGCAGGCCACCGGCTGCTCCGGCCCGTCGCCGACGGTGTGGGCGACCACCGCGACCACCGCGCACTCGGCGACCGAGGCGTGCTCCAGCAGCCGGGCCTCGGCCTCCATGGGCGACGTCCACGTGCCGCCCGCCCTGATCAGGTCCTCGGCGCGGCCCAGGAAGCGGTAGGAGCCGCCGGGCTCGCGGACGCAGGCGTCCCCGGTGCGCAGCCACTCCCCCTGGAACGCCCGGCGGGTGGCGGACGTACGGCACCAGTAGCCGGTGGCCAGCGAGTCGCCGCGGACGTACAGGTGGCCGGGCTCGCCGTCGGCGACCGGCGCGCCGGAGTCGTCGAGCAGGCGGAGCTCGTAGCCGGGCACGGCGGTGCCGGAGCCGGCGGAAAGCGCCTGGCCCGGCCGGCCGGACAGGACGACGTGCAGGGTCTCGGCGCTGCCCAGGCCGTCGACCAGGTCCACGCCGAAGCGGGCGGTGAAGCGGCGGTGGAGCTCGGCGGGCAGGGGGTCGCCGATGGAGAGGGCCAGGCGTACCGAGGCGAAGGCGTTCTCGGGGGCCGCGGCGGCCAGCAGGGCCGCGTAGAGGGACGGGCCGGCGGAGAACAGGGTGGGGCGCTCGGCCAGCAGGCGTTCGACGACGCCGCCCGGGGTGGGCCTGGCCGGGTCGAGGATCGTGGTGGCGCCCGCGGCGAGCGGGAGGATCAGGGAGTTGCCGAGCCCGTGCGGCAGGTACAGCGGCGCGACCGAGAAGCACCGGTCCTCGGGGCGCAGGCCGAGCACCTGGCGTCCGAAGGTCTCGTGCACGTCGCGCAGCGCGCCGTGACGGTGCACGGCCGCCTTGGGCGCGCCGGTGGCGCCGGAGGTGTGCAGCCACAGCGCGGGTGAGTCCGGCCAGGTGTCGTACGGCCCGGTCGTCGCCCGGCCGGCCTCCAGCACGTCCGACCACAGGCAGACCGGCACGCCCGGCTCGATCGCCGGCTGACCGGCCCCCAGGGCGGCGACGGTGCGCGTGCCTCCGGGAGGCTGCCGTGCGGCGTCGGTGAGCACGAGCACCACGACCTCGGGCGCCGACAACAGCGCCTCCTGCACGACCGGCTCGAATTCGGGCGCGGAGACCACGACCCGCGCCCTGGACTCCCTGACCAGGTCGCCCAGCTCCGGGCCGTCGCAGGAGGTCGGGACCGGTACGGCGACCGCGCCCATCCGCAGCACGGCCAGGATCGTGATCAGCGCCTCGGGCCGGTCCGGCAGGACGAGCAGCACGCGCTCCTCCGGCCGCACCCCCATCACCCGCAGCCCGCCGGCCAGCTCGGCGACGGCCGTGGCCAGTTGCCCGTACGTCAGGGTCCCGGCGGGGCCCGCGACGGCGACGCGATCGCCGTGCCCGGTCTCGACCAGGCGGTCCACGAGAAAGGCGCTGGCGTTGAACGACTCGGCAGGCATGGTCGTCCCCATCCGCGGGCGGGCGTGCGTAGCTGAATCTTCCATACAGAATTGATGAGCCGTCAACTACTTCTCGCGAACGGGTCAGGTGCGGCGGTCGAGGGCCTGGCTCCACTTGACGGCCACCGCGGCCACCTGGATCAGCTCGGCGCGCAGCCGTACGGGATCGCTCTCGGCCAGGGCCTCCAGCACCTCCTCCACGAGGACGTGCCGCCAGGTCAGCGCGCCCCGCCGGGCCGCGGCCTCGGTCTCGTCCCTGGCCCGGTCGGACTCGGCCGTCCTGTGCTCGCCGCCGGTGCCGTCGGGCAGCGCCTGCATACCCCATAGCGCGTCCTGGGCCATCCGCTCGGCGGTCACGTCCGCGAGCACCTTCGCCAGCGAGCCGGGCACGCCCGCGTCTCCGTCGTGTGTCACGGTCATTCTTCTAGCAGGGACGCAGGCCGGGCCCGACATCGGCCGTGCCGGAGCGCACGTGGTCCAGGAAGGCGCGTACGGCGGGCGTGAGCCGCGTACCGGCGGGCCAGCACGCCCCGATCGTCCGGAACACCGGGGGCGAGAGCGGGATCTGCACCACGCCCTCGGCGGGCGCGAGGCGGGGCAGCACGGCCACGCCGAGCCCGGCCGCCACCAGGCCGCGCACGGTCTCCGACTCCTGTCCCTCGAAGGCGATCCTGGGCGTGAACCCGGCCGCCGCGCACAGGTCGTCGGTGATCTGGCGCACGCCGTAGCCGTGTTCGAGCGTCACCAGCTCCTCCCCGGCCAGTTCGGCGGGGCGTACCCGCGCGCGCCCGGCGAAGCGGTGGCCGGGCGGCACGGACAGCACCAGCTCCTGGTCGGCCAGCGGGTGCCCGGCCAGGGCCGGGTCGCCGTCCGGCAGGGGCGCGACGAACACCAGGTCGATCTCGCCCTCGCCCAGCGCGCGCAGCATGTCCTGGCGCGAGCCCTGGGCCAGGCTGAAGCGTACGCCCGGGTGGCGTTCGTGGAAGCCGCGGATGAGCGACGGGACGAGCGTGCGGCCCAGCAGGTGCAGGAACCCGAGCACGACCCGGCCGCTGCCGGGGTCGATCTCCTCGCGCACCTCGCGGGCGGCCGACTCCATGACGGCCAGCGCCCGGCCGGAGGCGGCGGCCAGGACGCGCCCGGCCCTGGTCAGCCGGATGCCCCGCCCGTACGGGACCACGAGGGGCGCGCCGACCAGGTCGGCGAGCGCGGCCAGGCGGCGGCTGGCGGTGGGCTGGGGCACGCCGAGCAGTTCGGCCGCCCGCGTGACGTGCCCGGTCTCGCCGACGGCGGCCAGCAGGGCGAGCGTGGGAGCCAGCGCGGCGGCCAGCCGCTCGTCAATCAGCTCGAATTCATCCACCACAGCATGAATTATCCCCCATTTCAGCATTGGACGTATTTATTAGCCTTGCTTAGCGTTTCCTGATGTGGCGGTCATCGAAGTTCAGCGTGTCGTGACAACCCGGCGGGCCGGTCCGGCCGTGGCGGCGGCCGGGGTGTCCTCCTTCGCCCTGCTGTACGCGCCGCAGCCCGTCCTTCCGCAGCTCGCCGCGGACTTCCATCTCGATCCCGGCGGCGCGTCCCTGGCGATCGGCGTGCCCACGGCGGCGCTCGCGATGGCGGTGCTGCCGCTGGCCGCGCTGGCGGAGGTGGTCGGCCGGCGGCGGATGATCGTGTGGTCCGTGCTGGTCTCGGCGCTGATCGGGCTGGCGCTGCCGCTGGCGCCGACGTTCCCCGTGCTGGTGGTGATGCGGGCGGCGCAGGGGGTGGCGGTCGCCGGGTTCGCGGGGGTGGGGGCGGCGTACCTGGCCGATCTGGTGGGGGCGTCGAGGCTGGCCGGCGCGGTCGGCGTGATGATCGCCGGGAACTCCGTGGGCGGCATGCTGGGCAGGCTGGGCGCCGGGTTCGCCGCCGGGCCGTGGGGGTGGCGGGGCGGCCTGCTGGTGGTCGCGGGCCTGTCGCTGCTCTGCTCGGCGTACGCGGCCCGTACGCTGCCCGCCGCGCCGCCGGTGAGCCGCACCCGCGAGCGTGCCCGGATCGGGACCGCGCTGCTGGCGCCGTACGCGGTGGGCGCGCTGGGCGTCGGCGCGTTCGTCGCCCTCTACAACGCCGCGGGCTTCCGCCTGGCCGCGCCGCCCCTGTCGCTCACACCGGCCGTGGCCTCCCTGGTGTTCCTCTCCTACGCGCTCGGCACCGCCTCCTCGGCCGCCGCGGGACGGCTGGCCGACCGGATGGGACGCCGGGCGGCCCTGGTCACCGCCCTGGCCGTGACGGCCGCGGGGTCGCTGCTGACGGTCCTGGACCCGCTGTACGCGGTCGTGCTCGGGTTCGCCGTACTGACCGCCGGGTTCTTCGCCGCGCACGCCGTCGCCAACGCCTGGGTGGCCGCGCAGGCCCCGCCCGCCGCCCGCGGGCGCGCGGCGGGGATCTACACCCTGTGCTACTACCTCGGCAGCGGCGCCGGCGGCACGGCCGGCAGCGCCGTCTACGGCCACGCCGGCTGGTCCTGGCTGATCGTCGCGACCTCGGCCGGGCTGCTGCTGGCGATCGTGACCGTGCTCGTCGCGGGCCCGAGGCGGCGGGCTGTTGCCAGGGCGCCCCGGCGGGAGTACGCCTGACATCACAGGGGTGGGCGACTTCCGGGAGGGGAAGGCAATGGCCGACCAGTTCATCGTGCTGAGGGATCTGAGCAGGACCCGCATGGCCGCGCCGTTCGAACGGGGCGCGGCGGCGGCGGAGGCACCGGGCGAGCCGCACGTCGAGGTCGTCGGGCTCGGCAAGCGGGAGGTGGCCGACCTGGCTCGCGACCCGTCGGTGGCCGCGGTCGCCCGGCCGATGCCGACCAGCGTCCCGGGGGCGCCGGAGGACGCCGACGCGCCCCCGCCGGAGGCGGAGGCCGGCGACCGGGTCACGTGGGGCGTACGGGCGCTGGGCGCGGACGCCTCGGCCCGTACCGGGGCGGGGACGGTGGTCGCGATCCTCGACACCGGGATCGACGCCACGCACCCGGCCTTCACCGGGATGACGCTGGTGGAGGAGGACTTCACCGGCTCGGGCGGCGGCGACAAGGTCGGCCACGGCACCCACTGCGCCGGCACCGTCTTCGGCCGCCCGGTGGACGGCATGCGCGTCGGCGTCGCGCCCGGCGTCGAGCGCGCGCTGATCGGCAAGGTGCTCGGGGACGACGGCAAGGGCTCGACCGCCGGCACGGTCAAGGGCCTGCTCTGGGCGATCGGGAACGACGCCGACGTGATCACCATGTCGCTCGGCATCGACTTCCCTGCGGCCATGCGCCAACTGGAGGAGCGGGGGTTGCCGCAGTTCCTGGCCACCTCGATCGCGCTGGAGTCGTACCGGGCGACGTTGCGGCTCTACGACTCGCTGATGCGGATGATCGCGGCCAGGGCGGCGTTCGGCACGGGCACGGTCGTGGTCGCGGCCACGGGGAACGCCAGCCACCGCGAGCTGCGTCCGGACTTCGAGGTCGGGCCGGAGCTGCCGTCGGCCGCCGAGGGCATGATGGCCGTCGGCGCGGTGCAGCGGCAGCCGTCGGGCCGGTTGTCGGTCGCGCGTTTCTCCAACACCTTCCCGCAGCTCTGCGCGCCGGGCGTGGACGTGGTCTCCGCCCGTACCGGAGGGGGGCTGACCTCCAAGAGCGGCACCAGCATGGCCGCGCCGCACGTGGCGGGGGCGGCGGCGCTGTGGTGGCAGGAGCTGCGCGCGCGGGGCGAGGGCGTCAGGGCCGCGGCGGTCACCGGGCAGTTGCTGCTGACGGCGGCGACGGGCGTGTTCGACGACGGCGCCGTCGCCGCCGACCTGGGCGCGGGCCTGGTCCAGGCGCCCCGCTGAGAGTCCCGGCGCCTCGCTGAAGTCCCGGTCCCCCGCCAGGGGACCGGGCCCGGAGCGTCAGGGCCCTTCGGGGTCCACGGTGTCGGCGTCGGCCCAGAACGGCGCGGCCAGCTCGCGCAGCCGCGCCGGGCCGACCCGGTCGAGCAGGGCGAGGGCGCCCGCGTTGTCGGCGAGCTGGGCCGCGCTGGTGACCCCGAACAACACGCTGGCCACCGCCGGATGGGTGAGGCAGAACGCCACACACACCTGGGCGGGCGTGGCCTCCAGTGCCGCCGCCACCTCGGCCAGCCCGGCGGCGGCCTTCGCGGCCCGCCCGCGCACCCCGCCGTGGTCGGGGAAGACCGGCCGGGCCGGCGTCTCCTTCCCCGCCAGCAGTCCGCCTTCGAGCACGTCGCTGGCCTGCAACGACACGCCCGCGTCGAACACCTCCGAGAACGGCACCCCTTCGGGGATCGAGCGGCGGCACGGGCTGTACTTGAGCTGGGCGAGCTGCGGTCCGGGCGAGCCGAGGTCGCGGGCGTGGTTGCGGATGGTCAGGATCGCGGTGGCCGACCAGTTGTTGACCCCCCAGCAGCCGAGCAGGCCCTCCGCCTCCAGCGCGGCCAGCTCGCGGGCCAGGCGGCGCAGGTCGAGGTCGTCCCGGTGGACGTCGCCGACCACGGCCAGGTCGGCGTGGTCGGTGCCGGCCCGTTGCAGCGCCCGTTCGAGCTGGTCGCGCAGCGGCCGTTCGGGGTGGCCCTGGAGCCAGAGCTTGACCGAGAGCAGGTAGTCCTCGCGGGCCAGGCCGGCGGCCCTGACCATGGCCGAGAACAGGACGTCGGTGAAGACCGGCCGCTGCCCCGGCAGGCCGTAGACGCCCACGTCGAACAGGTTGATGCCGAGGTCCACGGCCTGCCGCAGCAGCTCGACGGCCGCGCGGAAGTCCATCCGGTCGTAGGTGTGCCAGGACCCCAGCGACAACACCGACGCCTCGGGGCCGTGCGCCCCGATCTGCCGCTGGGGGACCTTGACCGTCATACGTTCGCCTCCGAGTCCCAGACCTGGTGCCGGCTGCGCCACCACAACAGCGCCACCATCACCAGGAACGGCAGCACCCCCCGGTACTGCTGAACCGTCTCCATCGAGGCCGTCACGCCTTCCAGGCAGCCCAGCAGCAGCCCGCCCGCCAGCGTCAGCCACAGGCTGCTGAACGCGCCGACCATGGCCACCGCCAGCGCGGTCGTGACGAGGTTGCCGAGGGTGGAGAAGTCGCCGCCGAGCCGGGGCGCGACCAGCACGATGACGAGCGTGCTGATCGCGCCGATGGCCACCCACACGGCCAGCGCGAGCCGGGGCGCGGGGATGCCGACGACCTGCGCGGTGGCCGGCCGCTCCGACAGCGCCTGCAGCCGCAGCCCCATCCGGGTACGCCCGAGCAGCAGCCCCACGCCGACCGTGATGAGCACCGCGAACGACAACGACACCAGCACCGCCTGCGGCACGACCACCTCGCCCACGGTGAAGGCGGGCGCGTCGAACGGCTGCGGGAAGCGCCGCGCGCCGCTGGTGTTGTTGCCGAACAGGCGCAGCCCGACCGACATCAGCGCGACGAACACCGCCACGGTGACGGCCGCCTTCGTCCGCAGGTCGTGCTCGCCGAACCAGCGCACCAGGCCGAGGCCGAGCAGCGCCGAGACCAGCCCGCCGGCCAGCGTCCCGAGCAGGAGCGCGAGCCAGACGTTCAGGCCGGCGTCGGTGAGAGTGACCATGACGAAGGCGCCCATCGCGCCCACCGCCGCCATCGCGAAGTTGACCACCGCGACCAGCCGGTACGTCAGGACCACGCAGAGCCCGAGCAGCGCGTACACGCCGCCGCTGGTCAGGCCCGCGACCACGGAGTCGAGCATCAGCCGTTCCGCTTCGGGACGATGAAGCCCTCGGGCAACACCGTCCACTTGCCGTTCTCGGCCTTGACGAACCGGCTGCCCTCGATCGGGTTGTGCGTCTGGCCGGGGCCGAACACCCAGGGCGTGCCGACCATGGGGTAGGTGATGGGCTGCATCTCCTTGAACGCCTTGGTCACCGACTCCCGGGTGATGTCCCCCTTGATCGTCTTGAGGACCTGGACGAACACGTCCGCCGCCATCACGCCGCCCTGGCTGAACGCGGTCTTCTGGATCTTGTTGTCATTGACGATCTTGGCCCACCGCTCGTTGCCCGGCAGGGTCTCATCGGTGTACGGCTGCCACTCCGTGCCCGCCTGGGCCTTCATGCCGGCCGGGATGAGCGCGGCGTTGGCGTCGGTGTAGGCGTTGGCCATGAGGATGAAGTCGACGTCCTGCATGCCCTGCGTCTTGGCCTGGGCGAACCACGGCCCGACCTGGGCGTTGTAGACGACCGCCTGGCAGCCGGCCGACTTGAGCTTGACCAGGTACGGCGTCGGGTCGCCCTGCCCGACCGAGGTGTCCTTGACCGCCAGCGTCTTGCCGGTGATGTCGCTCCACTCCTTGATGGCCGCGTCGATGCCGCCGCCGCTGCCCGGCAGCACGGTGAAGGCCAGGCACACCTTGTCGTGCTTGAGCGTCTCGGAGGCGTAGTAGAGCATCGCGGTCAGCAGCTTGAACGGCCCGGGGTTGACCGGGGCGATGTTCGGGCTGGTGAAGCAGGCCGGGTCCACGCCCACGGCCGGGATGGAGACGATCTGCGCCTTGCTGTAGGTGGCCCGGTTGAGCCCGCAGTCCACGGCGCTGGAGGAGCCGACCAGCGCCACGACCTCCTCGGAGTCGATCAGCTCGCGCGCCGCCTCCGTGGAGCGCTGCGGGTTCATCGCGTCGTCCTTGCTGAGCAGTTCGATCTTGCGGCCGTTGATCCCGCCGGCCTTGTTGACCTCCTCGAAGACGGCCTTGACCGCCTGCGGCACCTCCGGGGTCTGGAACAGGCCGGTGACGCCGTTGACGGCGCCGACCTTGATGGGCCCGTCGGTGCCCGAGCCGCCGGAACAGGCCGTCAGGGCGGTCAGCAGGCCAAGGACGGGCAGAGCCATGAGTACGCGTTTCACGATGTCTCCTCCAAGACGGTCCCGAGGTATGCGGCCCTGACGGCCGGTGCGTCCAAGACGTCGAGCGTCGGCCCCGAGGCGATCACGTGCCCGAAGTCCAGCACCGTGACCTGGCCGCAGGCGGCTCGTACGAGATCCATGTCGTGCTCCACCAGCAGGATCGACACGCCGAAGCGGGCCGGGACCTGCGCCAGGCGGCGGCCGAGCCGCAGCGACTCGGCGGCCGACTGGCCGGCGGCCGGTTCGTCCAGCAGCGCCACCTTCGGCCTGGCGGCGACGGCGGCGGCCACGTCGAGCAGTCTCCTGGTGCCCGCGTCGAGGATCGACACGGGCACCTCGCCCGGCGGGCAGCCGAAGAAGCGCAGCACCTCCTCCGACTCCTCCCTGCGCAGGCGCCGCCCGGCGACGATCGCCAGGTACTCCTCCTGCGTCAGCTCCGAGGCGATGGCGGTGGTCTGGAACGTGCGCCGCAGCCCGCGCCGGGCCCTGGCGCTCGGGCTGAGCCGGTCGAGGGGCTCCCCCGCGAGCACGACGGAGCCTTCGTAGCGGGCGGCGAAGCCGGTGACGGCGGAGATCAGCGTGGACTTGCCGGCGCCGTTGGGGCCGATGAGCCCGCAGACGCCGAGCGCCGGAACCGTCAGGTCCACGCCGTCGAGGGCCACGACCTGGCCGAACCGTGCGCTCAGCCCGCGTACCTCCAGCACGTTCCCCTCGCCGCCGGCGGCCGGGGAGAGCGGAGCCGGCTCCTCGGCGGGCACGGCGGCGGCCAGCAGCGGGCGGGCGTTGCGCGCGCGCTTGCGGGCCCGGGTGAAGTCGGTCTGGCTCACCCCGCTGCGCAGGGCGAAGATCGCCATGGCGCCGAACAGGATGCCGCCGAGGTCCTGCGGCAGGCGCAGCTTCTCCAGGATGGTGGCCATGACCGCGCCGAAGATGCCGCCCAGGACGGCGCCCTCGGTGTTGTGCGGCCCGATGAGCACGGCGACCGCGAACAGCGCGAGCGACTGCATCATCGCGAAATTTCCGGATACGACGAGGCCGAGCTGTCCCGCCATCAGCCCGCCGCCGATGCCGGCGATGAACGCGCTGATGGCGAAGGCCGTGAGCTTGCTGCGCGCCACCGAGATGCCGTGCGCCGCCGCCGCCCGTTCGGAGTGCCGCAGCTCCAGCCAGGACCGCCCGATCCTGGTCCGGTTGACCAGCGCGAGCCCGATCGCGATCAGTACGAACACGGTCATGGCCAGCACGAAGTAGGCCGCGTCGGAGGAGAAGAGCCCCGGCCGTACGACGGTCTTCAGCTCGGTCGTGCCCGGGAACTGGTTGGCGTTCAGCACGATGTCGGTGGAGACGGCGAAGCCCAGCGTGACGACGGCGAAGTTGACGCCCCTGATGCGCAGCGCGGGCAGCCCGATCGCGACGCCCACCGGCACCGCCGCCAGCCCGCCGAGCACCAGCCACAGCAGCAGGCCGCCGGGCGCGTCGGCCAGGTTCAGCCGGAGCACCACCCAGGCCCCGATCGCCGCGAACGACATCTGGCACAGCGACATGACCCCGGCCCGCCCGACGATCACGCCGTAGCTCTGCATGAGCACGCCGCTGACGACGGCCGCGATGGCCAGGTAGATCCAGTACGGCGGCAGCGCCAGCGGCAGCACCACGCACGCCGCGACGGCCAGCCCGAGCCCCGGCCCCCAGGTCCTGAGCAGTGTGTTCATGAGCTCCCGCCTTCCGTGCCGGCCGCCTGGGCGAGGCTGTCGTCGGTGACGGCGCCGAAGTAGAACTCGTGCAGGCGGTCCTCGGCCCCGCGCAGCTCCTCGCACGGGCCGTCGAAGACGACCCGGCCCTTGCGCAGCACGTACGCGCGGGTACCGATCTCCAGCGCCAGGTTGGCGAACTGCTCGACCAGCAGCACCCCGATGCCCCGCCCGGCCAGCTCCCGTACCGAGCCCATCAGCCGGCGCACCACGACCGGCGCGAGGCCGAGCGACATCTCGTCGATGAGGACCACCTTGGGCCCGGCGATCAGCGCCCGGCCGATGACGAGCATCTGCTGCTCGCCGCCGGACAGGTTCGCGGCCGGCAGGGTGCGCCTGCGATCCAGCTCGGGGAAGATGTCGTAGACCATGGCCGGGTCGCCGTCGCCGGAGACCAGCAGGTTCTGCTCCAGGGTGAGCGTGCGGAACACCGTGCGGGCCTGCTCGGCGTACCCGAGGCCGGCCTGGGCGCGGCGGTAGGTGGGCAGGCCGGTCAGCGTGGCGCCGGCCAGCGTGACCGTGCCGGAGGCGGCGGGGGCCAGGCCCGCGATGCCGTCGAGGAGGGTGGTCTTGCCCGCGCCGTTCGCGCCGAGCAGCACGGCGGCCAGGCCGGGGGCGACGCCGAGGCTGACCTCGTGCACGACGGGGACCTCTCCTCTGGAGACGCTGATGTCCCGTACGTCGAGGACATCGTCCACGGGAGCGCCCATCAGCGGCTCCGGCGGCGGTCGTCGGCCGCGGCGGTTGACGGCGTGGGCGCCGGTCCGCGAGGGGCCCTATCGATGATGCGCCGTGCCTCGGAACGCAGAGGCATCGTCACCTCCCGGCACGAAATCGTATCTGATTCCATGTACGTTATGCGGATGGAATTGAGAGTGTCCAGAGCGGAGCGGATATGAAATCTGCGGCTGACAACAGGTCGGCTGATCTGGTCATGACCGGCGGCGTCGTGCACACGATGAACCCGGCCGGCCATCTCGCGTCCGGGATCGCGATCAAGGACGGGCGCATCGTCAGAGTCGGCACTCCGTTGCAGGTCCAGGCCATGGTAGGCCCGGAGACGGAGGTCGTACGGCTGCGCGGCAGATCGGTGCTGCCCGGCATCAACGACGCCCACCTCCACGGCGCCTGGCTCGGCCTGCGCTGGCCGGACCTCCTGCTGGACCGCCTGACCGGCACCGGCAACCTCGCCCCCGACTCGCGATTAGGGAAGGCGGAGGAACGCCGGGCGGCGATCCTGCGCACCGGCGACCTGCTGGCCTCCCTGGGCATCACGAGTTACACCGAGCCCGGACTCGGCCCCTGCGAGCACGACGGCGGCGGACGGTTCGGCGTCGAGGTCCTGCGCGAGTACGCCGACATGGCCGCGCGGGGCGAGCTGAAGGCCCGGGTGAGCGCGCTGCTGCTCTTCGCCGAGATGGACGGGCGCAGCTCGCTGCCCGACGTGGTCGCCGGACTGCGCGACCTGACGCCGCCCGCCGAGGTGCCGGGCTGGTTCAAGGTGACCGGGGTGAAGATCTTCGCCGACGGCATCCCGCCGATGCGCACGGCCTGGAGCGACGAGCCGTACGAGGACGGCACCCACGGCGCCCCGCTGGTCGACGGCGACTCCCTGGACGAGCGCGAGAACGCGCTGACCACGATGATCGAGACCGTCGCCGCGGCCGGGCACCAGGTCGCCGTGCACGCCACCGGCAGCCGCGCGACCAGGACCGTCACCCGCGCCCTGGCCGGGGCCCCGGGGCGGCGCCACTACCTCGTCCACGGCGACGTCCTGCATCCGGACACCCTCAAGACGATGGCCGCGGCCGGCATCGGCCTGACCACCCAGCCGGGCATCGCCGCCGCCGCCTCCCCCATGCTGCGCGACGCCCTGGGCCAGGCCGCGCTCGGGCACGCCTGGCCGGTGCGGGACGCGCTGGCCGCCGGCGTACGGCTCTGCCTCAGCTCCGACGCCCCCATGCTCACCCCCGACTGGCGGCACGGCGTGGCCGCGGCCGCCACCCGGTGGGCCGTGGACGGCGCCCCCGACCAGCGGCTCGCGCTCGACCAGGCGTTGCGCGCCTACACGATCGCCCCGGCCTGGCAGGACGGCGCGGAGTCGTGGAAGGGCTCGCTGGAGCCCGGCAAGGTGGCCGACCTGTGCGTGCTGGACGCCGGCCTGCTGGACGTGCACCCGGCCGACCTGCCCGAGGTGCCCATCGCGATGACGCTGGTGGACGGCAAGGTCGTGTACGAGCGATGAGGCGTCAGCGGCCCTCGACCGACCGTTCGAGGGAGTCGGCCAGCCACAGGTGGCTGTCGCCCAGCGTGGCGGGGTCGCCGCTGACCTCCGCCACGAGCCGCCAGTAGCGGCGCATGCGGGGGTCGCGGTCGGGCGCCACGCCGGCCAGCAGCTCGCGGCGGAAGGCCGGGGTGTCCCTGACGCCGCGCGCCGAGGCGTGCACGCCGACGTAGAGGTCGAGCTCGGCCCCCTCGCGCGGCTCGGCGCCCGCGCGGACCAGCGGCTCGGCCAGCGCGCACACCTCGCCGACGCCGGTCATCAGCGCGTCCTCGTCGGGGATCGCCTTGCCGTTCGCGCGGGCGCGGGCCAGCAGCGTACGGGCCAGCGACCGGTCGGCGGCCACCGCCACCAGCCCGGCGTACGCGACCACCTGCGACGGCGTCGGATCGACGGGCGGCTGCGGCACGACCATGGCCAGGAACCCGGCGAACCACGCGCCCGACACCGGGGAGAGCATCTGGCCGCGCCAGAAGCGGACGAGCGCGTCGCGGGCCGCCACGCCGTCCTCCACGGCCGCCAGCAGGCCGAGCCGGGCGGCCCGGTCGGCCGGGGCCGCCTCCTCGACCGCGCGCAGCGACGCCCGCCGCCAGGCCAGCCCGGCCAGCCGGACGTCGAGCTCGGCCCGCTCGGCCGCCACCGCCTCGCCCATCGAACGTTCGCCCCTCAGCACCGCCACGATCGAGGGCAGCCCCAGCCCGAGCCCGCGCAGCCGCCTGACCAGCGCGACCCGCCCGACCGCCGCCGGATCGAACCTGCGGTGGCCGCCCGTGCTGCGCCTGGCCTCGATGACGCCTTCGTCGCAGTAGAAGCGCAGGGTCCGCACCGACACGCCGGTCAGCCGCGCCAGGTCACCGATGCCGATCGTGTCCTGCCCCAAAGGCACGTGAACCTCCACCGGGATGAATGCCTCAATGACACCACTTCCCGGCCGGCCCCGCAGCCCGGGAAACCTCAGCCTGTTTCCGCGGCGAGCCGGCGGCGAGGCGGCGCCGGGCCGGTGGGCCCGTCGTCCTCCTGGTGGTCGGTGAGGTCGCGCAGGTGCCGGATGGGCGAGGCCAGCAGGACCAGGGGCACGCAGACGGCCGCGGCGACGAAGACCAGCAGGGCGGTCCGGCCGCTGAACACCCCGGCGAGGCCTCCGGCGACCAGTCCGCCGACCGGGATCGCGCCCCAGGAGACGAAGCGGACCGTGGCCATCACCCGGGGCAGCAGGTCGGGCGGGCTGGCGATCTGCCGGTACGTACGGGTCACCACGCTGAGCAGCACGACCCCGGCGGAGAACACCACGTTGCCCACGGCGAAGGCGGCGTACCCCTGCCAACCGGCGCCGAGGGGGACGACGAGCGCCCCGGCGACCGTGAGGAAGCCGGCGAGGATCAGGGCGCGGGCGGTGCCGAGCCGGGCGGTGATCCGGTTCGTCAGGGCCGCGCCGGCCAGCGTTCCGGCCCCGTCCGCGGCCAGCAGCAGGCCGACCAGGCCGGGCTCGGCGTGCAGCTCGCGTACGAGGTACAGCGCGTAGAGCGCCTGTTGTGCGCCGCAGACCATGTTCGCCGCGGTGGCGGCCCACATGCACGGGCCCATGACCGGGTGGCGTGCGACGAACCGCCAGCCTTCGCGGATCATCGCGCGCATCGGCGGCCAGCGGTCGGGGGCCTGCGGATGGCGTTCGGGCAGGGTACGCAGCAGCAGGGCCGAGACCAGGTAGCTCACCGCGTCCACGAGGAGGGTGGGCACCGCCCCGAGCACCTGGACGACGAGACCGCCGATCGACGGCCCGCCGAGCTGGGTGGCGGCGTGGGTGCCGGAGGTCAGGCTGTTGCGGGACTGCAACTGCTCCTTGCTCACGATCGACGGCAGGAAGGTCGAGTTGGCGACGTCGAAGACGACGTTCGCGAAGCTGATCACGAGGGCCGCGACCACCAGCTGGGCGACCGTCAGCCGGTCCAGCCACCAGGCCACCGGGATGGAGACGACCGCGGCCGCGCGGGCCACGTCCGCGATGATCTGCACCCTTCGCATGGGCATTCGCTGCACCAGTACGCCGGCGGGCAGGCCGATCACGATCCAGGCGACGTAACCGGCGGCGGCGATCAGGCCCATCTCGAACGCGGAGGCGTCCAGCACCGTCAAGGCGGTCAAAGGTAACGCCACCGCGCCCACCGCCGAGCCGACCGCGCTCGTCGTGCCCGCGGTCCACCAGCGCCAGAAGACGCCCGCCGCCCCTCCACTGCCGTTGTCCATGCCGGCGCCCTCCGCCAAGTAAGTTCCAGAATGGAACGCACTCTATACTGACGGACGTGAAGCGCGCAGAGCTACCCGACTCCGACTGCGGCATCGCCCAAGCGCTGGGCGTGATCGGCGACTGGTGGACGTTCCTGGTCGTGCGCGACATCGCGGGCGGCACCACCCGCTTCGACGGCCTTCAGCGCGAGCTCGGCGTCAGCCGCCGGGCCCTGGCCGAACGCCTGGCCAAGCTCGTCGAGCACGGCGTGCTGGAGAGGCGGCCCTACTCCGAGCGCCCGCCGCGCCACGACTACGTGCTGACCCCGAAGGGCGAGGGCCTGCTGCCGGCGCTCATCGCCCTCCAGGACTGGGGCGCCAGACACGTGATGGGCGACGGGTCGCTGACCGCGACCAGCGAGGACGGGTCCGCCGAGAGCCGCCGCGTGCACGAGCTGGTCGGCCGGAAGATGCCGGACATCGTGCTGCGACGCCATGACGGCGAGCCGGTCGCGCCCGGCGCTCCGGACGGCCTCTGGACGGTGCTCTACTTCTTCCCCGGCGCCTTCGCCCCGGGCGCCCAGGCCTACCCGCCCGGTTGGGCCGACATCCCGGGCACGACGGGCTGCACGCTGGAGGCCCTCACCTACGCCTCCCGGTGCGCCGCCTTCGAGGCGGCCGGCGCCGCGATCCGGGGCGTGAGCACCCAGCGCCCCGACCAGCTGGCCGCCTTCGCGGCGCACGCGAGGCTGCCCTTCCCTCTCCTGTCCGACCAGGACAGCAGACTCGCCGCCGGGCTGCTGCTGCCGACCTTCCGGGCGGCCGGCGCCGACCGCTTCAAGCGCCTCACCCTGCTGGTCGACCCCGACGCGATCATCCGGGCGACGCAGTTCCCGATCAGCGATCCGGCCGGTTCGGTGGACGAGATGCTCGCCCTCGTACGCGACCGGCAGGCCCTTCCGTCCACCGCGTCCGGCGGTACTTGACCTCCAGTCCGACTGGAGTTCCTACCGTGACGGCGTCAACCGACGCGAAGGAGTGCGGCAGATGAGGGAACTCGGTCACGAACGGCTCGCGCTGGGCCTGAAGGAGCAGACGGCGGCGTTCGCCAGGGTGGTCGCCGAGGCGGACCCGGACACGGTCGTACCCACGTGTCCGGAATGGCGGGTACGCGACCTGGCCGGGCACATCGGGCAGGCCCACCGGTGGGCGGCGGAGATCGTGCGCACGGGCGCGTACGCCGCCGTCCCGGCCGTCCCCGACGCCGAGCCCGGCGAGCCGGCCCGCTGGACGGGATGGCTGGAGGAGGGCGCCGCGACGCTGACCGGCGCGGTCCGCGACGGCGGGCCGGAGCGCCCGGTGTGGACGTTCCTGGGCCCGCGGCCCGCGCTGTTCTGGTTGCGCAGGATGCTCAACGAGACCTGCGTGCACCACGCCGACGCCGCCCTCGCGACGGGCGCCGGCTACGAGGTGGCGGCGGACCTGGCGGCCGACGGGATCGGCGAGGGCCTGGCCCTGCTGTCCGACCCGGCGGCGGAGGCGTTCCTGCCGCGGCTCGCCGGGCTGCGCGGCCAGGGTGAGCGCATCGCGATCCGGCCCTCGGGCGCGACCGGCTGGACGATCACCAGAACCCCGGACGGCGTCCGGTACGAACGCGGCGACAGCACCGGCGACGTGACGGCCTCGGGCGCGGTCGCGGACCTGCTGCTGCTGTTCTCCCGCCGCCTGCCGTCCGGGCACCCGCGGCTGACGATCACCGGCGACCGGGCCCTGCTGGACCACTGGCTGGCCGCCACGCAGTTCTGAGGCACTACGGGCTGCGAGGCGCTACAGCTCCACGTGGTGGTCGGGGTCGCCGCCGAGCCGGCCACCGCCGCTGCCCAGCGCCGAGACGCGCGCCATCTCCTCGGGCGACAACTCGAAGTCGAACACCTCCAGGTTGTGGCGCATGCGTCCGGGATCGGCCGACTTGGGGATCGGCACGGCGCCGAGCTGCACGTGCCACCGGAGCACGACCTGCGCGGGGGTGCGGTCGGCCTCGGCGGCGACCTCGGTGACGGCCGGGTCGTCGAGCAGCTTGCCGCCGGCGCCGAGCGGGCTCCACGACTCGGTCGCCACGCCGTGCCCGGCGTGCCAGGCCAGCAGGTCGCCCTGCGGGAACCCGGGGTGCAGCTCGACCTGGTTGACCGCGGGCCACACGCCGGTGGCCTCGACCACCCGCTCGATCTGGCCGGGGGTGAAGTTGGAGACGCCGATCGAGCGGGCCAGGCCCTCCTCGCGCAGCCGTACGAACGCCTTCCAGGTGTCGACGAACAGGCCGTGGCCGGGCAGCGGCCAGTGGATCAGGTAGAGGTCGACGTAGTCGAGGCCGAGCCGGGACCGGCTCTCCTCGAAAGCGCGCAGCGCCAGGTCGTAGCCGTGCTGGGCGCCGCGCAGCTTCGTGGTGACGAACAGCTCCTCGCGCGGCACGCCGGACTCGGCGACCGCGGCGCCCACGCCCTGCTCGTTGCCGTAGCTAGCGGCGGTGTCGACCAGCCGGTAGCCGAGCGTGAGGGCGTGGGCGACGGCCTGGCGCGCCTGGCGGTCGTCCATCGGCCAGGTGCCCAGGCCCAGGCGCGGCATGGGGCGGCCGTCGGAGAGCACGAGGGTCGGCGCGGTCGTCATGGCTGGTCCTCTTCCGGGTGCGGGCAGGTGTCGTACGTACCCGGCGGCGCCGCGGTCAACCCGGGTGGGTCAGCGGCCCTGGTTGACCGCCTCGACCGCGGCGTGGACCTCCTGCCTGCCCTGGGGGCCGGAGAGCGCCTCGGCGAGGAGCGTGTCCGTCTCGTCGCGGCCCTTGCCGTCCGCGGGCACGTCGAGGTAGGCCAGCAACACCTCCTGGTGGTCGAGGTAGGGCAGCAGAGGCCACTCGAACGGGCTCAGGCTCGTCCCCTTCGCCGAGCTCAGCATCTCCTCGTCCACGACGAGCCGCAGCGCCAGATAACCCTTGAGGCAACACCGCCGGGCCTGGTCGAGGATCTCGGCGGCCCGGCTGAGCGCGGGCACCTCGGGCGGCGGCGCGTCGTCCGTGTCGTCGGGCGAGTCGGGGACGAGGTCGGCCCGTACGGCCTCGTACTCGTTCTGCAGGTCCTCCATGGCCTTGGCGTCCGTCTCCAGCCGGCGGACGACGTCGGCGTGCCGCTGTTCCCTGTCGGCGCTCCCCGGGCCGCCGCGCAGGTACGCCCTGGCCAGCGTCTGGCAGGCGTCGAGCGTCTTCCGCGCCTCGTCGAGGAGGGCGGGGAGCGCGGCGTTCGCCTTCCTGACCCGGTCGGGGGTGTCGCGGGGGCGGTTCCCGTCGAGGGTGCGCAGGGTTTCGAGGCTGTCGCGCAGGTGGACCAGCGCCCAGACCAGCCCGTCGGCGCCGCCCGGACCCGACCGCGGGGACCGCTCGGCCCCGCGGCGGAAGGCGGTCTCCACACCACCGTCCTCGGTGCTGGTCAGCCAGGCCCTGACCAGGTCGAGTTTGCCCTGCAAGCGGTCCCGTACGGCCCGCTGGACGACCGCCGCGTCCGCCGTCATGCCTCCCCCTCACTGTTGTCCGGGTCCCGAGTGGTCGTCCACTGGTTCTCCGGCTTCGCGCGTTCGATGTCCCTGATGGCCTCGCGCTCGTCCTCCAGGTCCTTCCAGAACTTGTCCAGGTCCGCGATGATCTGGTCGGCGTTCTGCTGGCCGTTGAGCTTCGCGAGCTGCTTGATCGTCTTCGCGATCTCGGGGACGGCCGGGAGCGGAGAGACGATCTTCCGCCGGGCGCCGACCGGCGCGGCCGGGACGCGGGTGCTCGTGAGGTAGCGGGGACGCTTCTGGACCAGCGCCACCACCATCTGCTCCATGCGGTCGCGGTCCAGGTACATCTGGTCGAGCCCCTGGCTGTAGAGCTTCCGCAGCGCCCACACGAACCGTTCGGGCGGCACGCCTGGGCGGATGCGCGCCACCTCGGTGAGCCAGAACATGATCTCCTGGTCGAACTGCCCCCACGGCTGGCCGTCCGGGATGTTCGCCTCGGGCGGCGGGATGCGCACGAGGTCGAGCCCGGCGGCCTGCTTGTTCACCCGGCGCACGGCGTAGATGTCGATCGGGCTGAGGAAGCCCACCACCTGGACGGCCATGTCCGGCACCTCCGTCAGCAGGCGCGCGAGGACGGAGGGAGGCTCCTGCCTCCTGGTCTTGACGACCTTCTTGGTGCTCCCCTGCGGCGACTCGTCGTCTTCGCCCTTCTTCCGTTTGGCCGTCCCCGAGCCCCCATGTTTTTTTGCTCGTTTCATCGCCCCTCCCCCTCATCTGCCCCCTCATCGGCCCCCCTTGTCGGCCGGTGAGGACTAATGCTCTGGGGTGACGCCGACCGTGCCTACTAGCCGGACGGTCAGCATCACGGACCGCCCGGCCCGCCGGGCGGCGTACGATCCGAGACGTGATCACTGCTCCACGTCTGCTCGCCGTCAGCGACCTGCACGTGCACCATCCCGAGAACCGGAAGATCGTCGAGGAGCTGCGCCCGGGGTCCGACGGCGACTGGCTGGTCGTCGCGGGCGACGTCGGCGAGCTGTCCACGGACATCGCCTGGGCGCTGAGCCTGCTGGCCGGCCGGTTCGCCAAGGTCGTCTGGGCGCCGGGCAACCACGAGCTGTGGACGCCGGCCCGCGACCCGGTGCGGCTGCGCGGCGAGGAGCGTTACCGGTACCTGGTGGAGCTCTGCCGCGACCTCGGCGTCGTGACCCCCGAGGATCCGTACCCGGTCTGGGAGGGGGCGCGCGGGCCGGTCACGGTGGCGCCGCTGTTCGTCCTGTACGACTACACCTTCCGGCCGGAGGGCGCGGCGACCAAGGAGGAGGCGCTGCGGATGGCGTACGAGTCGGGCATCGTCTGCACCGACGAGGCGCTGCTGCACCCCGACCCCCACCCGAGCAGGGACGCCTGGTGCGCGGCCCGGGTCGAGCTGACCGAGGCGCGACTGGCGGCCCGGCCGCCGGGGTTACCGACCGTGCTGGTCAACCACTATCCCCTGGTCCGCGAGCCGACGCGGGTCCTCAGGTATCCGGAGTTCGCCCAGTGGTGCGGCACCGAGCGCACCGCCCGCTGGCACCTCGACTACGACGCCGCCGTCGTCGTGTACGGCCACCTGCACATCCCGCGCCTGACCCACTACGACGGCGTGCCGTTCATGGAGGTCTCGCTCGGCTACCCCCGGGAGTGGCAACCCCGGCCGAACCCTCCGGCGCTGCCCCGCGTGATCGACGTGTGACCGACGTGTGAGCAGGCCGGACCGCCCCGGCCGTCAGCTCTCCAGGTAGCGCAGGATCGCCAGCACCCGCCTGCTGTAGCCGGCGTCGCGCGGCAGGTCGAGCTTGTCCATGATCGCGTTGACGTGCTTCTCCACCGTGGACGCCGACACGTGCAGCCGCTCGGCGATGGCCGCGTTGACCAGCCCCTGCGCCAGGTGCGCCAGAACCTCGCCCTCGCGCGGGCTCAGCCGGCTCAGCGGGTCGGCGTGGCTGGTACGGGCCAAAAGCTGCCGGACGACCTCGGGGTCGAAGGCCGTGCCGCCCGCGCGTACGCGCTCGAGCGAGTCGAGGAAGTCGGCCACCTCCGAGACCCGGTCCTTCAGCAGGTAGCCGAGCCCTTCGGCGGGCCCGGCCAGCAGGGTCGCGGCGTAGTGCTGCTCGACGTACTGGGACAGGACGAGCACGCCCACCTCCGGCCATCGTGCCCGGATCTCCAGGGCGGCCCGCAGCCCCTCGTCCTTGTGGCCGGGCGGCATGCGCACGTCGATCACCGCCACGTCGGGCCGGTGCCCGGCGACGGCGGCCAGCAGCGCGGACGCGTCGCCCACGGCCGCGACGACGTCGTGGCCGGCCTCGGCGAGCAGCCGGGTCAGGCCCTCGCGCAGCAACACGGAGTCGTCGGCCAGGATCAGCCGCACGGCGGCTCCTTCGGCAGCGTGGCGACGATCTTCGTGGGCCCGCCGGGCGGGCTGTCCACGGTGAACGTGCCGTCGAGCGCCAGGATCCGCCGGGACAGCCCGGACAGGCCGCCGCCCGCCGGGTCGGCGCCGCCCTCGCCGTCGTCGGAGACCGCCACGCTCACCGTCCGTTCGTCCTCGCCCACGACGACCAGGATGTCACGGGCGCGGGCGTGCTTGACCGCGTTGGTGATCGCCTCCCTGGTCACGAAGTACAGGGCGGTCTCGATCTCGCCGGCGGGGCGGGCCGACAGCCCGTAGTGCACGGTGACCGGCACGCCGGCGCGTTCGGCGACGCCGGCGAGGGCGGCCTTGAGGCCCAGCTCGTCCAGGGCGGTGGGGTAGACGCGCCAGGCCACGCTGCGCAGCTCGTCGAGGAGGCGGCGGGACTCGGTGTAAGCCTGGTCGACCAGCTCGACGGTCCTGGCCTGGTCGCGGCCGTGCCGGGCCCGGCCGAGCAGCATGGCCAGGGCCACGCCGCGCTGCTGGACGCCGTCGTGCAGGTCGCGTTCGATCCTGCGGCGTTCGTCGTCCACGGCCCGGACGATGCCGGAGCGGGTCGCGGTCAGCTCGGCGATGCGGCGGCGCATGAGCTCGTCGCCGCCGGGGCCGAGGAAGTGGGCGGCCAGGCGGCGTTCGAGGGCGCCCATGGCCAGGGCGAGCAGCGCGGTCACGGCCAGCAGGGCCACGCCGCCGGTCAGGCCGAGCATGCCGCCGCTGGTGACGATCTTGACGCCCGGCAGGTCGATCGGGACGGCGTCCGAACCGCCCGCGACCAGTTCCCACGCGCCGCCGGCCAGCAGCAGGCCGCCGACGAACAGGGCGACGGCGCAGCCGTACCCGCCGAGCACGCCCAGGGCGGCGCGGGCGGCGAGGTAGGCGTAACCGCCGTCACGGGTGGTGGCGGGGTGGCCGAGCCACCTGCTCAGCCGGGCGCGTTCGAGCGCCATGAGCCGGGCCAGGCCGCGCCGGGCCGCCGGGCGGGCGGCCGGGATCAGCGACGCGGGCCAGGCCACGCAGAGGAAGGCCAGCTCGACGGCGCCGAGCGCCATGCCGGCCAGCACCCCGGTCAGGGCTCTGGCCGCCCGCCTGCCCGTGGTATCCCGTTGCTCGTTGTCCCGATGGTCCGACACGGGCCCGAAGTCTAGGCGTCGCGGCGGCGCAGTACGGCGTAGCCCGCCGCCACCCCCGCCGCCGCCCAGGCCAGCAGCCATGCCAGACCCTCCCCTGCCGAGTACGGGATGGGCCCGCCGGTCATGTTGTCCACGCTGTCCATGAAGGCCAGCCCGGCGAACATCGGCATGCGCATCGAGGCGTCCAGCGCCGCCTGGCTCCCGGTCATCAGCAGCAACAGCGGCAGGCCCATGAGCAGCATGAACACCACGGTCAGTGTGCCCGCCGCGCTGCGCATCGCGGCCCCGACGCCCAGCGTCAGCACCGACACCAGAGCGAAGTACAGGCCCGCGCCCGCCAGGTCGCGTACGGCCTCCCCGAACGGCAGCACGACGAGCCCGCCGAACGCGTCGGCCTGGAGCACCGCGTAGACCGCCGCCGTCGCCACCGCGCCCGACAGGACCCCGGCGGCGAACATCACCGGCGCCACGACCAGCGCCTTGGCGGCCAGCACGACCCCGCGTACCGGCGTGGCCTGCAACGTGACCCTGATGCCGCCGGAGGAGTACTCGGCCGTGATCACCAGCATGGCCAGGGCGACCAGCGCGAACTGCACGAACGACGTCGCCGACACCACGGACTCGCTCGCGGTCACCCGTACGCCGGGCACCCGGTCGCGCACGGCGTCGGTGGCCTGGGCGGCGGCCAGGGCCACCGCGGTCAGCACCATGAGCGCCGACGCGCAGGCCAGGCACCACCACGTGGACCGGACCGACCACAACTTCCCCCATTCGGCCCAGGCCGCCTGTCCCAACGCCCTCACGCGCCCGCTCCCGTCGCCCCGTACTCCACGCTGTTCTCCGTCAGCTCGTGATAGGCCTGCTCCAGGGACGCCTCCCTGGTGCGCAGCCCGTGCAGCCTGATCCCGGCCTCGTGCGCCAGGTCGCCGACCCGTTCGATGGGGGCGCCGGTGGCGGCGACCTCGTTCTCGGCGACGCGTTCTGCGGCGATCCCGGCGGCGCGCAGGCGTCCGGCCAGATCCCCCGCGTGCGGGGTGCGGGCCAGCACGGCCGTCAGCGAGCTGCGCCCGATGACCTCGGCCAGCGGCGCGTCGGCGATCAGCCGGCCCTTGCCGATCACCACCAGGTGGTCGGCGGTGAGCTGCATCTCGCTCATCAGGTGGCTGGAGACGAACACCGTGCGGCCCTCGGCGGCCAGCGACCGCATGAGCCCGCGCACCCACCGCACCCCGTCGGGGTCGAGCCCGTTGACGGGCTCGTCGAACATCAGCACCTCCGGATCGCCGAGCAGCGCGGCGGCGATGCCGAGCCGCTGGCTCATGCCGAGCGACAGCGCCCCGGCCCGGCGACCCGCCGCGCCCGCCATCCCGACGCTCTCCAGCACCTCGCCCACCCGCCGCGTGGCGATCCCGTTGCTGCGGGCCAGCGCGGTCAGGTGCGCGCGCCCGCTGCGCCCGGGGTGCGGCGCCCGCGCGTCGAGCAGCGCGCCGACCGTCCGCAGCGGGTTGCTGATCCGGTGGTACGGCACGCCCCCGATGAGCGCCGTGCCCGCCGAGGGCCGGTCGAGCCCGAGGACGAGGCGCATCGTGGTGGACTTGCCGGCGCCGTTCGGCCCGAGGAAGCCGGTCACCGCGCCAGGCCTCAGCTCCAGTGACAGGTCGTCCACCGCCGTGCGGGCGCCGTACCGTTTGGTCAAACCCCTGAGACTGATCACGACGGTCACGCTAGGCAGCCGGCGGCCCGGCCACCATGGGGTCCGGCCGCCGACCTTGATGGCGGAAAACCGGAAGAGACCAAGTCAGAACGGCTGGCCGGGTGCCGGCTCCCGCGCCCAAACAAGGTGTTGACGTTGCCCCGCGTTGACGTCCGGCTCACTACGGTTGCCGAGCATGACCGACGACAAGAGCCGGAACCGGCGGCGGATCAGCATCGACGAAGCGGGCCTCGACAGGCGCAGGTCCGCGATCCAGGCGCTCATGGAGCAGACGCCGTCACCGGCGTCCGAGCAGGCGGGCGTCTTCGCCGAGGCGAACGCCCCGGGCGCGCCACAGGCCGACCTCGGCTGAGCCAGCCCGGCGCGGCCCCGGGTTCGGCAAAGCGGCGGCGCGTCGCGCCGCCGCCCCCGGGGCCGGGATGTCAGGCTCGCCGGGAACGAGGAGTACTGCCATGAGCAAAGCCGTACAAGGGCCCGAGGCGCATCCTCTCCTGGTCAAGCTGCTCCAGGAGGGCCACCCGGACACCATGACGTTCTGGGGCTACGTGGGCCCGCCGCACCAGGACGGCTTCGTCACGCTGTATCCCAGCCTGGAGGATCTGAACTCGGCCCTCGACATCCCGCTGAGTGGCGTCCTGCACATCGAGAACGTGCCCGAGACCATCCTGCTCTTCGGCGCGAAGGTGCTCTGGGTACGCCGGGACGCCAAGGTCGTCCGCCGGCAGGCCGGCACGGCGGAGGCGTCCCTGACCTCGGAGGTCGCCGAGGACGCCGGGGAGATCCGGACGGGCCGGCTGCACCTGCGGGTCAAGACCGAGCGCGCCGACTGCCACAGCCCCTGCATGACCTGCCGCGACTGCAGCAGCGTGTGCGTCTCGTCCTGCCGCAGGAAGTCGTCGCCGGAGTAGGGGGACCCATGATCACCGACACCTCGCTCGCCGCGCTCGACCACCAGGCGCCCTACCTCCTCGAACGGCTCGTCAAGGAGCGCGTCGCCGCGACGGAGGAGGAGGCCGGGGAGCTGTTCGCCGAGGCGAAGAAGTACCTCGTGCTCACGCAGGTCGACCGGTCGCGGATCTGGATGATGCACTCGACGCGCGTGGACGACGCCTGGCATCACTTCATCCTGTTCACCGGCCTGTACACCGAGTTCTGCCGCACCTACTTCGGCCGGTACGTCCACCACAGCCCGAGCAACGACCCCGGCGTGCGGGACGAGCCCGCCGAGGAGACCCCGGTGGCCACGTTCGCCGAGTTCCGCGACCGCTACGAGGAGCTCTTCGGCTGCCCGCTCCCCGACGTCTGGTACGACCACCGCACCGTCACGCTGACCCGCCGCGTGCTGAACGACCGCGCCGGGCTGCTGACCACCCGCCGCGACGGGAACCAGGTCGAGCTGCTCTCCCCGTCGGGCGAGCCGCTGGTGGGCGCCAACATGATCGCCTCGCCCGCGCTGGAGTTCGTGGCCCGCACCGGCGCCTTCTACGTCAGGGAGCTGCCCGGCGGCCTGACCGGGGAGGAGCGGGTCGCCCTGGCCGAGGTGCTGATCGAGCAGCGCATCCTCAAGGTGAGCGGCTAGCGGCGGCGTGACCTACGCCTCCCTGCGGGCGGGGCGGGGGCCCAACTCGCTCGTCGTCGAGGCGCTGGGCGTGCTCGGCGGCGTCCGCGGGCGCGCGCTGGACGTCGGCGCGGGCCCGCTCAACGACACCCGCTTCCTGCTGGAGCTGGGCTTCTCGGTCGAGGCCGTGGACACCGACCCGTGCACACTCGCGCTGGCGGCGGCATGGCGGCATCCGCGGCTGCGGGTCGTGCACGCCGACGTACGTGACGTGCCGGTCGCGGCAGGAGCCTACTCGTTCATGGTCGCGATCCACGTCCTGCCCTTCCTGCCCAGGGCCGACGTACGCCGGGTGGCGGCCGCGCTGGCCGGCGGCCTGGCCGCGGGCGGCGTGTTGTGCTGCACCTTCTTCGGTCCCGAGGACGCCTGGGCGGGGCGGCCGGGACGCACGTTCCTGCGCGCTCCCGAGGCGGGCGCGCTGTTCCCCCGGCTGGAGCCGGTCGTCCTGCGTGAGGACCGCTACGACGGCATCGACGCCAGGGACGAGCCCAAACACTGGCACGTGGTGCGCTGCGTCTTCCGCAGGCCCGCCGGGTCAGCCTGACGCCGCGAGGGTCAGGAAACCCTCCTCGACCAGGCGGCGTACGAGGGCGAGGCCGTCCTCCCCGGGCAGGCCGGCCGCCGTGAAGGGCTCGCCGTCCGCCATGCGCAGGAAGGCCGCCTCGTGCCGGGCCGGGAGGCTCAGCCGTTTGCCGTGGAAGGGGAGGACCAGCGTGCCGGCGTCCCGTCTGGTCTCCCAGCGCAGGCCGGGGCGGCGCCGTACGGCGGTGCCCGCGTCGAGTCCGGCCAGGCCCGCGAGGTCGAGCAGGTGGCCGCCCAGCCGGTCGCCCTCGGCGAGCAGCGCCATGTCCACGGCGTCGTCGGCCAGCCTGTCGGGGGTGAGGACGGCTCCCAGGCGGGCGGTCAGCTCCCGGACGCGCTCCCGCGTGGCGGCCCGGCCGCCGGTCGTACGGGCGAAGCCGAAGGGCAGCGGCTCCTGGAAGGCGGGGTCGTCGGCGACGGCCGCCTCGCACCCGGCCAGCAGCACGTCGGCCCAGGTGAGGGGATGGACGCCGACGCTCAGGTGCAGGGACGTGCCGTGCGCCGAGGCGGCCTCGTGCGGCAGTCCGCGCGGCAGGTAGAGCAGGTCCCCCTCGCACAGGTCGAACTCCTGGCGGGCGTCCTGGTGGATTCTCCAGCGTTTGGACCCGGCCACCTGCAACACGAACACGTCGTGGGAGTCGCGGTGGACGTCGAAGCCGCGCGCCCGCGGCGGTGTGAGGTAGGCGTTGACCCGGCACTCCGCGCTGAACTCGCCCGCCAGCCGGCGGCACAGCTCCCGCAGCGGCGGCCAGCGGTCGTGGACCGAGGGCATGATCAGGGTCGAGCCGTCGCGGTAGCGGGCGTAGAGGTCCTCCAGCCCGGCCGCGCCGCCGTCGGCGCGGCCGTCGCGGACCACGCGCACGGCCCCGGCGTGCAGGCCGGAGCCGGACAGGAGCTCGTCGAAGCGGGCCAGCGAGAACAGCTCGCGGTAGTGGCCGGGCGACCGCCTGCGCAGCAGGAGATGCCGCCGCCCCCGGTGGTCGCGCAGGAACTCCTCGCGGGACACCGGGCCGAGCAGCCAGTCGGTGGCGGGCGTGACGTCCGCGCCGTCCCGCTCGTCGATCATCATCTCCGGTCCGTACCCGTGGCGTCCGCGCGCCACGCCCCGGGCCGCGCGGCGGCGGCCCGGGAAGGCGCGTCAGTCGGTGCCGAACTCCATCGCGGCGCGGTCGAGCAGCTCGTCGTCCTCGGCGACCTCGCCGCGCGAGGCGATGGCCTCGGCGCCGCCCTGCGGCATCGCGCCGATGAGGCCGGTCGAGGCCGCCTGGGCGGCGCCGATGAGCGCGGGGTGGGTGGTGCCGACCATGCCGAGCGTGGCGTACTGCTCCAGCTTGGCGCGCGAGTCGGCGATGTCCAGGTTGCGCATGGTGAGCTGGCCGATGCGGTCGACCGGGCCGAACGCGGAGTCCTCGGTGCGCTCCATCGACAGCTTGTCGGGGTGGTAGCTGAAGGCGGGGCCGGTGGTGTCGAGGATCGAGTAGTCCTCGCCGCGCCGCAGGCGCAGGGTGACCTCGCCGGTGATCGCCGTGCCGACCCAGCGCTGCAGCGACTCGCGCAGCATGAGCGCCTGCGGGTCGAGCCAGCGGCCCTCGTACATGAGCCGGCCGAGCCGCCGGCCCTCGTTGTGGTACGTGGCCAGCGTGTCCTCGTTGTGGATGGCGTTGACCAGCCGCTCGTAGGCGGCGTGCAGCAGCGCCATGCCGGGGGCCTCGTAGATGCCGCGGCTCTTGGCCTCGATGATGCGGTTCTCGATCTGGTCGGACATGCCCAGGCCGTGCCGGCCGCCGATCGCGTTGGCCTCCATCACCAGGTCGACCGGGGAGCCGAACTCCTTGCCGTCGATCGTCACCGGGCGGCCCTGGTCGAAGCCGATGGTGACGTCCTCGGGCAGGATCTCGACCTCGGGGTCCCAGAAGCGCACGCCCATGATCGGGTCGACGGTCTCGACGCCGGTGTCGAGGTGTTCCAGGGTCTTGGCCTCGTGGGTGGCGCCCCAGATGTTGGCGTCGGTCGAGTACGCCTTCTCGGTGCTGTCGCGGTAGGGCAGCCCGTGGGCGAGCAGCCACTCCGACATCTCCTTGCGCCCGCCGAGCTCGGAGACGAAGTCGGCGTCGAGCCAGGGCTTGTAGATGCGCAGGTGGGGGTTGGCCAGCAGGCCGTAGCGGTAGAACCGCTCGATGTCGTTGCCCTTGAACGTCGAGCCGTCGCCCCAGATCTGCACCTGGTCCTCGAGCATGGCCCGCACCAGCAGGGTCCCGGTGACGGCGCGGCCGAGCGGGGTGGTGTTGAAGTAGGCCCGCCCGCCCGAGCGGATGTGGAACGCGCCGCAGGTGAGCGCGGCCAGGCCCTCCTCGACCAGCGCGGCGCGGCAGTCGACCAGGCGCGCGAGCTCGGCCCCGTAGGCCAGCGCGCGGCTGGGCACCGAGGCGATGTCGGGCTCGTCGTACTGGCCGATGTCGGCGGTGTAGGTGCACGGGACGGCGCCCTTGTCGCGCATCCACGCGACGGCCACCGAGGTGTCGAGACCGCCGGAGAAGGCGATGCCGACCCGCTCGCCGGTGGGCAGGGAGGTGAGAACCTTGGACATGGATAAGATTATGCATTGCAACGCATGGTCATGCAAAGCCATCCGCTCATCCGCCTGCCGGACAGTCCCCGGCGGACACCGCGCCCGCGGTGTTTTCCCAGGGAGGCTGGACAACAGGGCGGGGACGTGATCTGACGGAGGAAGGACCGCGACGATCACGAACAGGAGCACCGGGACATGAGCGACAAGCCGCGACTGCATTCCGCCGGCCCGACCCACCTTGACCGTGCCCGCGACCTGCGCCCGCTGATCGAGCGCGAGGCCGCCGAGGCCGAGGCGCTGGGCAGGCTCACCGACCCCGTCGTGGAGGCCCTGCACGAGGCCGGGCTCTTCGGCATCTGGCTGCCCGCCCCGCTGGGCGGCGCGGAGTTGTCCCCGGCGGAGCTGCTCGCCGTCTTCGAGGAGCTGTCCTACGCCGACGCCTCGACCGGCTGGGTCGTCATGGCCACCACCCTGGAGAACGGCACGGGCGGCGCCTACCTGGGCGACGAGGCCGTGGAACACATCTTCCGCGGCCCCCGGACGCCGCTGTTCGCGGGCCAGGGCACCCGGCCGGGCACCGCCGTGCGCGAGGACGGCGGCTTCCGGCTGAGCGGCCGGTGGAGCTTCGCCTCGGCCATGCCGCACGCCCAGTACGTGCACAGCCTGGGCGTCGTGGAGGGCACCGGCGAGGAACGCATCTTCATCACCCCGGTCGAGGCGGCCGAGCCGCTCGGCAACTGGGACGTCCTGGGCCTGCGCGCGACGGGCAGCATCGACTACGCCATCGACGACGTGTTCGTGCCGGAGTCCCGGACGCACCTGTTCAGCCAGGACGAGCCGCTGCGCGGCGGCGCGATCTACCGGCTCGGCCTGCTCGACCAGGCGCTGATCTGCCACTCGGCCTGGGCGCTCGGCGTCGGCCGCCGCCTGCTGGACGAGCTGGGCCGCCACGTGACGGCCCGCGCCGGGCGGCCCGGCCAGCTCGCCGCGAGCGAGGCCTTCCACACCGGCTTCGCCCGCGCCGAGGCGGCCCACCGCGCCGCGCACGCCCTGGTCCGCCAGACGTGGGACGACGTCGAAGCCACCCTGGACGCGGGCGGCACGCTGTCCACCCGCCAGGAGACGATGGTACGGCTCGCGCTCAACCACGCCACCTCGACGCTCACGGAGGTGGCCGGGTTCGTCTACGCCTCGGGCGGCACCGGCGCGCTGCGCGACGGCCTGATCCAGCGCCTGTTCCGGGACGCGCACGCCGGAGCCCAGCACATCACCTCGGGCCCGCAGGTGCTGCGGGAGTGCGGGCGCGAGCTGGCCGGGCTGGCCCAGGGCGAGGAATGGGCGGTCTTCGCCCTGGAACCCTGAGCCCGGCCGACGGAACGGGCCGGGCCGGTGGTGCGGGTCCGGCCGATGGTGTGAGTGCGGTCAGTGCCGGCGGGAGACCTGGGCGGTGTGCAGGGCGTCGGCGGTGGCGATCTTGTGGTTGCGGGCGGCCTGCTCGATCACCCCGGCCTCGGCGTCGTTCTCGATCAGGCCCAGCAGGCGGTCATGCTCCTCCACCGACTTGCGCGCCCGCCCCGGCACGTACGTGAAGCTGGAGCGGCGCATGTGGTCGAGCCGCGCCCACTCCGACTCCAGCAGGGCGTTGAGGTGCTCGTCGGGGCAGTGGCGGTAGAGCGAGAAGTGGAACTCGCGGTTGAGCGCGGTGAAGGAGGTCGGGTCGAACTCCTCCAGCGCCTCCTTCATCCGCTCGTTGATCTCGCGCGACTCCTGGATCTTGGCCGCGTCCATGTGGGGGGCGCAGATGGCCGTGGCGTAGCCCTCCAGCCGGGCCAGCACGTTGAGGGTGTGCTCGACCTGTACGGAGTCGAAGACGGCGACCCGGGCGCCGATGTTGCGCACGACCTCGACCAGCCCGTCGGACTGGAGGCGGCGCACGGCCTCGCGCAGCGGGATCGTGCTCACGCCGGTCTCCCTGGCGAGCTGGTCCATGACCAGCCGGTAGCCGGGGCCGTACGTGCCGTCGAGGATGCGGGCCCGCAGCAGGTCGTAGCTGATCTCGGCCTTGGAGCCCTTGGGCCGCTTGGCCTGGGCCGGTTTTCTCGTGCTGCTCACCATCACCCCTGCAGGACCTTCACGACGGCCTCGCGCAGGCCCGCGCCCGCCAGAGCCTCGACGTGACCACCCGGAACTCTCACCAGCTCCGCCCCCGGAGTCAGCTCGACAATACGCTCGATGCCCGCTGTCATCCCATCATCTTGCCCGACGACGAACACGGGCGGCAGCTTTCCCGACCACGAGCGTGCCGTGAAAGGCGTCTCACGCAGCCCTTCCACGCACAGGGCGCGGCCGGGCGTGCGGGCCAGGCCCGCGATCATCGCGGTGAAAGGGTCGGAGGGCTGCTCCCCGTGCGTCACGGCCCGCGCGATCGCCGGCGCGTGCGCCTCGGCGGCCGTCGCGGGATCGGGGCTGGACCCGTGTCCGGGCAGGTCGGGCACGATCACCGTGTGGCCGAAGGCGGCCAGCATCGCGGCGGTGCCGGTGTCGATCCAGTCGCGCTGCCCGTCGGAGCCGAAGCCGTGGAGCAGGACGACGACGGGACCGCCGGGCGGACGGGGGTCGAGCCGCCGGGAGAACAGCCCCGCCATAGAACCTCCGTCTGTCATATTTCACATATGATTTCAGATCTTATCGTACGCGGGCACGGGAAAGTCCACGACGACCTGGCCGGTTCCGGTCGAGCCGAAGTACGGACAGAGCTGCTCCCCCCTCCCCTTGTACGACCGCCACCCCAGCAGCCCGAACAACATCGCCGTGTCCGCCATCGCGCCCTCGCCCGTGCACCGGGCGTTGTAGTCGGGCAACATGTCCAGGAACTCCTCGATGCGCCCCTCGGCCCACATGTCCAGCACGGCCATGTCGATCTTCCGGTTGAGCGGGCTGCTGACCTCGTTGAGCAGCGACTCGGCGGTCTCGTTCGGCGGGAAGGCGTGCGAGAGCGAGCCGCTGGCCAGGAAGGCGACCTTGCGCTCGCTGCGCTGGATGCCGCGCAGCAGGGCCTCGCCGATGCGCCGGTTCTCGTCGATGGAGGAGTAGATGTTGCAGCCGATCGGCAACACCCGTACGGCGGAGTCCTCGTTCATGAAGTGCATCGGGACCAGCGTCGCGTACTCCAGACCCAGGTCGCGGTAGGTGTGCACGAGCGCCTTCTGACCGCCCGCGACGATCTCGGCGCGGAGCTGCTCGGCCAGCTCCGGGTCGCCCGGGTAGTCGTAGTCCAGGTCGTGGATGAAGTGCGGCAGCTCGTGGCTGGCGTAGGAGTCGCGGTGGCGCTCCTTGCCGTTGAGGTGGAAGCCGATGCTGTTCATCCAGTGGGTGTCGGCGATCAGGAACGTGTCCGCCCCCAGCTCGCGCGCCCGCCTGCCGATCTCGGTCAGGGCCAGCTCGGCGGGCCGGCGGATGCCGAAGTGCCTGCCCGGCTGGATCGACAACCAGATCGACGGCACATGCGTGATCTTGGCTGCCAGGACGAGCTCTCCCATCACACCCTCCCCAGGTGTGTCCAGACGCCCTTGACCTCGGTGTAGGCGTCGATGGCGTATGGGCCCATCTCCCTGCCCCACCCGCTGGCCTTGTAGCCGCCCCACGTGGTGGCGGCGTCGGGCACGTGGATCATGTTGATGAACACCGCTCCCGCCTTGATCCGGGCGGCCAGGCGGTGGGCGGTCGACAGGTCGTTGGTCCAGATGGAGGCGGCCAGGCCGTACTCCAGTCCGTTGGCGCGGCCGACGATCTCCTCGGGGTCGTCGTAGGCCAGCACCGGGATGACGGGGCCGAACACCTCCTCGCGGGCCACGGCCATGGTGTCGGTCACCTCGGCGAACACGGTCGGCTGGTAGAAGAAGCCGGGGCCGTCGGCGCGTCTGCCTCCGGTGACGAGTTGCGCGCCATCGTACAGCGCGCTGCGGACGTGGGCGTCGACGCTCATCAGGTGCTCCTCACTGATGAGCGGGCCGAGGTCCGTGGCGGGGTCGAGACCGGGCCCGACCTTGAGCGCGGCGGCCGCGGCGGCCATCTTCGAGGTGAACTCGTCGGCCCGCTTGCGGTCCACGTAGAAACGCGAGTACGCGGCGCAGACCTGCCCGCTGTTGAACAGCGCGCCCTGGACGTTGCCCGCCACGGCGGCGTCGATGTCGGCGTCGGCGGCGATGATGCTCGGGGCCTTGCCGCCCAGCTCCAGCGTCAGGCGCTTGAGGTCGCCCGCGGAGGCGTGCACGAGCGAGCGGCCGACCGCGGTCGAGCCGGTGAAGGAGATCTTGTCCACGCCCGCGTGCCCGGCCAGGGCCGCGCCGGTCTCCGCGCCGCCGGTCAGCAGGTTGACCACGCCGGGCGGGAACCCCGCCAGCTCCATCAGCTCCACCAGGCGGACCGTGGACAGCGGGGTCTGCTCGGCGGGCTTCAGGACGACCGTGTTGCCGCAGGCCAGCGCGGGGGCCAGCTTCCAGGCCGCGATCATCAGCGGGAAGTTCCACGGGGTGATGAGCGCGCACACGCCGACGGGCTCGCGCCGGGTGTAGTGCAGGGTGTCGGGGTACGAGACGGGCAACACCGAGCCCTCGATTTTCGTACACCATCCTGCGAAATATCGGAAATGTTCGGCGGTGCCGGGGACTGTCACGTTCCTCGCCACCGCGAGCGGCTGGCCGTTGTCCCTGGTCTCCAGCTCGGCCAGCTCGTCGGCGTGCTCCTCCACCAGGTCGGCCACCTTCCACAGCAGCCTGGCGCGGGCGGCGGCGGGCAGCTGCGCCCAGGCCGGGTCGTCGAGCGCGGCCCTGGCGGCCGTCACCGCGCGGTCCACGTCGGCCGGGCCCACCTCGGCGCACTCGGTGATGACGGTGGCCTCGGCCGGGTCCAGCGTGGCGAACGTCGCGCCGTCCGCGGCCGGGCCCCAGGCTCCGCCGATGTACAGGCCGGTCATGAGCCGATCTCCTCTCGCACCATGTCCGCGCACCGCTCCCCGATCATGATGGCGGGCGCGTTCGTGTTCCCTGACGTGACGGCGGGCATCACCGAGGCGTCGGCGACGCGCAGCCCGTCGATGCCGTGGACTCTGAGCCGCTGGTCCACGACGGTCCCCATGGCGCAGGTCCCGACCTGATGGTGGTAGGTCACCAAGGTCCTCTCTATGTGCTCGGACAGTTCACGGTCACCGGGGTAGAGCTCCGGTCCCGCCCATTCACGCAGGGCGGCGGCGTGGGTCAGCTCCCGGCACAGCTCGACGGCCGCGAGCATGCACGCGCGGTCGGCGGGCGCCCGCAGGTAGGCCGGGTCGATGTGCAGGGGGGCGTCGGGGTCGGCCGAGGTCAGCGCCAGGTGGCCCCTGCTCTCCGGCCGGACGATCCCGGCCATGAGGGTGAAGGCGTCATCCGGGCCGGTCATGTCCTCGTCGTACAGGGGGACGTGGAAGAACAGCGGCTGCACGTCGGGGCCGGGCAGTCCGGGACGGCTGCGCCAGAAGAGCTGGCTGTGCATGGGCTGCAGGCCGGGCAGCGCGGGCGGCACCGGACGGCGCGCGGCCACGATCACCGGGACCAGCGCGTGGTCGTGCAGGTTGCGTCCCACGCCGGGCAGGTCCTCCACCACGGCCAGGCCGTGCCGTCGCAGCCCGGCGGCGTCGCCCAGGCCGCTCAGCAGGAGCAGGCGCGGCGACTCGACGGTCCCGGCGCTGACCACGACCTGGTGGGCGGCCCCGACGCGGTGCAGCCGCCCGTCCCGGGCGTACTCGACGCCGACGCACCGGCGGCCGCGCATGATCAGCCGGCGGGCGCGGGCCCGGGTGCGGATCTCCAGGACGGGCCGGTCGCAGCGCGGGCGCAGGTACGCGTCGGCCGTGCTGTGCCGGCGGCCGTGCCGGATCGTGAGCTGGCAGAACCCGGCGCCGTCGGGCCGCTCGGCGTTGCAGTCGGGGTTGAACGGCATGCCCTGCTCGACCGCCGCGGCCACGATCGCCGCGTTGACCTGGTGCGGCGCGTAGTCGGCGATCACCCGTACGGGCCCGCCCGCGCCGTGGTAGTCACCGGCTCCCCGGTCGAAGTCCTCCAGCCGCTTGAAGTACGGCAACACCTCGGGGTACGACCAGCCGGGGCCCCAGGCGTCGTAGTCGGCCGGCGCGCCCCTGACGAAGATCATGCCGTTGAGCGAGGACGAGCCGCCCAGCACCTTCCCGCGCGGCCAGTGCGGCCGCCGCCCGCCGAGCCGGGTCTGGGGCGCGACGCGATAGTCGTAGTCCTCGGGGCCGCCCCACAACCGGAAAACCCCGCCGGGGTCGTGGATGTCGGGGTTGACGTCGGGGCCGCCAGCCTCGAGCAGCAACACGCGCAGCGCGTCGTCGTCGGCCAGCCGGCGCGCCACGGCGGCGCCCGCCGAGCCGGCGCCGACCACGACGACGTCAAAGGTCTCCATCGCCCTCTCCCAGATAGGCCGAGCGCAGCCGGCCGCGCAGCTCGTCCGGCGTGCCGCGCAGGGCGACGCGGCCCCGGTCCAGCACGTGGACGCGGGTGGCCAGCTCCAGCGCGAGCCGGGTGTACTGCTCGATGAGCAGCACCCCGATCCCGGCCTCGGCGAGCGCGGCCAGGGCGGGGACGAGCCTGGCCACGACGGCGGGCGCCAGGCCGAAGGACAGCTCGTCCACCAGCAGGTAGCGCGGGGCGCCGGCGATGGCCTGGGCCAGGGCGAGCATCTGCTGCTGGCCGCCGGACAGCGTGCCGGCCTGCCGGTCGCGCAGCTCGGCCAGCTCCGGGAAGGCCGCCAGGGCCGGCGCGGGGTCGGGCCCGGCCACGCGCAGGTTGTCGGCCACGCTGAGCGAGCGCAGCACCCGGTGCCCCTCGGGGACGGCGGCGACGCCCAGGGCCCGGACACGTTCGGGACGCAGGCCGGTCAGCTGGTCGCCGTCGGCGGTGACGCCGCCCGCCGCGACCGGCAGCAGCCCGGCCACGGCGAGCACGAGCGTGCTCTTGCCCGCGCCGTTCGCGCCGAGCAGCGCGGTGATCTCGCCGGGCGGCACGTCGAGCGCCACGTCGTGCAGCACCTCGCGCCCGCCCCTGCGCACCCGCAGGCCGCGCACCTCCAGGCTCATGGCGCCTCCCCCAGGTAGGCGGCGCGTACCCGCTCGTCGGCCAGCACCGCGGCGGTCGGGCCGGCGGCGATCAGGCGGCCGAAGTCCAGGACGGCCGTGGTCGCGCAGACCTCGCCGACCAGGGCGACGTCGTGCTCGATGAGCACGACGAGCGCGCCGAACTTCTCCGGTACGGCCACCACCACCTCGGCCAGCGCCCGCGACTCGGTCTCCGACAACCCGGCGGCCGGCTCGTCGAGCAACACGATCCTGGGTGTGCCGACGAGGGCGCGGGCCAGTTCGAGCCGCCGCCGCTCCAGCAGCGTCAACTCGCCCGCCGGCCGCGCCGGGTCCTCCAGGCCGCAGAACCCGAGCAGTCCCTCGTCCGGGCCGCCGAGGTGGTCGGCGGCCAGGCGCAGATTGCCGGCCGCGCTCAGCTCGGCGACCACCTGCTCCTGCTGGAACGTGCGGCGCAGCCCCCACCGGGCCCGCCGGTGCGGCGCGAGCGCCAGCAGGTCCGTCCCGCCGGCGGTGATCCGCCCGGAGACCGGCCGTACGAAGCCGGACAGGACGTTGAACAGGGTCGTCTTGCCCGCCCCGTTGGGCCCGATGAGCCCGCACAGGCCGGAGTCGAAGGTCAGGGTGACGCCGTCCAGCGGGCGTACGCCGCCGAACCGTACCCGCAGGTCCTCGATCTCCAGCCTCATGCGGGCCGCCGCAGGTCCTCTAGCCGGCCGCCGATGCCGCGCGGCGCGGTTACCAGGGCGTGCACGGTGCCCGCGCCGAACACGACGAGCATGAGGTTGCCGTTGACCCCGGCGGCGTCGAGGACGGCCTGCCCGACCTGGCCGACGACGCCGGACAACACCACGCCGGTCAGCCCGTACGCGCCCCCGACCAGGACGACGGCGAACAGCAGCACCGAGTCCGAGGCCCGGAACGAGATCGGGTCCAGCCGCCCGGTGTTGGCCGCCAGCAGCGCCCCGGCGGTGCCCGTGACGAACGCCGCCAGCGCGAACGCCCACACCTTGTACCTGGTCAGGGCCACGCCGACGGCCAGCGCGCCGGCCTCGCCGCTCCTGATCGCCGCCCACGCCCGTCCCGGCCGCCCGCGCTGGTGCAGCACGACGAGGATGAGCGCGAGCACGGCGCAGACGACCGCGAGGCGGAAGAACCCGGTGTCGGAGGCCGCCATCGAGGGCCTCGGCATGGCCTGCTGCATCCCGCTGCCCGCCACCCGGCCGAGGAACCCGGGCCCGCCGTCGGGGAACCCGGTCGCCGAGAACGCCACCTGGAACGCTCCCCCGGCCATGAGCGTCACCAGCGCCAGGTCCACGCCGGACAGGCGCAGCGCGGGCAGCCCGTACACGATGCCGACCAGGCACGTCACCGCGCCCGCCGCCAGCACGACCAGCGGGAACGGCCATCCGGTGGCGAACGCCAGCCGCAGCGCCACCCAGCCGCCGACGCCCAGCAGCGCCACCTGGCCGAGCGAGACGAGGCCGAGCCGCGCGTACAGCAGGGCGATGCCCGCGGCGGGGATCACGAAGATGACCGCGGAGGTCAGCACGCGTACCCAGTAGCCGTCCACGGCCAGGGGCACGAGCACCGCCAGCGCGCCCGCCCCCGCCACCAGCCCGACCACCACGCGCAGCACCGAACGCGGGTCGCCGGGCGGCAGCGGCCGGACCCGCTCGGCGGGTTCCGCGGACGCGGTCCCGGCCGAACGCACCTCGACCGTGCCGCCCCGCCTGGCCCGCGCACCCCTGCGCTGGAGCCACAGGATCGCCGCGACGGCCACCGCGAACGGCGCCACCGACCGGTACGGCGCCGTCTGCTCCCACGCCCCGCCCACCGCCTCGGCCAGCCCGATCGCCAGCCCGGCGGCCAGCGTGACCGGCAGCGACCTGAAGCGGCCCACGACGCCCGCCGCCAGCGAGGCGATCACCAGGAACGTCAGGGTGCCCGCCTCCAGCCGGGTCAGCGATCCGAGTACCAGCCCGGTCAGCCCGGCCACCGCGCCGCCCGCCACCCAGGTGACGGTCTCGACCCGGCGGATGCGCACGCCGAGCAGCGCGCTGATCTCGCGGTCGTCGGCCAGCGCGCGCATGGCGGTGCCGAAGCCAGTCCAGCGCAGCAGCGCGGCGGTCCCGGCGGTCAGCGCCACGGCCAGCACCAGGGCGAGGGCCTGGGTGAGGGTGACCCGTACGCCGGAGTCGCCCACGTCGAAGCCGGCCGTGTCGGTCGGCAGGGTGAGCGTGCGCGGGTCGTCGCTCCAGGTCCAGTAGCACAGGCCGAGCAGCACGAGCGCGAATCCGAGTGTGCACACCGCCTTGACCAGCGGGTCGCGGCCGGCGACGAGCGGGCTGATCAGGCCGCCGTACAGGCCGGAGAGCAGGGCCGACAGCAGCGGGGCGGCGATCAGGGCGGGCGCGACCGGCCAGCCGTCCTGGAGGAGCTGCCAGGACAGCAGCGCGCCGATCGCGCCGATCGCGCCGTAGGCCAGGTTGAGCACGCCCGTGGCGCGGTAGAGCACGACGATGCCCACGCCCGACAACGCGTAGACGGCGCCGAGCGCGAGCCCGCTGATGACGAACGGCAACATCAACCGGTCAGCCCCAACTGCTTCTCCTCCCGCAGGATCGGCGCGAGGTCGGGGTCCTGGGTCGGCGTGCAGTCCTTGATCTTGGACCAGCCGCCGCCCTTCATCTCGACGTAGCGGGTGTCGTGGTTGGCGTTGTGCCGGGCGGCGCGGCCGAAGTACCAGGGGGCGCAGAGCAGGTCGCTGCGGAAGCCCTTGACCTCCGACAGGGCCCGGCTCACCGAGGCGCGGTCGATCGTCCCGGCGGTCTTGACGAGGGTGTCGACGAAGATCTTGGCCGCCAGGAAGCCGCCCTGGGAGAAGGAGTCGCGGGGGGCCTTGTCGTCGGCGTACTCGTCCATGACGCGGCGCCAGAGCTTGTTGTCCGGGGTGGTGGCGTCGAGCAGGGTGAACTCGGAGTTGGAGACGAAGCCCTCCCAGTAGCTGCCGACCTGGCCCGGGAAGGTGGTGTCGTAGCAGGGGGTCAGGCAGACGAAGGTGACCTTGTCCCGCAGGCCCTGCGCCTGGGCGGCCTTGAGGATGGCGGCGTCGTCCGGGGCGGGGTCCTGGAGGATGATCGCGTCGGGCCGGCCCCGCATGGCTTCGAGCAGCACGGCCGTGGCGTCCTTGATGCCGGGGTCGTGCAGCACGTCGCCGGCCGAGGTCAGGCCCTTGCTCCTGAGGTAGGCGCGCACGCCGTCCTGGGTCCAGTCGCCGACGTTGGGCACCCGGTTGCTGATCTGGGCGACCCTTCTGGCGCCCTTGACCTCGACGGCGTACTGGGCGGCGGCCACGGCGCTGACCCTGGGCCCGGCGTTGACCGGGGAGATGCGCGGCGACTCGAAGCAGTCTCTCGGCACGCCGACCGCGAGCACGTCGAACAGCCCGTTCTGCTCCCAGATCGGGCCGGACACGCCGCAGGCCACGAAGCTGGAGCCGCCGACCAGGGCGACCAGGTCCTTGTCGCCGGCCAGTTTGGTGGCCAGGGCCGAGGCCTTCTGCGGGTTGAGGCCGTCGTCCTCGACCAGGTACTCGACCGGCCGGCCGCCGATCCCGCCGCCGGCGTTGACGCAGTCGAAGTACGCCTTGGCCGCCGTGGTGGCCGAACTGAAGTCGATGCCGCCGCTCGCGGTGACGATCGCGCCTACGGTGATGGGGGTCCCGGTGGCGGGCTTCCCCGTGCCGCAGGCCGTTCTGGCGGTCCCGCCGTCCTGGCCCGTCCCGCAGGCGGAGACCACCAGAGCGATGGCGGCCCACCACACCAGGCGTCGTGGACATCGCATTCGCACCCCTCCTAGAAGCGCCGTGCGTCCAGCCCCGATGGACAAATCATGTACGACATCAGATATTTCTGTCCATAGGCTCCGCATGTATCATCGACGATGTCCTATACGATTTGACGGGGTTGCGAGGGGCCTTCCGCTGGGCCTTCCACCTGGGAAATCATCGTGGCGGGGCCGAGGAGGAGTGCCATGTGGTTCCGGTCCGGCCGCACGCCCATCAGGGGATCGATCGCACCCGTGGCCGGAGAGCCGCCGTCCCAGTGCAAGGAGATCGCCCGTTGAACCTGGAGCACTACATCGACGGGACGCACGTCCCCAGCGTGTCCGGCGAGACGTTCACCTCGCTCGAACCCGCGACCAACCGACCCACGCTGACCGTGGCCTCAGGAGACGCCGAGGACGTCGAGCGGGCCGTACGCGCCGCGCTCAAGGCGTTCACCGACGGGCCGTGGCCGCGGATGCCCGGCGAGCGGCGGGCGGAGGTGCTGCGCGGCATCGCGGCGGCCATCGAGGCCCGCGACGAGCGCATCGCCGAGCTGGAGTGCGGCGACACCGGCCTGCCCATCACCCAGGCGCGCGGCCAGGCCCGCCGCGCCGCGCAGAACTTCCGTTTCTTCGCCGACGTCATCACCAGCCTGGGCGAGGACGTCTACCGCGTCGGCTCCGCCCAGCTCAACTACGTCGTACGCAAGCCGGTCGGGGTGGCCGGGCTGATCACGCCGTGGAACACGCCGTTCATGCTGGAGACCTGGAAACTGGCCCCGGCGCTGGCGGCCGGCTGCCCGGTGGTGCTCAAACCGGCCGAGTGGTCGCCGCTGTCGGCCAGCCTGCTGCCGGAGATCATGGAGGAGAGCGGGCTGCCGACCGGCGTGTTCAACCTGGTCCACGGCATCGGCGAACGGGCCGGGGCGGCGCTGGTGGCACATCCCGACGTACCGGTGATCTCCTTCACCGGCGAGACCACCACCGGCCAGACGATCATGCGCGACGCCGCCACCGGCCTGAAGACGTTGTCGATGGAGCTGGGCGGCAAGTCGCCGCTGCTGGTCTTCGACGACGCCGACCTGGAACGGGCGCTCGACGCGGCCGTGTTCGGCGTCTTCTCGCTCAACGGCGAGCGCTGTACGGCCAGCTCGCGCGTGCTCGTGCAGGACACGGTCTACGAGGAGTTCGTGACCCGGCTGGCCGAGCGCGCCGCGCGGGTGCGCGTCGGCCCGCCGCACGACCTGGCCACCGAGCTGGGCGCGCTCATCCATCCCGAGCACTACGAGCGGGTGGTGTCGTACGTGCGCGCCGGGGTCGAGGAGGGCGCCCGCCTGGTGGCCGGCGGCGGCCGTCCGGAGGGCCTGCCCGAGGGCAACTTCCTGGCCGCCACGGTGTTCGCCGACGTGACGCCCGCGATGCGCATCTTCCAGGAGGAGATCTTCGGACCGGTCGTGTGCGTGACGCCCTTCTCCACCGAGACGGAGGCGGTGGAGCTGGCCAACGCCACCCGGTACGGCCTGGCCGCGTACGTGTGGACCAGCGACCTGCGCCGTGCCCACCGCCTGGCCCAGTCCGTGGAGGCCGGCATGCTCTGGATCAACTCCCAGAACATCCGCGACCTGCGCACGCCCTTCGGCGGCGTGAAGTCCAGCGGGCTCGGCCGGGAGGGCGGCCGGCACAGCATCGACGTCTACACCGAGGCCCACATCGTGCACGTGGCCACCGAGGACCTGCCGATCCCCCGATTCGGGCTCGGCTGAGTTCCCGGCCGGTCGCGTCTTTCACCGTGCCGCGTCTTTCACTGTGCGCCCATGTGTAACGCGCGGGCCACCTCGGCGGTCTACCGTGCGCGCATGACGACGCGCAGGTTGTTCGCGAGCGTGCTGGCCGCCCTCCTGGCCGGCGGTACGGTCGCGGTCGTACTGACCCAGACGCCATCCGCCACGGCCGAGCGCCGCGGCCAGGCCCCCGTCGTGATCGGGCACCGCGGCGCCAGCGCCCACCGGCCCGAGCACACGCTGCTGTCCTACGAGGCGGCCATCGCGATGGGCGCCGACTACATCGAGCCCGACCTGGTCTCCACCAAGGACCACGTGCTGGTGGCCCGGCACGAGAACGAGATCTCCGGCACGACCGACGTGGCCGTCCACCCCGAGTTCGCCGACCGGCGCACGACCAAGACCGTGGACGGCCGGCCGGTCACCGGCTGGTTCACCGAGGACTTCACGCTGGCCGAGCTGAAGACCCTGCGGGCCAAGGAACGCGTGCCCGACCTGCGGCCGGACAACACCGCCTTCGACGGGCTCGCCGAGATCCCCACGTTCGAGGAGGTCGTGCAGCTCGCGCTCCGGCACGGCGTCGGGGTCTATCCCGAGACCAAGCACCCGACGTACTTCGACGCGGCCGGGTTGTCGCTGGAGGAGCCGCTGCTGGAGGTGCTGAACCGGTACCACGTGCGCAAGGCGTACATCCAGTCCTTCGAGACCGCGAACCTGCGCGAACTGCGCGGCCGGACGCGGCTGCCGCTGATCCAGCTCATCACCTACGGCGGCGCGCCCTACGACTGGGTCGCCTCGGGCAGCACCCGCACCTACGACGACATGGTGAGCCCCGACGGCCTGCGCGAGGTCGCCCGGTACGCCTCCGGCATCGGCGTGGACACCCGCCGCGTGGTCCCGGTGGACGCCTCGGGCGCGACGCTGCCGCCGACCACGCTGGTCCAGGACGCCCACCGCCGCCGGCTCGACGTGCACGTGTGGACGATCCGCAACGAGAACTCCCAGCTTCCCGCCGACTACCGGAAGGGCAACCCGGCCAGCCCGGTCTACGGGCGGGCCACCGGCGATGTGGCGGGCTGGCTGAGCAGGCTGATCGAGCTGGGCATCGACGGCGCGTTCTGCGACGACCCCGCGATGGGCCGCGCGGTCGTCGCCGGACGCCCTGCCTGAGGCCCGTCTGACGCCCGCCGCTCCTCCCACGCCGGAGCGGCGGGCGCCCGCGCGGGGCCGTCAGGTACGGCGCCAGCGGGACTCGCCGAAGCAGTAGCCCGCGAACAGCAGCAGCCCGAGCGCCACCACCGCGAGCAACCACGGTCCCACCGGCGTGTCGGCGAAGCGCCGCAGGGTCGCGTCGATGCCGCCCGCCTTGTCGGGGTCGAAGGTGACCGCCGCGTAGCCGACGAAGACGCCGGCGCCGCCGGTGATCACGCCGCGCGCGACGTAGCCGGCCTGGCCGAGGCGTTCCATCACCGAGCGGGCCTTGGGCGACATGCGGCCGAGGTCGAGCTCGCGCTCGAACTTCTTCGTGAGGCCCTCGTGGATCCAGTAGACGCCGAGGGCGATGACGCCGAGCCCGACCAGGCCCACGATGATCTGCCCGCCGGGCAGGTCGAGCAGCTTGCTCGTCAGGTTCTGCGACTGCTTGTCGTCCGACTTGGCCTGGCCCGCCAGCAGCACGCTCAGCAGGGTCACGCAGATCAGGACGTACACGCCGGTGCGGAAGGCCGACTGGACGCGGTCGGCGGCCTTTCGGTGGCTGAACACCGCCTCCGAGGCCTGCCACAGCGCCAGCCCGGCGAAGCCGACCGTCATGATCCACAGCAGCACCTGACCGAAGGGCAGTGCGGCGATGGTGGTGATGGCTCCGGACTTGTCGGCCTGGCGTGAGCCGTCGCCGAAGGCTATCTGCAGCGCCAGCACTCCGATCAGCGCGTACAGCACGCCTCGGCAGGCCAGCCCGACGCGGGCCAGCGTGTTCATCGCCGGGCTGTCGGCCGCCCTGCGGGCCGCGTCCTTGGCTTCGCGGCCCGCGCTCTGTGCGGTGCTCACCGTTCCTCCTGGGGGTTCGCGGAAGAACCTTCCAGTGCCCGGGAAACGGCGTCCTAGGCGTCGGCGATCAGTCGAAGGCGAGCGTGGGCAGGTCGACGGCGGTGGCGCCGCCGTCGGCCACGACCACGCTGCCGGTCATGACGGCGCTGTCCGGCGAGGCGAGGAACAGGCAGATCGCGGCGATCTCGTCGGCGGTGGCCGGGCGGCGCAGCGGCACGTCCTTGGTGACCAGCTCGTACGCCTCGTCGCGGTTGATGCCGTCCCGCTCGACCAGGACGTCCATCTCCTCGTCGGCCATCGGCGTACGGACCCAGCCGGGGCACAGGCAGTTGGCCCGGACGCCCTGGGGGCCGTAGTCGCGGGCGATCGAGCGGGTCAGGCCGATCAGCGCATGCTTGGTCGTGACGTATCCGGAGACGGCGGGACCGGCGGCCAGGCCCGCGATCGACGACACGACGACGATCGCCCCCTTCGAGCGCACCAGCGCCGGCAGCGTCTCCCGGCAGGTCACGAAGCAGGTGTTGAGGTTGGCGTCCAGGCTGAGCCGCCAGGAGGCGTCGTCGGTCTCGCCGACCGGCCCTCCCCCGTGGCCGCCCGCGTTGGCCACCACCACGTCGAGCGCGCCGAAGCGCCGCAGGCACGCCTCGACCGCCTCCCGCGCCTGGACGGTGTCGGACATGTCCGCGCAGGCCACGGCCCCCGCATCGCCCAGGTCCGCGGCCACGTCGGCGAGCGGCCCCGGCCGGCGGCCGGTCAGCATGACCGAGGCCCCCTCGGCGGCGAACCTGCGGGCGGTCGCCGCGCCGATGCCGGTGCCCGCTCCGGTGATCAGCGCGACCTTTCCCTTGAGCCTCATCGCCTACTCCTTTACAACGGGAAGCTATATGATTTCATAGACGAATTCGTGGAGGAAGGAGCGGCCATGACCGATCGCCCTGCCGGTTGGAAGAACATGGACGATTTCGCGCCCGGGATCGCCACGAACCGCCTTCCGGCCACGTACGCGCTCGCGGGCACCGAGGTGGACCTCACCTTCGACGACGGCAGCAAGACGTCACTGTCCTTCGCCAGTCGTTACAAGGTGCACGCCGACGGCGGCCCCGCCGAGCCGTACGAGGCCGTGGCCATGCGGGAGGACCTGTTCTACGTCGGCCGCGCGCACACCGAGCGGCCGCGCGAGTACACGGTCACCGTCCTGCACACGAGCACGGGCCGGGCGCTGCGCGTCGTCTCCGTCATCGCGCCCGAGCCGGTCCCCGGCCAGCCGCGGGTGTCCCAGACGTTCACGCCCGGCGTGATCGAGGGCCAGGAGGTCACCGGCCAGCCGCCCGCGCCGACCCGCGACCTGATCGGGCTGCGGGCCCTGTACCGCTACAGCCCCGAGCATCTCTACGAGCACGTCTACCTCAGCTCCGAGCGCTACGCCTGGCAGTGCCTGGCCGGCGCGCAGCGCGGCCACGGCGACGTCGACCTGGCCTCCGCCTGGAAGATCGCCGACAACCTGTACGTGTTCACCTTCCGGGAGTTCCGCATCCCGGTGGCGGCCACCTGGCTCTACGACTGGAGCGCCCTGCGCACGGTCGGCACGTTCTTCGGGCTGTCCGGCGAGGGCGAGATCCACCATTCCCCCGGCGGCGCCCACATCGAGCCGCTGGGTCAGATCATCTATCCGGCCGGCGAGGAACCGGTCTGAGGAGAAACACATATGAGTGACAATCTCGACGCGGTACGCGCCTCCTACGCGGCCTCGGCGGCCGGCGACGTGAACGGCATCGTGTCCCTGCTGGCCCCCGGGGCCCGGTGGACGGAGATGGCCGGCTTCCCGTACGGGGGCACGTACGTGGGGCCGGAGCAGGTGTTGTCGGAGGTGTTCGCCAAGCTGGGCGGCGAGTGGGAGGGCTACCAGGCCGAGCCGGACGAGTACGTCGACGGCGGCGACGTGATCGTGGTGATCGGCCACTACAGCGGCGTCTACCGCGCCACCGGCAAGTCGATGAGGGTGCGTTTCACCCACGTCTGGCACCTGGAGGACGGCCTCGCCACTCGTTTCGAACAGTTCACCGACACGGCCCTCGTCCGGGAGGCGCTGGCCCCATGATCTCGTCGCGCGGCCGGATGAGGGCCGGCCGCGCGGCGTCCTCACCCCGTCAGTCCGGCCACGCGCCGCATCACCTCGCGGCAGAACGCCCCCACGCCGTCCGGGTCGTCGATGAACTGGGACGGCTTGATGCAGAACGTGCTGTACCCCTCGGCCATCCGGGCCGGGATGTGCTCCAGGGCGGGGCCGAGCGGCGCGCAGGAGACGGCGTCGGGGAAGACGGCCCGCGTGCCGCCCGCCAGCTCCAGCTCGCCGATGTCGCGCCCGGCCGCGGCCATGCCGTCGGCCAGCGCCTTGATGTCCTCGGCCGGCGGGTAGCCGAGCGGGTTGAACCCGCTGCCCCACCGGGTCATCCGGCGCAGCAGGTGCCCGCTCATCCGCGCGCCGCCGAACCACAGCGCCGGCCCGCTCTCCCGGTACGCCTTCGGCTCGAAGTACACCTCGTCGAACCGGTAGTGCCGCCCGTGGTAGGAGACCGGCGAGTCGCGCCAGAGCAGTTCCCAGATCTCCAACTGCTCGTCGAGCAGCCCGCCGCGCTGGTCGAACGGCACGCCGAGCGCGGCGTACTCGTCGCGGCTCCAGCTCACGGTGGGCAACACGATCAGCCGGCCCTCCGACAGCAGGTCGAGCGTGCCGAGCTCGCGGGCCAGCGCCAGCGGGTGGCGCAGCGGGGCGAGCACCGCGGCGGCGGCCAGGCGCAGCCGGGAGGTGACCGAGGCGATGGCGGCCAGCAGGCCCAGCGAGTACGGCCACGGCGTGAACGGGTCCTGGTTGCCGGGCAGCGCGTACTCGCGGGGGTTGGCCATGCGGCCCCGGGCGCCGGCGTCGGGGCCGAGCACCATGTGCTCGCTGATCATGACCGAGTCGAACCCGGCGTCCTCGGCCTCACGCGCCCACCGGACCAGCGCCGGCAGGTCGCGGGCCGAGGTCATCGTCCAGTTCTCGGACAACACGAGTTGCATGCGCGGTTGCTTCATCTTGCTTTCATACCCGAACGATCTTCAGCAATCTAGCTCTTGAACGCAATCGTTTGGCACCTTACGATCCCTCCCAAAATCCGCAGAGAGGTCGCCCATGATCCCCAAGAGGGCACTCGCCGTCCCGCTCGCCGCGCTGCTCCTGATCGCGGGATGCGGCCTGTCCGACGAGCCCACGGCCGCCTCGCCCGGCGGCACCGGCACCATCAAGGTGGGCGGCGTCAGCTCGCTGAGCGGCGCGGTCACCTTCCCCGACTCCTCGGCCGCGGCCAAGGCCGTCTTCGACCGGATCAACGAGCAGGGCGGCGTCAACGGCCAGAAGATCGAGTACGTCAGCGCCGACGACAAGGGCGACCCGGCCGCCGCCGCCCAGGCCGCCAGGGACGTCGTCACCAACCAGGGCGTGGTGGCGCTGGTCGGCTCGGCCAGCCTGCTCGACTGCGCCGTGAACGCGCCCTTCTACCAGCAGTCGAAGATCGTCTCCATCCAGGGCACCGGCGTGGACCCGACCTGCTTCGAGTCCCCGGCGATCTCCCCGGTGAACACCGGCCCGTACCTCAACATGGCGATCAACCTCTACTACGCCTCCGAGGTGCTCAAACGGGACAAGGTCTGCATGTTCCTGGCGATCCTCGGCAACACCAACGACGCCTACGGCGGCGCCGTGAAGAGCTGGACCGCGCTCACCGGCAAGAAGCTCACCCTGGACGACCGCACGGTCAAGCCCGACTCCGACCCGACGCCGTTCGTGCTGCGGGCCCGGCGGGAGGGCTGCCAGGCGGTCCTGTACAACGGCACCGAGCCCATGGCGATCGCCTGGATGAAGGTCGTCAAGCAGCAGGACGTCAAGGGCATCGACTGGCTGATGACCACCGCCCCTTACACCGAGGCCGTCGCCAAGGCGCTCGGGCCGGACGGCGACGGCACGTACGCCAACGCCGAGTTCGAGCCGTTCACCGAGGCGGACTCGCCCGCGCTGAAGGACTGGCGGACGCTGATGACCTCCAAGAACGTGCCGCTCACCTCCTTCGGGCAGGGCGGCTACCTGGCGGCCACGTACTTCGTGGACACGCTGAAGACGATCAAGGGGCCGATCACCCGGGAGGCGGTGACGGCGGCGTTCAAGGCGCTCAAGCCCGTCCAGACGCCGCTGACCGGCACCCCGTACGAGTTCGGGGAGGCTCCCAGGCACTTCTCCAACCGGGCCGGCAAGATCGTCCAGCTCAAGGACGGCGCCTGGCACGTGGTCACGCCCGAGTGGGTGCGCTACCCCGGGACGCTCGACTGATGTTCCAGGGCCTGGTCTCCGGGCTGGCCGCGGGCGGCACGTTCGCCGCCCTCGGCCTCCTGCTCACCGCCATGTACCGGCTGACCGCGACGGTGAACCTGGCCGTCGCGGCGACCGGCGTGGCCGGGGTGTACGTGATGGCGGCGCTCGCCGGGACGGGGTGGCCGTACTGGGCGGCGGCCCTGGCCGGGGTGGCGGCGGGGGCGCTGGTGTCGGCGCTGTGCGGGTTCGTGATGACACGCTGGTTCGCCGAGAGCGGGCCGCAGACCCGTACGGCGGTGTCGATCGCGCAGCTCATCGGGATCATCGCGCTGGCCTACATCGCCTTCGGCGACGAGCCGCGGGTGTTGCCGAACCCGGCCGCGGGCCGCGTCGCCACGCTCGCCGGGGTCGTGGTGACGCAGGGCGCGGTCGTCCTGCTCGCCCTGGCCGTCGTGATCGGCGCGGGCACCTCGCTGGTGCTCACCCGTACGCCGCTGGGCCTGCGCCTGCGTGCCATGGCCGAGCGGCCGGTGACCACGGAGCTGCTGGGCATCGGCACCCGCGCGCTCACCGTCACCGTGTGGGCCCTGGCCGGCGCGTTGTCGTCGCTGGTGCTGCTGGTGGTGGCGCCCGTGCGGTCGAGCGACATCCTGTCGCTGAGCATGCTCATCGTGCCCGCCTGCGCGGCGGCGCTGCTCGGCGGGCTGCGGCTGCTGGCCGGGGCGCTGGCCGGCGGGCTCGCGCTCGGGCTGCTGGAAGGGGTGCTCGCGGGGTCGGCGGTGGTGCAGCAGTACCGGGACGTGGTGCCGTTCGCGGCCATCCTGCTGATCCTGGTGTGGAGCCGGCGCAGGGAGGTGTGGGATGCCTCCCGCTGACGAGCCGGACACAAGCCGATCGGCGGGCGCACGGACAGTGGGCGTTCGATCGGCGGGCGGGCGGACGGTGGCGCGGTGGGCGGCGGCGGGCCTCGGGCCGGCGGCGCTGGCCTACGGGCTGGCCTCCGGGCTGCCGGCGTACTGGGTGTTCCTCGCGATGTCGGCGGTCATCTCCGGGGTGCTGCTCCAGAGCCTCGGCGTGGTGGCCGGGCAGGCGGGCATGGTGTCCCTGTGCCAGATGGCCTTCGCCGCGATCGGCGCCTGGACCACCGCCCAGCTCAACGTCTGGGGCGTCCCCGGCGGCCTGTACGTCTGGCTGCCCCTCGCGGGCCTGGCCGCCGTGCCGTTCGGGCTGCTGATCGGCCTGCCCGCGCTGCGGCTGCGCGGCGTGCACCTGGCGATCATCACGCTGGGCTTCGCCGCGACCGTGGACGTCGTGATGGCCGCCAACTCCTTCCCCGGCGTCAGCCAGGGCGTCGTGGTGGGCCGTCCGGCGGGGCTGACCTCCGACCGTCAGTTCTTCCTGCTCTGCTGCGGCGTCTTCGCGCTGGTGGCGGTGGCGCTGTCGCTGGTACGGCGGACCCGGCTCGGCGCGTCCTGGCGGGCGCTCAAGGAGTCGGAACGTGCCACGGCGGCGGCCGGGACCAGCGTGCCCGGGGCCAAGCTGAGCGCGTTCGCGGTCAGCGCCTTCATCGCGGGGGTGTCGGGGGCGCTGCTGGCCGGGCAGCTCGCCATGGTGGTGTCGCGCAACTTCGACCCCGGCCAGTCGCTGGTGGCGTACGCGGTGGCCGTGATGGCCGGGGCGCACCACGCGGAGGGTGCGCTCATCGGCGGCGCGCTCGGGGTGCTGGTGAGTGAGCTGCTGCGGCGGCTCGGCGTCCCGCAGCAGTGGGCCAACGTCGTGTTCGCGGTCGGCGCCGTACAGGCGATGACGCAGGGCTCGGGCATGAGCGACGGCCTGCGCACGGCCCTGCGCTCGGCAGTGCGCAAGGCCCTGCGCGCCCGCCGCGCGCGGGCCGCCAGCGCCGTGGCCGCTCCCCCGCCCGACCCGGAACCGGCCGCGACCGAGATCACGCCGGACGTGCCCGGCCCGCGCGAGCCGCGGGCGGCCCTGCGCATCGAACGGGTGAGCGTGCGGTACGGCCAGGTCGTCGCCGTGGACGAGGTCGGCCTCACGGTGCTCGCCGGTGACGTGCACGGGCTGGTCGGCCCGAACGGCGCGGGCAAATCGTCCCTGGTGGACGCGATCAGCGGATTCGTCCCCGCCGGAGGCGGCGTGGTCGAGGTCGGCGGCGTGGTCGTCGCGGACGGCCGGGGCGGCACCTCGGTGCACCGGCGTGCCAGGGCCGGGCTGCGCCGCACGTTCCAGCAGGACCGGGTGCCGGTGGGCCTGTCGGTGCGCGAGTACCTGCGCTTCGCCGCGCGCCGCGCGCTCGGCGACGACGAGCTGGCCGAGGGCCTGGCCGGACTGGTCGCGGTCGCGCCCGGCGACCCGATCGCCGTGCTCGACGTGGGCACCCGGCGGCTGCTGGAGGTGGCCGGGACACTGCTGGCCCGTCCCGCGATCGCCGTGCTGGACGAGCCCGCCGCCGGCCTCGGGCACGCCGAGAGCGAACGGCTGGGCGCGTGGCTGCGGCGGGTCCCCGCCCGGTACGGCGCCGCCGTCCTGCTCATCGAGCACGACCTGGACCTGGTCAGGGCGGCGTGCACGGGCGTGACCGTGCTGGACTTCGGCCGGGTCGTCGCGCAGGGCCCGCCCGCCGAGGTGTTCGCCGAGCCCCGCGTCCTGCGGGCCTACCTGGGCGAGGAGCCCGCCGCGTGAGCGCGTACGGACAGGAGGTGACCCCGTGGATCTCGTGCTGCGGGACGTGACCGTGGCCAGGGGCGGCCAGCCGGTCGTCAGGGACGTGACGCTGACCGCCGCGGCGGGGCAGGTCACCGTCCTGCTCGGCCCGAACGGCGCGGGCAAGACCACGCTGCTCGAAGCCGTCTCCGGCGTCGTGCCCGCGGTCAGGGGCGAGATCGTGCTCGGCGGCAGCGTGCTGACCGGCCGGCCGCGCACCCGGCGGGCCAGGCACGGCCTGGCGCACGTGGAGCAGGGCCGCGCCGTGTTCGCCACCCTCACCACGCGCGAGAACCTGGCCCTGGCCGGCGACCCACGACGCGCGCTGGAGCTGTTCCCCGAGCTGGAACGGCGGTTCGACGTACGGGCCGGGCTGCTGTCCGGCGGCGAGCAGCAGATGCTCGTGCTGGCCAGGGCCATCGTGACCGGCCCGGCGGCGCTGCTGCTCGACGAGATGTCGCTCGGCCTGGCCCCCGGCGTCGTACGCCGCCTGCTGCCGGTGATCCGGCGGCTGGCCGACGAGGGCTGCGCGGTGCTGCTGGTCGAGCAGTTCGCGCACGCCGCGCTGGCCCTGGCCGACACCGCGTACGTGCTGGCGCACGGCGCGATCACCTACGGCGGCGACCCCGCGCCGCTGCGCGAGTCCGATGCCGCGCTCAAGCGCGCCTACCTGGGAGACGATTCATGACGGAGGCCGATCTTCTGCTGGTCGACGGGCGGGTGCTGACCATGGACCCGGCGCGGCCGTACGCGACGGGGGTGGCGGTGCGCGGCGGTGAGATCGTGCACGTCGGCGACACCTCAGGCTGGAGCGCGGGCGAGGTGGTGGATCTGCGGGGCCGCGTCGTGCTGCCCGGGATCAACGACTCGCACCTGCACGCCTGTGCCTACGGCCTGACCCGCCCGCCGTTCTGCCTGGACGTGGCGCTCGGGTCGATCGCCGAGGTGCGGGAACGGGTGGCCGAAGCCGTACGCGCCGCGGGTCCCGGCGAGTGGGTGCGCGGGATCGGCTGGAACCCCGGCTACCTGGCCGAGGGCCGGATGCCGTCGAAGACGGACCTGGACGACCTCGCCCCCCACCACCCCGTCCTGCTCCAGGACTTCTCCGGCCACACGACGTGGGCCAACTCCGCGGCGCTGCGCCTGGCCGGGCTGCCGGACGGCGACGGCCTGCTGCACCACGGGGACCAGGACCTGGTGCAGCGCCTGGTGCCCCCGCCCCAGGGCGGCCTGGCACGGGTGCTGCGCGAGGTGGTGGCCGAGCTGAACCGGGCCGGGATCACCAGCTTCACCGAGCCGGGCCTCGGGCCGGGCGGCGGGGCGGCGTTCGCGGGCGGCATGCGGCCGGGGGTGCTGAGCGCGTACGCGGAGCTGGCGCGGGCCGGCGAGCTGACCGCCCGGGTGAGCGTGCTGGGCCTGCCGAGCCCGATGTCGGGCGCCTCGGTCGCCGACACCGAGGCCTACCTCGCCCGCCTGCCGGACGACCTGGACGGCGTGGACGAGCGGCTGGTCCGGCTGCTGGGTGTGAAGGTGTTCGCCGACGGGATCCCGCCCTCGGAGACGGCCTGGATGCGGGAGGCGTACCCGTCGGGCGGGCACGGCTCGCTGTGCACCCACGGCCGGACGGACGCCGAGCGGGTCGCCGAGCTGGACGAGATCCTGCGCCTGGTGCACGTGGCCGGCCTCCAGGCGGGCGTGCACGTGGTGGGCAGCCGGGGCATCGACGCCGTCGTGGACGCGCTGGCCGCCCTGTCCCGCGAGTACCCGAGGGCCGACCCGCGCCACTACGTGATCCACGGCCAGTTCGCCTCCAAGCAGGCGCTGGCCACCCTCGGCGAGCTGGGTTACGGGATCAACCTGCAACCGGTGCTCCAGCACGTCGAGTCGGGCACCACGCGGGAGATGTTCGGCGCGGCGGCGGCCGAGCGGGAGTGGCCGGCGCGCTCGGCCATCGACGCGGGCGTGCTGACCGCGTGCAGCTCGGACGCGCCGGTCACCGCGCCGGACTGGCGGGCGGGCGTGGCCGCCCAGATCGCGCGCGACGGCGAGGGCGTCTCGCTGCGGGAGGCCCTGTCCGCCTATACGATCGCGGGGGCGCGGCAGGACTTCGCCGAGGGCTGGAAGGGCACGCTCACCACGGGCAAGGTGGCCGACCTGTGCGTCAGCGCGGCGACGGCCGACGAGGACGTCACGGCGGCCCCGGTGGACCTGACGGTGTTCGGCGGCCGGATCGTTTGGTCCCGTTCGTGAGCCGCGTACGGCAAGATTGTTAGGTACCGAATATACTTCGGGGCTATGACGGGACACCACACCCTGCGCCACACCGAGGAGGCCATCGGCCAGCGGCTCGGCGAGCTCAACATCGACTTCGAGGCCATGTGGGCGGTGTCGAACATCTACCGCGCCTCCTCGGCCATCCGCAACCATCTGGAGCAGACCGTGCTGCGTGACACGGGCCTGACCTGGACCGGGTTCGTGGTGATGTGGGTGGTGTGGATCTGGGGCGAGAGCGAGACCCGCCACGTCGCCGCCGAGGCGGGAATCTCCAAGGGCACGCTCACGGGTGTGGTCAAGACCCTGGAGTCCTACCGTCACCTGCGGCGCTTCCCGCATCCCACGGACGGCCGCCGGGTCATGCTGGCGCTCACCGCGACCGGCGAGCGCCTGATGCGCGAGCTGTTCCCGGAGTTCAACCGGCAGGAGGCGTTCGTGGTCAAGGAGCTCGACAGCGAGCAGCGGCGCGAGCTGGCCGGTTCGCTCAAGCGCGTGATGGAGCACCTGGAGAGCATCTGACCGGCAGCTCCTTGATGCCGTTGACGAAGTTCGAACGGATCCTGCGCACCTCGCCCGCGAGCTCGATCGACGACAGGCGCGGCAGCAGCTCCTCGAACAACACCCGGATCTCCAGCCTGGCCAGCGCGCCGCCGAGACAGTAGTGCGGGCCGCCCCTGCCGAACGTCAGATGCTCGTCGGCGTCCCTGCCCACGTCGAACCGGTACGGGTCGGGGAAGACGCGTTCGTCCCTGTTACCCGAGGCGTACCACATGACGACCTTGTCGCCGGCGGCGACGCGGCGGCCGTGCAGGGTGACGTCGCGGGTCGCGGTACGGCGGAAGTGGTAGACGGGCGAGGCCCAGCGCAGGAACTCGTCCACGGCGCGCGGCATCAGCGACGGGTCCGCGCGCAGCCGGTCGAGCTGGTCCGGGTGCTCCAGGAGGGCCAGCATGGCGTGCGAGACGGCGTGCCTGGTGGTCTCGTTCCCTGCCACGACCAGCAGCAGGAAGTAGTTGTCGAAGTCGCGCTCCGACATTGGCAGGCCGTCCACGGGCACCTGGTTGACGAGCCTGCTGACCAGGTCCGTGCCGTCGCCGCCACGGCGGCGGGCGGCCAGCTCGCGGCCGTACTCGAAGACCTCCAGGGAGGCCGGGCTACGGAAGGGCAGGTCCTTGAAGCGCTCGCTCGCGTGCAGCCTCTCCGGGTCGGTGTTCTCGATGATCTGGTTGCCCCAGTCGATGAGCCGCTGGGTGTCGGGCACGTCGAGCATGCGGGCCAGGACGTTGATCGGGAAGTCGGCGGCGACCTCCTTGACGAAGTCGAAGTCGCCCTTGGGCAGGGCGGCGTCCAGGGTCGTGGCGGTCAGGCCGCGCAGGAAGACCTCGTAACCGGCCACCGACCTGGCCGAGAAGTCGCGCAGCAACAACCGCCGCAGCGCGTGGTGGCGGGGCCCGTCGGTCTCCAGCAGCGAACGCCGGATCGCGGCCTGCCGCTCGTCCACCTCCTCCAGGTTGGTGAAGCCCTCGGAGGTGAACGTCTCCGGGTCGCGGCCGACGGCCACGATGTCGGCGTGCCGGGTGACCGCCCAGAAGCCCTTGCCGTGCCCGTGCTCGTCCTGCCAGTGGACGGGCGACTGCTCGCGCAGCACGTCGAACATCCGCCACGGGGTCACCCCGTCGGTGAACCTGCCGGGGTCGGCCAGGTCGACGTCGGCCAGGCGCATGGGCGCTCCTTCACAGGTGGTGGGCGTACTCGCGCGGCTCCCAGTTGGTGACGTACCGGGAGAAACGTTCGACCTCATCGGCGATGCCCAGGTAGGGGTTGGCCGAAGCGTCGCCGAGCCGTACCTCCAGCCGGGTGCCCGGCCCGCGCTCGGGCGGCACGCGGAGCATGGCGCTGCGGTTGTCCAGGCCCCACTCGTCCACGCCCGCCGCCACAAGGCGCTCGACGATCTCCTCAGTCACCGCCGCTCCTCTCGTTCGGCCACAAACATTACGGCGACGACTTAGAGCAGACAAGCCTTCCGAGAATCTCGTACGGACCCGAACGAAGTCTGTCGTCCGCGACCCGCGCCTGTCCTGGGCGCGTGGCCCTGTGCGTCATCCCGGTTCCGCGACGGGCCGCGCGGTTACAGTGATCCGGTGAGCACCGACGAGCACGGCCTGGCCATGACCGGCGCGAGCGCCGCCGCCACGCGGCACTACGACCGGGCGATCGACGAGCTGCTGCACTTCCGGTCCGAGGTCGACGCCGAGACGGACGCGGCGCTGGCCGACTCCCCCGGCTTCCCGATGGCCAACGTGCTGGCCGCCTACCTCGGCCTGCTGACCACCGAGGCAGCCGAGGCCCGTACCGCGCGGGACCGGTTCGACGCCTTCCGCCGCCAGGCCGACGAGTCCTCGCTGCTCCCCCGCGAACGCGCCCACGTGGCGGCCGTACGGACGCTGCTCGACGGCGACCTGCCCGCCTGCGGCGCGCTGCTGGCCGAGATCACGACAGCCCACCCGCGCGATGCGGTGGCGCTGGCCGCCGGACACCAGCTCGACTTCTTCACCGGCGACGCCCGCGCGCTGCGCGACCGCGTCGGCGGCGCGCTCACCGCCTGGCACGAGGACGACCCGCACTTCGGCCACCTGCTCGGCATGTACGCCTTCGGCCTGGAGGAGGCCGGCCACTACGACCGCTCGGAGGAGGTCGGCCTGCGGGCCGTCGAGCTGAACCGGCGCGATGTGTGGGGCATCCACGCGGTGGTGCACACCTACGAGATGCAGGGCCGTTTCGGCGAGGGTGTGCGCTACCTCGACGCCCGCCTCGACGACTGGTCCACCGGCACGTTCTTCAACGTCCACACCTGGTGGCACTACGCCCTCTACGCCCTGGAGGCCGGGGACGTGGAGCGGGCGCTGGCCGTGCACGACGCGGTGCTGGGCGGCGGGCGCACGTCCATGGAGCTGCTGGACGCCGCCGCGCTGCTCTGGCGGCTCCTGCTGGAGGGCTCCGACCAGCACGAACGCTGGCAGGCCCTGGCCGACGCCTGGCCGCCGCTGGTGGCCGAGCCGTTCTACGCCTTCAACGACATGCACGCGGTCATGTCGTACGTGGGGGCCGGGCGGATCGGGGAGGCGGAGACGCTGATCGCCTCGCGGGAGGCGTACACGCTGGAGTCCCGGCCCGGGGTCGCCAACGTCGCGATGACGCTGCGGGTGGGGCTGCCGGTGTGCCGGGCCCTGGTGGCGTACGGGCGGGGCGACTTCGGGACGGCGGTCGACCTGCTGTACCCGATCAGGCACCGGGTCAACGAGTTCGGCGGCAGCCACGCCCAGCGGGACGCCGTGCAGAAGACGCTGCTGGAGGCGGCCCTGCGGGGCGGGCGGCACGAGGTGGCCCGGGTGCTGGTGAGCGAACGCGTCAGCGTACGGCCGTGCAGCCCGTTCAACTGGCTCAAGCACGCGGCGCTGGCCGACCGGCTGGGCGACCACGCCACCGCCGCCACCGCCCGCCAGAAGGCCACCACCTTGATCGCCACCGCCTGACCCACCCGTCTCACCACGCCCCCACCCATTCACCACACCCCCACCCCCGGGCGCGCGCCCCTTCTTGGCCCTCCGCCCGTCCACCGCGCGTTCGAACGCGCGGGCGGAAGTGTCGCATGCGCCGAGTAGGGTTCCCCTCATGGATCGGGAACTCACCTTGATGGTCGTCCATGCCCACCCCGACGACGAGTGCCTGAGCACCGGCGGCATCCTCGCCCGCTACGCCGACGAAGGCATCCGCACCGTGCTGGTCACCTGCACCAACGGCGAGCAGGGTGACGACGTCGGCGGCGTCAAACCGGGCGAGGAGGGCCACGACGACGAAAGGGTGGCCGAACGACGGCTGGCCGAGCTGCGCGAGTCCGTCGGACATCTGGGCATCGACCACCTGGAACTGCTCGGCTACCGCGACTCCGGCATGGACGGCTGGGACACCAACCACCACCCCAACGCGTTCGCCAACGTGCCGGTCGAGGCGGCCGACGCCGGGCTGGGCGAGCTGATGGAGCACTACCGCCCGCAGGTGGTCGTGACCTACGACGAGACCGGCGGCGGTGGCTACGGCCACCCTGACCACGTGCAGACCCACCGCATCACGGTGGCCGCCGTCGAGGCGACCGGCATCCCCGACAAGTTCTACTACACGGCGATCCCCCGGGCGTCGATCAAGCGTATGTTCGAGCTGATGCGCGACAGCGGCGTCGACCTGGGCGGCTTCGAGCCGTCCGACGACTTCGGCACCCCCGACGAGCTGGTCACCGCCATCGTCGACGTCACCCCGCAGGTCGAGCGCAAGCTCAAGGCCCTCAAGTCCCACGAGAGCCAGGGCGAGAACATCTTCCTCCTCCGCATGCCCGACGAGGCCCAGCACCAGGCGTTCTCCCACGAGGCGTTCGAACGCAAGCTCAACAAGGTCGACGCCCCCGACCACGAGGAAGACCTCTTCACCGGCCTCCGCCCCTGACACCGGCCTCCTCCGCGCCGACCGTCGGACCGCCGGACCGTACGCCGCTCGCGTCCCCGCGAACGACGACCGGTCCGGCGGTCCGGGTCAGAAGTCGTAGTGGTGGAAGTCGGCGGCCCTGGCCTCCTTCTCCGTGCAGAAGAAGGGCCCGTCGAACGGCGTCACCCCGTAGTCCTCGTCCCCTGGGACGTTGTAGCTCATGCTCGCCGCGAAACCGGTGGCGACGACGGGCAGGCCGCCGCACCTGACCACATGGTAGGGAAAGCGCATCATCGTGCCGATCGACGGCGTGACCGACGCGATCGCGTACGCCGCCACGGCGGCCACCAGGGCGCGCAGCCAGTCCGGCCGGAAGCGCAGCAGGGCGAGCAGGATCAGGCCGACGAGGTAGACCAGCATGAACAACACCAGATACGGCACCGCGAACAACGCCCACGGCCGCCCCCACAACGCGACGACCACCGCCGCCACCCCCAGCGAGGGCAGGCCGACGACGAACGCGGCCAGCCACATGCTCGCTCGGCGAAATGATCTCATGTGTGGTGTGATGATCGGGTTCGCGAGTTGGTTCGACGCCCTCGGATCACACCCTCTGATCACACCCTCTGATCACACCCTCGCCGCCGAGAGTCTTCTAGAGCCAACGCCGTTCAGTTAAGAGAGAGGGCTGTTCGTCAAGACCTGTGAACAAAGGCAGCGGAGCCGCTGTAGAAGAGGTCTGTCACTCCAAGACATCCTCACCACAGGAGCTCCGCTGTTGGAACAGGTTGCCATACAACGAACGGCCGGGGTAGCCGCTGGGGTGTTCGCGCCAGGGCACCTGGGCGAACTGACCCGGATCATCCCGTTCGAGATGGTCGATGCAGTGCTGGCCGAGACCCGTGCGCTCCAGCGCAGGGTCCGGCTGGTACCGGCGCGGGTCACGGTCTACCTGCTACTGGCCGCGGCCATGTTCACCGGGCTGGGCTACCGGCAGGTGTTCGACCGATTGTGCGCCGGGCTGGCGGGCCTGGCACCGGTGCGGCCCAGCGGCAGCGCTCTTCGCCAGGCCCGCCAGCGGCTGGGGCCGGCTCCGATGAAAGCGCTGTTCGACCTGATCAGCGGCCCTGCGGCGACGGCCGCTGCCGCAGGATGGTGGCGAGGACTGCGGGTGGTCGCCGTCGATGGCACCCTGCTACCGGTCCCGGACTGCGCGGCCAACCTCACGGTCTTCACCCGGCAGCGACTCGGCATCGGGATCTCTGGATACCCGCAACTGCGGCTGACCGCGCTGGTGGCCTGCGGGACCCGGTCGGTGATCGCAGCCGTGTTCGGGCCCGCCACCATCGGCGAACGGGACTACGCCCGCCGTCAGGCCACGCATCTGCGGGCCGGGATGCTGCTGCTGGGCGACCGGAACTTCGCCGCCACCGACCTGCTCAACCAGCTGGCCGCCACCGGCGCCGATCTGCTGGTGCGCTGCAAGTCCGGCCGCAACCTGCCCGCCGTGGCCCGCTGCCGGGACGGCTCGATCCTGACCCGGCTCGGCTCGCTGACCGTCCGCGTCATCGACGCCGAGATCACCATCCGCACCGCGGCGGGCACCCGGACCGGCCACTACCGGCTGCTGACCACGCTCACCGACGCCTCCCGCCACCCGGCGGCCGACCTCATCCGGCTCTACCACGAGCGCTGGGAGATCGAGACCACCTACGCGGAGCTGAAGGCCACGATCCTGACCGGACACGTCCTGCGGGCGCGCACTCCCGAGGGCATCGACCAGGAGGTCTGGGCCCTGCTCACCGTCTACCAGGTCTTGCGCACCGCGATGACCGACGCCACCGACAGCGTCCCGGGCACCGACCCGGACCGGGCCGGTTTCACCACCGCCCTGGCCGCCGCCCGCGACCAGCTCATCCTGGCCGCCGGCGTCATCGCCGGCACCGACATCGACCTGGTCGCCACCATCGGCCGTCACGTCCTGGCCCATCTCCTGCCCGCCCGGCGAGTCCGCACCAACGACCGCATCGTCAAACGCGCGATCTCCAAATACAACGCACGCGGACCCGCCATCGACCGGACCACCTACAAAGCCATCATCAGCATGGTGTGCCCCGGGTTGAGTGGAGGTGGATTACTGGATTCTTGTGCCCCTTGATGAGAGGAAAGTGGCATGGGACGACGGGGCTATCCGCCAGATTGGCTCCGTGGAGTCGCTCATGCTCTCAACCGCCCTCTCAATGACCCTTGCGCTGCTCGACCTGCGCAGGGACGGCGACGACCGACCTCCTTCGACGAGCCCATGTCCTGGTCCACGCGGATAGGCGGGGGGCCACCAGAAAGATGTCGACATCTGGGAGGGGCGGCTCTTCCCGATAGGGCTCCGGATCCATGCCCGGATCGTGGCGGACGATCCCTCGGCGATCTATCGCGAGCCTCAAGATCCTGTGATACTCCGCGCATGATACGCGCTGTCATAGCGAGTCTGCTGGCTCTACTCCTGCCCATGATTGTTCTTTCTCGCCCAGCTCAGTCAGCCACTGAAGCTCACATCTTCGGGCCGAACGAAAGGATCGTCAGCGCCTACCAGGCCGGCGACCTGTCGGTCGACGACATGATCAGGTACGGTGTGGCGTCAGTGACCGCACCCGAGAAGGTTCCGGCGCGGCTGCGCCCGACCGGCCCGCTGTCGGCGGGCCCCGAGGCCTATCTCACCTATCTGTCCGCGATGTCGGCGAAAGCCTCCGGCGCCGCCAGGCAGGTGCTGTCACCGCCCGGCCCGCCGAGTAACGAGAACTCCTTCTTCGACTGCACGCACGACGAGCCGTACCAGTTCTTGTTCAAGAAATACCACTGCTGGGCCAACGTCGATAACTTCGTCATCTTCTACAACATCGGCGCCGGCGAGGTGGCTCCCACCCCGGCCGAGCCGAGCGGACGACCGACCGCGATACAGGACATGCTCGACGCCGTCTCCATCTCGGCCAAGACGTATCGCTCGATGGGCTTCGAGATCTCCAACATTCCGGCGGTGCCGCACGCCATCTTCATCGGAACCGACCAGATCTGCGACCCCGTGAAGGAATGGATCTGCTTCTCCAAGATAAAGGCCCCGTTCACACTGCCGATCGGCTACAACTTCCTGCCGACCATCCTGATACCAATCGACCCGTCCGAGCCGATCTCATACGACTATCTTCCGCGCCACGAACTGTTCCACGTGTTCCAGTACTCCTATTGGAAGGCCGGGAAGGTGGCCCTGGCCTACTACCGGCAGTACACCGACACGGACGAGTTCGGGTCGATGAACTGGTGGATGGAGGCGACCGCGGAATGGGCCACCCATCAGACCTACCTCCGTAGCCCTTCGCACGTGCCCTACCCCTCTCAGCGAGACATGTACGCGAGTAAGGTGGGCGCTTTCCTGTCCAAACCCATGCTGGCCCTGAACGCCTGGGACGGCCTGGGCAAACCACGCCAGTACGGCGCATTCTTACTGCCCCTCTACCTGACAGAACAGATCGGCCCCGACTTCGTGCGGAGCACCTGGGAGCACATCCGCAGTGCCGAGTCCTCACCGATCACCGCCATTCGGGCCTCACTCGGCGGGCGTGACCTGAACGTGCTGCTGCACACCTTCGCCATCGCCAACTACCGCCTGGCCGCCCCGCAGTACGGGCTGGAGGCGATGGGCTACCGGGATCCCGACGTCGCCCTGTGGCGAAGCACGCTCGCGGTGGAGGACGGAACCGAAGGGGACTCGCTCGGCGGCGCCCGCCCCATGAGAAGGTCGGAGGCCGCGTTCGTCGGCTACAACCAGGTGGCCAGCGGCCTGCTGTCACCAGGCGGGAGCTCCTACACCGACTTCACGGCCGAGCAGGGGGCGGCGCCCGCCACACTCACGATCAAGGGGTTCAGCGTGCTGCCCGGCCAGCCGGTGCCGCGCGTCACGTGGAGCGTCTTGGTGTGGGCGCAGGCGGGAAAGGGCTCCGGGACGATGCCGGAGTACCCGACGGCGCAATACGTGCGGGCACCCTCCTCCACGGGAGAGGTGCAGATCGAGAACTTCCGCTATCCGATGGTGGCGACACTGGTCAAGACCCGCCTCGATCTGCGAACCTCCACCACGGCCGCGAAGAACGACTCGACCAACCCCATCTGGTCCGTCGACAACTACGTCCCGCTCAAGCGCCGCACCTGCGTCCTGCGCCCGCCCGTGATCGGGCCTCCCCAGCTCGACGCCGCCCCGGTCGACACGTTCAACGCCTACGCCGCCGCCACACCGGACGGCTGGACCGGCGGCGACTCGACCTACTCCATGAGGATGCCCGATGGCCGCACGCTCTGGCTTTTCTCCGACACCTTCCTGGGGCCGCTCAACGCGAACGGCACCAGGCCCACGAGCGCCAAGGTGATCAACAACTCGTTCGTCATTCAGGACGGGAACAAGCTCACCACCGTGCACGGCGGCACGGCCTCGGCGCCCAAGGCGCTCCTACCGCCGCCGGACGACACGCACTGGTACTGGAGCGGCGACGGCTTCATCACCGGCGACCGGCTGCAGGTGATGTTCAACAGGTACCGCAGACAGGGCACCGGCCCGATGCCGTTCGCTTTCGACCAGAACGTGGTCGCCACCTTCTCCCTGAGTGACCTGACCAAGCCGCAGAGCCTCACTACGATGCCCTCGCACGCCGGCGTCGCCTGGGGGTCGGCGATCCTGCCCGCGAGCCGCAGCGGCGACGGCTACACCTACATCTACGGGGTGTCGGACGCCCCCATCAACAAGAAGATGAAGGTCGCTCGCGTCCGGGGCGACGACCTGCGAAACGGCAGATGGCAGTACTACACCTCGTGGGGCTGGACCGAGGTGGAGGAGCACGCCGGGGAAACACTGACCGGCATCGCGAACGAATACAGCGTCACCCCGTGGCAGGGCCAGTTCCTCATGGTCAGCCAGGACAGCACGGAAGCGTTCAGCGGCTTGATCAACGCCTTCACCTCGTGTGATCCGTTCGACGGCTTCACCAACAAGACCTACGTCTACCGGATGCCCGAGCCCGGTCCCCTCGGCAGTTACCTCGACGGCGACATCATCTCCTATAACCCGCACGTGCACTTCGAGCAGAGCACCGAGGACTCGCTGCTGATCTCCTACAACGTCAACAGCATGGACAACCGGGTTCAGGACGACGCCGACCACTATCGCGACCCGGGCATCTACCGGCCGCGCTTCTTCAGGGTGGCGATCCGCTGATCAGCGGTTCACATCCAGACCTGGGAGCGCGACTGCAGCACGAGGCCAACTCCCACACCGACCACTCACGGCATCCGGAGCGTTGCCGCCACTCGTTCAATCACAATTGCTGAGATGACGGATCTTCTCGGCGGCTTCGCCCGGGCTGCGCGGTATAGGCACTGATCCCAATGCCGGGAAGTCAAGGGTGACGGCGGGTATGTCCAGGGGTTCGGCCGATCCCGGGGACATGAGAACGGAGATCCAGCAGAACGGGTGATCTTCCACAATCATCCGTCGAAGAACTGGATCTCCGTTGGGCCGACAGCCTGCCAGGTTCGCCTGTCCCGCCCGCGACATCGTCACGCTCTGTCACCGGCGCTGGGAGATCGAAACGACCTACCTCGAAGTGAGGCCGACCCTCCCGGGCATCCGGGTCCTGCGCGCCCGCACCCGGTGGGCGTCCAGCAGGAAATCTACGATCTCTCGCCCGCCCGACGAGCCCGCATCAGCCCGCGCATCGTCAAGCGCGCGATCTCCAGGCACCGGGCCAAAGGCAACCTCGACCGTACCGACCACCGAGCGGCCATCAACATCGACGTCCTCACCGAACCCCTGTTGACAGCCGCTCAAAGTCCTTAAGGGCTTGCCGATCAATAACATGCTGGGTTGATCTGGTCTGGTGTGAGCGCGCCGATGTCAGTTGCGTGCTGGATGAACTCGGTGGGGGTTGCCAGGCGGAGTCCGGTGGGCTGTGGCGTGTAACCG